>JAUYEG010000014.1 GCA_030691505.1 Bacillota bacterium | reverse complement strand
GCGAGTTTCCGGGCGCGGCGAACCCTGTCCGCGGAGATGCCACGGCGGCCGCAACGAAGCAGCACACCGGTCCTGGTTTCAGCGTCCAAGCCGGCGTCCAGTCTTGCCACAACGTCCCTGGTCCAGGCCGCCTTGGCCTTGGGGGTCGCCCCGGGCGCGAGCTGCGGGCAATCGCCAAGCAGGCGGGCGGCTGTCTCGGGTCCCACTGTCTCCCCGAGGCACGACTGCAGTCGAGTCAGCCAGCGGTTAGCCATCTCAGACACCGCCCCTCCCTACCGGCGCACCACCATCGCCATGCCCATCCCGCCGCCGATGCAGAGACCCGCAAGGCCGAGCGCTGCGCCACGCCGCTCCATCTCGTACAGCAGGGTGACCAGGATCCTGGCACCCGAAGCCCCGATCGGGTGGCCGAGCGCGATCGCCCCGCCGTTGACGTTGACGATGGCCGGATCCAGCGGCAGCTCGCGCAGCACCGCCAGCGCCTGCGCCGCGAACGCCTCGTTGAGCTCGGCGAGCTCGATGTCCTCCAGCTTAGCCCCCGCTCGCTTCAGGGCCGTGCGCACGGCGTCCACCGGGCCGATTCCCATCACCGAGGGCTCAACTCCGGCTGCGGCGTAGCCCAGGATGGTGGCCAGGGGCTTGAGCCCCAGTTCGCCGGCCCGGGCCCGGCTCGTGACGACCAGCGCCGCCGCCCCGTCGTTGATCCCGCTGGCGTTGCCCGCCGTGACCGTGCCGCCCTCGGCCTCGGGCCTGAATGCCGGCCTGAGCCGCGCCACGGCCTCCAGCGTGCTGCCCATCCGGACGTGTTCGTCCTGCTTGAACTCGGCCGGCGGTCCCTTGCGTTGCGGGATGGGAACCGGGACGATTTCAGCCGCAAACCGGCCGGCCGCGATCGCCGCCTCAGCCCGGTTGTGGCTCTGGACCGCGAAACGGTCCTGCTCCTCCCGGCTGATGGCGTACCTCTGGGCGAGGTTTTCGGCGGTGATGCCCATGTGCGTATCGCCGATGCTGCACCAGAGCCCGTCATGGACCAGGGAGTCGAGCAGCGGGCCGTTGCCGAGGCGGTAGCCCGCACGGGCCTGGGGCAACAGGTAAGGTGCCTGGCTCATGCTCTCCATGCCCCCGGCGACGACGACGGAGGCCTCGCCGAGACGCACCGCCTGGGCCGCCATGGCTACCGCCCGCAGACCCGACCCACAGACCATGTTGATGGTCGTCGCGGGCACGCCGACGGGCACGCCCGCCGCCAGGGCCGCCTGTCGTGCCGGCCCCTGCCCCTGCCCCGCCGTCAGGACGTTGCCCATGATCACTTCATCCACGGCTGCCGGCGCGACACCGGCGCGGCGCAGGGCTTCGCGGATCACGGTCTCCCCAAGGCGCCAGGCCGGGAAAGCGGACAGCGCACCGCCCAGTCCCCCGACAGCGGTCCGGCATGCCGAAACGATGACCGGCTCATGCCGGGCGTCGGCGGAGCGCTGCGTCAGCGTCTTGGACCTGGTATCGTCTGTTGTCATCCCGGTTCCAACCTCCCAAGACCGCTGGCGCGGCCGGCTACGCCCGTCCGATGATATACCGCAGCGGGTCGACCTCCTCGCGCAGGACGCGCAGTTCGTCGCGCGTCGGCGGCGCGGTATCGGCCAGCCCGTCGGCCCAGAGCAGTTCAAACCCCGTGTTGGCCTCCACGTCGGCCCGGCTGATGCCGGGATGCAGGCTTTCCACCCTCATGAGTTTGGTGGCCTCGTCGAAGCCGATGACGCACAGGTTGGTGATAACTTTATAGGGCCCGGTGCCGGGCGGCAGACCGGCGGCCTCGCGCGCGCCGGGGCCGGTCAGATACCCCGGCGTGGTGACGAAATCGACCCGCGGCACGAAACGCCGCCGGTCCTGGGGGGTGAGCATCATGGTGCGCCAGCACAGCGAGGCGAGGTCGTTGGCGCCGCCGGAGCCGGGGAAGCGCACCTTTGGCCGCTCGTAGGGACCGATGACGGTCGAATTGAGATTGCCGTACGGGTCAACCTGGGCCCCGCCCAGAAAGCAGTAGTCGACCATCCCCCGCTGGCACATGCCCATGATCTCCGGCATGCTCGAGGCGGCGACCCCACGGTAAAACGTCCTTGAGTCCCCCACGGATATCGGCATCGACGGCAGCTGCGGCCCGATCCCGCCGGCCTCGAACATGACCATCAGGTTGGGGGAGTTGAGCCTCTGGGCAAGCATCGCCGCCGCGCAGGGCGCCCCCGTGCCCACGACGACGGTGGCGCCGTCCTCGAGGTAGCGGGCGGCTACGGTGATCATCAGTTCCATCGGGCTATACGACGGTTGCGGCTGAGTTGCCGGGGACATCAGCGATCGCCTCCTTGGGCCGGAACGGCGGGCGCGGCGGGCGCGGCGGGCGCGGGGGACACGTTCTCCGGGATAAGCAGCTCGCGCAGCCGCAGCTGCCGCATGCGCTCCAGCCCGCCGCACAGCTCCAAATAGGCCGTAAAGTCAGGCGTGTCGAGGATGTGCCGTCGCACGAACTCACAAAGCCGTACGGGGTCCTCCTCGGCCTCAAGCCACCGCCGCAGGTGGTCTTCGTCCGAGAAGTACTCGTACGGCATGTTTCCGGGATAGCTGCCGTACGGAACCTCCGACACCGCGTCGACCAGATAGTACGGGATGGCAGTCCGTGTCGGGTCGCGGCGGATTTCCTCGGTCGGCACCAGCCGTTCGCACGTGACGATAAGGCGACGTGCCGCCCTGGCGACGTCAAGGTCGGAAACACTTATCCCATCAATCTGGCAGTTGCCGTAGACGTCGGACCGGTGCACGTGAACGAGCGCCACGTCGGGATACAGGGCAGGCAGGGCCAGAAGCTTGATGCCGGTAAACGGACAGGTTATTTCGGCGGCAGCCGAGCGTAGCCCGGTGTCGGACCCGAGCATCACTCGGGCGGGCATGAACGGGATGCCCATCGCCGCCGCCTGGTAGCGCCAGGCCAGCGCGGCGTTGGACCACTCCGTGACGCGCAGGCGGCCGGTCTCGAACAGGCGGCGAGCCGAGCGGGACAGTCCTCGGGCCTCAAGGCCGATGACATAGGCCACGTCGCACCGGTCAAACGCCTCACCCGCGGCGAGAATCTGGCAGTCATGCGTCGCGGTGTGGCCAGACAGGCCGAGCCCCTTGCGCCCCTGCCGCAGGATCTCGTGGAGCAGCGCGGTCGGAATCCGGTTGGTGCCGAAACCGCCAACCGCGATATAGCAGCCATCGGTCACGTATCGGCGGACCGCCTCGGCCACGGTCGTGACTTTGTTCTCCATCCGGCGGGGCTTGTCACGAAAGAAACGCCGTGCGGCGTCGACATCAGGGTCCATGAACAGCTCGGGCCTGCGTTCGGAGAACTCGGGCACGGGGTACTCCTCCTTGCCCCTTGAAATGGAATCAGGGTTGACAGTCGGCTTTTCGCCTCCGGTGCGGCCTATACCTGTGGGACGCCCGAGTGCAGGGGACCCCTGCCCCATGGCGTTGCGCCGCAGCGGCCACACTAGTACCGGCACCACGGATGTCAAACAGCCGCATCCAGGAAGGGAGACATGCATGCCATGGACGTCTCAGGACCATTGCTCTTTGCGGCACGGCTTGGGCTGAGCTTCACCGTGCGCCCGTCGGTCACGGGCAACACCCTTGAGCTGAGGGTGTCACGGCTCCGTTTGGGCGGCCTTCCGTTGCCGGCAGACTGGCTGCTCCGTCTCGCTGCTTCCAGGATTCCCGCTGGTGCGATGGCGACGGTCGATGCCAAGCACGGCGTGGTTTGCGTGGACCTCGGACGTATCCTGCCCGGCGGGCTTAGCGTCGACTCGGTCGAGCTCACGGGCGGTGCTGTCAGGGTCAGGCTTTCGGGAGGCAAGGCCGTTCCGGAAGGCCCCGGCCCGCCGGGCGAGAGCCGCTCGTGACTATGCCCTGCAGGATGCGTCCCTCTCTTGCCGAAGCCTCATCCGTAGAAAGAGGGGGTGCGAGATGAGAGTCCTTCCGTTTGCCAGTTATGTAGAAGGCGGGGGCCCGACTCCGAGAGCGCTCGAGGCAGCCACCGTGCTGCTCACGGTGGAGAGCCGGCGCGGCAAAGGGACCGGGTTCGTCCTGACCCGCAAGGCCACCGAACGAGTCCAGTGGGTATCGCGTCTGACCTGGCCGATGCTTGCTGTTCCAATCAGCCTGCCGGCGGCGGCCTCGCCGGAGGCCGGCACAACTGACGCATCTGCCCCCCAGCCGGTCCGGTTTGTGCTGTTTGACCAGACCGGGATGATCGGTTCGGCCATCCCGCCGTTTCAGGCGCGCGAAGGGCTCGACGACATGCCCGGCTTTGGCACAAGGCTCCCGGTTGACGACTTCATCCTGGCGCTGGGACGGCAACGCGACGGCTTCAAGCAGGCGCGCAAGCCTCTCCTGGGCACGCTGACCAATCTTGTCCGCCGGGGCGCGACGGGCGACGATATCACAGGGTTCATATCCGGGCATAAGCAGTTGGCGCAGGACCTGGCCCGTCACTACGGCGAGCTCCCTGAGCCGGAATGGGCCGGCGTCGAGCTGCCCCGCAGGCTCAGCGCCGAAGAGGCCGAGCGCGTGGCGATGGAAATCGACGAGCGCGTGCGGGCCTACCTGGCCCAGGCGGGCAAAGTCGACGAGAAGGCGCGGGCGCTGTCCCAGGAGGCCGAGACCTATCCCCCGGAACTCGCTCAGGCGCGCGACCGGATCGCGGCCAACTTCAACGCTCAGCTCGAGGTCCTCAAGCCGCAGGTTGAGGAGATCGTCCTTGGGCACCAGGGTAATCTCGAAGACCGCCTCACCGCCATCAGCGCCCAGTACTCCGGAACCCTGGCATCGCTTGAGGCCGAGCTCATGAAGGCGCAGAACGAGGAGGGACGTTTCCGGGATCTGGGCAAGGAGTACGAACCGCAGCTGGCTGACTCCAGAAAGGCCAAACAGCAAGCCCAGCGCAGCCTCGACGCGGTAACCCGCGAGCGCGAGACGACGATGCGGCAGGCGCGCGACCATTTCCGCGAGCTCATCAACGCCGAAAACGATAAGCTCAACACCCTCATCAAGGCCAGAGACCGCGAGGTCCAGTCTGTCAGGGAAAGCGAAGATAAGCTGCGCAATGTGCTCAAGGACCTCCTGGCGGCGGCCGGAAGCGCAGCCCAGAGGGACCGCGAGGCGGCGGCCGAGCTCTTCGGACTGACGTTCGAGATGGCGGCCCCGGAACACGCGGGGATGGTGGAGTTCGCGGTTCCGGTGTACGCGGCCCGGCTGGAGGGCCAGCGGTCGCGGTACGTCATCATCGTTCCCCTCGCGCTCAAGCGTTCACGCAGCGTGGGGCAGTTTGTTACCGGGCTCATCGGCGCGATGACCCTCCCCGGTGAGCCGCGGTCGCCTCGCTACGAGCAGGTACTGGGCCGAGCCCTGGCATCCGCGTTTGAGGCGTCGGTCCCCGACGCCCAGAGCGCAAGCGTCGCCGCCGCGGTCAACGAGGTCGCCGGCGACTTCAACGTCCTCGCGGACCCGGGCTACAAGGCCCTGGCGATGGAAGGGCTGGGTCTGCTCAAGGAGGGCAAGTGGCTCAACGATAAGCAGCTCGCCGAACAGCGGCAGGCCATCGAAGGGCTATACCGATAGCGCTGACGAACTGAGCCACGGCCGCCCCCGGCAGAAGACGCCGGACGAGAGACGACGCGCATAACCTGCGGAGACCTGGAAGCCCGGCACCGCGGTGCCGGGCTTTGCCTTACGGGATAGATGGGACAGAGATGCTCCTGGGACCGTTCCGAGACAGCCGTCCTCAAGCGCGAAGCTGATAGGCCGGGATGGCAGGGGCCAGGGTTGCGGGCAAAGAACGCTCGCCTCGACTCGCCCGGAGACGCTTGCTGCCGCAAGTGGTCCCGGCTATAAGCTGGGGGGATGGCCATGCCCACGCGGAAGAGCCGCGACGTCCTGCTCTATTGGACCGACCGGGTTTTGCGCTCCCCGCGACGGCAGCTCTTTGCCCTGTGCCTGTTGGTTATGGTGTTCATCTCAATGGGTGCGGCCCTGCTGACGCTGATCGGCTCGCCGGGTGGGTGGCTTGCGAACTTCTGGAACGCCTGGAGCAAGGTAACCGGGCTTGACCAGCTTTCGGGCGAGGCCGGCACAGCGATGCTCCTGGTCAATACCGCCCTCACGTTGACGCAGTGGTTCGTTTTCGGTTTCCTGGTGAGCATGATCGGTACAGCGGTCAGCGAACGGCTCCGGGCGATCCGGGCCGGCGCGACTCATGTCCTTGACCGCGGCCACACGGTCATCCTCGGCTGGAACGAGACGGTCTACTCCATCCTTGACCTGCTTCACTCCGAGGACGAAGGCGGAACGCGAAGCGCGGTTGTTGTCTTGTCAAGCGCCGGCAAGGACGCGATGGAGCAGCAGATCAGCAAGCACTGCCGGTCGCACCGGGCCCACCAGACCATCTGCCGCACCGGCGCCATTGATTCGGTGCTCGACCTGCAGCGGGTAAACCTCCCGGCCGCCCGTGACGTCATCATCATCGGCGAGCTGGCCGAAGAGGAGAGCGCGATAGACGGCTATGTGCTGCGGGCAGCCTTGGCCTGCAGCCAGGCGGTGGCGGGGGCCAGGGTAAAGCCGATCGTTCTCGTCGGACACAGGCTCCTGCACACCGGGCGTTTGGTGACCCGTCTTTCAGGGCAATGGCAGATGAGCACCACCACCGTCCACATCCTGAGTGTCCTGGTCAAGATCATTGCCCAATGCGCGTGGCAGCCCGGGCTCGCCGCCGTCTACCGCGACCTGCTGTCCTATGGCGGTGAGGCCATTGCTCCCAACGTCCAACCCAGCAACGAGCTGTATTGCATCCCGGCAGCCAAAGTGGCGGTGCCGCCGGGGACCACCTTTGAGCAGGCTTTCTGGGGCCTGGACCGCGGCACTCTGGTGGGGTACTTCCGGGGAACTGAGCTTGTCCTGAATCCATTGGCTGAAGAAAGGCAGGTGTCCCTGTCGCCAGACGACCGGCTTGTGGTTGTCGCGGCGGCGAGGGAAGGTGTCCGCTACCGGCCTGCTTTGCCGGTTACCGCACCGTCCACTCGAGCGGCATCGATTGAGAGTTCACCGCGGTCGGTATGGCTGGTTGGAACCGGTACCGAGGCGCGCGCCGTGCTTACTGATCTCGTACGCTACCTGCCGGCGGGAAGCCGGGTGGCCGCCGCCGAGAGTCCTGAAGCTGCACCCGATCACCCCATTGAGATTTCACAGATCAACCCTGGCGGACTCGAATTCCTCGCCGAGGAAACCCTTCGCGAACTGGTTGCTGGTTTCGACACAATCGTGATCAGCTCTGATGAGCGTAGTCGAGAACAGCATGATACCTCCATGCTAGCCCAGATGTCGGCGATCCGCTCGGTGTGCGATGACCGCCTCCACCAGCCGATCATCGTGACTGAGCTACTAGACCAGCGCAACTGGCAATTGGCGGCCAACATGGACGTGGGGGACATCCTCGTCACGCCGGAATTGACCAGCAACTACATGGTCCAGTTGGTCAAGGATCCGTTGCGAGCCTCGGTCTTTCGCCAGCTCCTTGGTCCGGATGGGGCAGAGATATATGTTCGGCAGTCTGAATCCTACATGCCGGAAGCCCGTGAGGAGGTTTCCTGGGCGGAGCTCATGGCCGCGGCCTGGGCGCGAGGCGAGATCCTGATTGGCTATTGCCAGGCTCCCTCCGCGAAGCCGCGTGGCGATGGACTCATACTCAACCCCCGCGGGCGTGATGTGCAGCGTCCAGTGGGGCATTATCACCGCATGGTGGTCCTGGCAAGGGACTGAGGGGCTGGACGATAGCCGGCCTTTACCTCGCGGGCGTAGTCCGCACATCGCATAAACCCCGTGCCCGCGATGCCCTTGGCATACGTGACAAGCCGGTCGAGCAGGGCCACGCGCGATGCGCGCCCTGACAGCTGCGGGTGCATGGTAAGAACGAAGCAGCGCCCTTCCTCGGCCGCGAGCGCGTCAAGCTCGGCCAGCCACGTGGCGAGCGCGGCTTCGGGCGGGCTGATGGGGCGCGAGTACGGCGGGCGAAAGAGAAAGAACGGAGCATCATCAAGCAGCCACTGCACGGGCAACTCGACGAGGCCCCCTGGGTGCACGTAGGCGCGGTCGTCGTCCATGAGGTTGGAGGAGTACACGAAGCCCTCATCGCGCAGAAACCCAAGGGTGTGCGGTGAGAAGTCCCATGACGGCGACCGGTAGCCCGCGGGGCGCCTGCCGGTGGCGGCGACGATCAGGCCGGTCGCCCTGCGCATCTCGGCAAGCTCCTCGGCGGGGTCCATATCCGCCGGGGACAGGTGGGTATAACCGTGATGGGCTACCTCATGGCCGGCTGCGGCGATGGCCGCCACGGCGTCGGGATAGCGCTCGACGATCATGCCGGGCACGAAGAAGGTGGCAGGCACGGAGTGCCGCGCGAGGCACTCCAGGATGCGGAACACGCCCACGCGCGGACCATACGCACCCTGCGACAGGACTCCCGGGCGGCGGGCGTTGGCCGGATCGGCCGCGAGCGCCAGACTTTCGCCGTCAAGGTCAAATGTCAACATAACCGGCAGACTCATCGCCAAGACCTCCGCTACCGCGTCGTTGGTTGCCGAGCTCATTGCTGATTCCTAGGAAGCAGGACATTGCGCAATCTGGCACCCACAGAGCAGATGGGGCGCCGACCGGCGCACGCACCCTGCCCGAGCGTCCGAGCCTTCCGACTTGGGCTGCTACAGGCCGCCGGCAGGAGTGGTCGCGCGCTCCGCGCCGCCGCGCTCGCGCACCACCACCTCCGACCACATTGACAGGCCCTTGAGTATTTCCACGTACGCGCCATCGCTCACGCCGGTGACGACGTATGCCCACTCCACGTCGCCCTTCCAGACGCGGGCGCGCTGGATGCTTGTCGTGCCGGAGGTTTCCTGCTTACGGTCGAGGACCACGCGCACTGCCTTGGCCCCGAACCGGCTTTGAACGCACTCCACCGGCACTGCCAGAACGTTGCGGCGGATGTCCGTGACGATCGCCACGACGCAGTTCATGCCGCCACGAATGCCCGCTGCACCGGACAACCGCAGCCGCAGCGGGTACAAGGCCCCCTCGCTGGCCTGGCGCGGCTCCAGACCGATCTCGGTCACCCGGGCGCCAAGACCGCTATCCGGTACCGCTGCGAAGTAGACCTCCATCTCTTGGCCGACAGCAATGCTGGCGATGTCGAGCTCGCTGATGTCAGTCACAACGTCCAGGGTTGAGTTGTCCACGATGGTCGCCCCGGCGGTTCCCGCGGCGACCGCGTCCCCGGCCTTGACCTTGACGTCCGCCAGCGTGCCGCTGTACGACGCCCGCAGGGTCAGAGCCGCGAGCTCGGTGAGTTTCTGCCGGTAGGCCAGCTCCGCGGACCGGGTCCGCAGCATTTCCTCGCGCAGCGATGGGCCGGCTATCGACTCGAGCAGGGCGCTGTCCGCGGTCAGGGGTTCGTCGGGGGATACCACCGCCGCCGGCGCGATCAAGGATTCGTTGGCGAGAGTCATGAGGGTGGAGCCCTCCGTAACCATGCTGCCCTCGGTGACCGCGACCGCGGCGACCGTGCCTGACGCACCGAACCGTACCGTCTCCCTTTGTTCCGCTCTGGCCGAGCCCGAAGCCTCAAACGTTTCCTGCCCCGCGGGGAGGTTCACGCGGGCGACGGTCCCGGGCCAGGGGATCTGCAGTGCGGGATAGCGCGCCTCAACGGTGATCTCAAACGAGGACGACGCGCCTGAGCCTGCGGCCTGGCCCGACTTGCGCACCACCGTGCCGGCGACACCGGACACGCCGAGCTCCGGCAGATCGACCAGCACCCCTTGCCCCGTCCCCAGACCGGCGAAGCGGGCCGTCGGAACCATGGCTGTGACCATGAACGACCCCTTACGGACCAGCTGAGCGACAACCGTGCCCGCAGGGATCACGTCACCCGCCTTGACGTTGACCGCGGCGACGGTCCCCGGCCAGGAAGCGGTCACCCGGAGGGCCGCGACCCGCGCCGCAAGCTGGTCGTAGTTGAGCTTGGCCTGCTGGTATTGCAGCCGTGAGTTGACCAGCATGGGGTCGTCGGGGTTGGTGTAGTATATCGAGACACTCTCGTAGCGCTGGCGCGCCGAGTTGTAGGTCAGCAGCGCCTGCTCGCACTGAATGGATAGCTGCTCGTTCTCCATTTCCACGAGCAGATCGCCGGCCTGGACCGCCTGGCCCGGGACTGCCGGGACGCTCAGCACGGTCGCTGCATCCTGCGCAGCCAGCACCTGCCCCTCGGCGGGCACGACGCGGCCGAGCGCCGGCAGAGCCGAGCCCTCGACGGTCGCCGAGACGACCACTGTAGTGCCGGCGACTACACCGCCGGGGTTGCGGAACGCCACTTGAGCCGTGCCGTAGGCCGACCCGGCCTGTCCCTGGAGGCTGCCCCCAACCTCGGCGACCCAGCCCGGGGCGATCCGCCCGGCAAGGGTCGGGAAAGCCAGGCGGACCTGCTGTCCGGGTTTCATCGCGGCAACGAGGTGCTCAGGCACCCGCACCTCGACCACCATGCGGTCCGGATCCTCGATCACGGCGGCCACCGCTCCACGCGCAACGGTTTCGCCGGATATGGCAGGGACCGAGGCGACTCGCCCCGAGAAGGGGGCCGTCACAACGAGGTCGTTGGCCTGGCGGACCATGTCCTCAAGCCTGAGGCGGGCCAGCTCAAGACTGGTATATGCCTGCTCGGCGGCCAATTTCGCGGCGGGGCTGTCAAGGCGCACAAGGGGATCTCCAGCCACGACCGGCTGACCCGGCTTGGCGAGCACGGCGCCAACGATTCCGGACACCCCGAAGCGGAGCGTTTCCTCGCGGGCCGCGGCTGTACGGCCGGGACGGGTCACGACGCGGACAATGTCCCGGTTCTCCGCCAGGACGGTGTCATAGCGCGCCGCGACCGAGTCGAGCGAATACCAGTATCCACCGCCGAAGGCCGCCGCCACGACCACCAGTCCGATCAGCCACAGGCCGATCTGGGTCCGGACCGCCCTGGCTGCCAGCATGCGCATCTTGATCGCCTCCCCGGCCCTGTCTCTCTAGGCCCCTGTGCCCTGCGCTTCTAGGCCCCTGTGCCCTGCGCCTCTCAGGCCCCCGTGCCACGCGCCGAGGCCTGGACCCGGCGGCCGCCGCCCGCGCCGGCCCCGCTCACCCGGGAGCGGAAGATCGCGATAACCCGCTGGCCGCTAAGCAGCTCGGCGACTGTCGCCGAGCGGGCCATGGCCACCGGCAGCATGGAGGACAGGTACAGCACGACGGTGGTCATCGCGGCGGCCCGCAGCGCTAGAACCAGGCTGATTTCTCTCCCCAGCCAAACGCGCATCACCATAACCGCCCCGCCGAGCCCGACCGCCATGCCCAGCAACGCCACAAAGGCGACCTCCATGGCGAAAATGGTGGCGATATTGCCTCCCGTAAGGCCGACGGCCTTGAGTATCGCCACCTCGCGGCGGCGCTCCATGAAGGTGAGCAGCAGCAGGGTCAGCGTCCCGATCCCCACGAACAGCAGGGACAATCCGATGATCCCTGACAGCTCCGTGGTCCCCGTGGCAAGGCTCTCGCTTAAGAACTCGTCTGCCACGGTGTCGGACCACACGCTGACGGCCGGGTACCGTGGGTGCAGATGCCACGCTCCCTGGCTGTCCTGGTACCACCTTTCCTTAAGCCAGTCGATGAAACCCAGTTCCGAGGCCCCGGGTTTGAGCTCGACCAGGTAGCAATTGGGCTCGAAATTGTCGAGTATCCGCGGGTGGTGGGCGGCGGTATCCGTGACGTATCCGAGCGAATAGGACGGAGGCAGCCATCCCAGCGCGCCGCGGAAAAAGAGCCCTCCGGGGCGGTAGATACCCGAGACGGTCAGTGTTCCCTCCGAGTGGGCAGCCGTTTCCACGTCCGTCGCAAGGTAGGGCACAACTGAGCCAACGCCCAAGCCTGTCAGTCCGGCGATGCTCTCCGGAATGGCTATCTCCTGAAGCGTGGCCGCCGGCTTCCCGAGCACGAACTCCGCCCCGGCCATGACCGGCGCGGCTTCCTGCACCGACAAGAAATCATCCGTTCCCCAGGGGAGCTGCAGCGTGACGAGGCGTCCAAGCCAAACCTGCTCCACCGGGCTGTGCCGGCGCATTCTGTCCAGTTCCCCGTCCGGCTCGTCGCTCACGAGGCAGGCGAAAACCGTTTCGGTTCGCGGCACCTCGACGCTCCGCGGATCGTCAAGATACCTCGTCTGGGCGTAACCCCAATTACTGAGGCGAATCAGCAGCGACCTCTCCATGCCGAGGCTGACTCTGTCGACCAGTCCGGCGCGCGTCTCGGCCGCGAAGAGCGAAGTAGTGAGGTAACTGAGCACCGAGAAACCGATCAGCAGCACCAGCAACAGGCTGCTGAGCTTGCGGCTGGCGAGATTGCGGACGGCGATCCGGGACGCCTCCCCGAGAGCCGCGCTTGAGGTTAGGCCGATCCGCAACAAAGGACGTGGCTGCGGGGACCTGGCCCCGGACCCGGCCCCGGGGCGGAGCCGCAGCCGGGGCCGCGGCCCAAGCTCGGGCTCGTTCTCAGGCCATCCGCGTCGGCCTCTCACGTTATCGCCTCCCCCTCCCATCGCCGGCTGCTACTCCGACCGCAGCACGTCCATCGTGGTGATCACAGTGCTGCGCAGCGCTGGAAAGACGCCGAAGAGCATGGCGCACAGAACCGTGAGTCCGGCGACCTTGGCGCCGTCAACCACGGCCGAGGCCCCGATAGAGAGCAGCGAGGTTCTTGAGCTGACCTGGTGCCACACCACGGCCATCCGAACGATGGAGTAACCCAGGGCGGCCCCCAACGAACTGATGGCGGTAATCTCGGTCAGCACCATGACCATGATGTCTCGTCGCTTGGCGCCCACCGCCCGCAAGATGCCGATTTCGCGGCGCCTCTGCGCCAGGATGATCATGCTGTTGGACGCCACGACCAGCGCCGCGATCATGCACGTCAGCCCCAGCACAACCCAGCGGGTCTCGACGGGCATCATCACCTGGCCCGCGATGACGGTGCCCTGGGTGCCGGCCCGCCGCCAGTTGGGCCAGGCCTCAGGCAGCCCGCCGCGCATCGCGCCAAGTCCGGCGGCGCCCGGCACGCTCATGACCGTGCAGTCCGGGAGCAACTCCTGGAGTTGGCGGGTGTAGGTTTCGATAGTCACGAGACTGGGGACCGATACCGTGACCTGCGGGACCGCCAGGGGCGCGCTCCCTGTCACCTGGTCCCATATCGAGCGGAAAACGTCCAGCGGTACGGATACCTGAGGGGTGGCGTAGTAGCGCGGCTGGGGCTCCTCGACGGTCGTGAACCTTAGACCTCCGACCACCTGAAAGGAATAGCTGCGCGTATCGGACCAGTTAAAGCGGGCGGTCTCGCCGCCCGGCGGCAGGGTTACCGATGGCAGCGCAAGCTCCAGCTTGCCCCCGACGGACGCGCCGAACTGCCCCGGCGCCCCGTACCCGGGCGTCGTACCCCGCGCGACGTCGACAACAGCCCTGTACCGCCCCTCGTCCACGGCGGTCAGGGGGCGCCCGAAGGCGACGTAGTCTTGCAGGTAGAGCATGTCCCGGTCCTTGTCTATGTCGCGGCCGCGGATGGCTGCCAGCGCCGACTTCTCATACCCCAGGTTGTAGTCAAAGTAGCGCTCGAAGGCAGGCAAGATGTAGTACGGGTAGACGTCCGTGATCAAATCGATGGAGGAAAGACGGTTCAGGATGGTGTCAAGATCAAACCAGGGGCGCTCTCCGCTCGCAAGCACACCGTAGTCGAAAGCGTCGGGGAAGTACGCATACAGCTCGCTGATCCAGTCCCGTTCGAGGCGGATGAAGGCAGGCTCGCCGGGCGCGGCGCCCCCGGAACCGGCGGTTTCGCCGCCCGCACCGCCGGTTGCCAATGAGAGACTGCGCGGGAAGATCATGATGTCGCCGCCGGCGAATACCCGGTGAGGGAGAAACGCATGGCCCGGGTAGCCCGCGGCGACGAACAACACGCCCGTCAGCACGGCCGCCGCAACGCCCATGCTGATCACCGACAACATGCTTCGAGAGAGGTTTCGGCGGACATTGGTCAGCCCTAGCCGGACAAACAACCAGCCACCCCCTCACGCCGGTGGTAAGGCGACCCGGATGAGCGCGTCGCTCCAGCCAATCCGAGTCGCGGTTCCCAACCGTCCTTGCCCCTGGGGGCGCGGCAGCCCTCCGGAAAATCTTGCGGGGAATGGCAGAGTGTTGCTGGGGCGTCCGGGAGGCTCGCGCGCGCCCACCAGCGAACAGGGGAGTGAACGATCGCTTTGACTTCCGGAGGGCGGATAGGAGTCTGACGCGGGGGGACGGAAACGCATGAACGATCAGGGGAGAACGCACTACGGGAGCATTCCCTGCCTGCACTTGACGGGCGGCGCGCGGGCCCGCGGGCTGGCGTACGGCCGGGGCGCGGCGGAGCTTATCGCCAAGGCGCTTGACGTCTACCGCGGATACTTCCGCCGCTTCGCCGGGGTGGACTGGGCGGATGCGGCGCGGGCAGCGGCCGGCGTGTGGCGGCTGCTGGAGCAGCATACGCCGGACATCGCCGTCGAAATCGCGGGCATAGCCGAGGGCAGCGGCCAGGAATTGCTGGACATCGTCGCTCTGAACGCCCGAACGGAAATCGCCTACGGGCTGATCCCCGCCCCCCAACGTCAGGGGGCCGGCGGCGCCGACGGTCGTGACGGCGGGGGCGGGAGCGGCGGCGGCGGGGGCTGGGGTGGTGCAGTGAGCGATGAGTGCACTTCGTTCGCCATTCTGTCCGAGCACACCGGCGGGCGCGGCGTGCTTGCCGGCCAGAACTGGGACTGGCTGGCCGCCTGCATGCCGATCCGCGTCGCCCTGCACATCGAGCTGGAGAACGGGCAGGAGTTGCTCACGTTTTGCGAGGCCGGCCAGGTGGGCAAGATCGGGGTCAACCGCACCGGACTGGTGGTCTGCCTCAACCTGCTCGCCAGCGGGGCGGACGGCATGGAGGGCATCCCCGTTCACGTGCTGTGCCGCAAGGCGCTGGAACAAGCACATCTGTCGGATGCGCTGCGGGTGGTCAGTCAATGGCCTCGGGCGGCATCGAGCAACCTGCTGCTGGCCCAGAGCTACGGCGAGAACGACGGTGAGGCTCTGGATGTGGAGTTTTCGCCGCGCGGGTGGGCCGTCCTCGAGGCTAATGACGGGCTGCTGGTCCACACCAACCACTTCCTGGCCGACTGCGGCGCGCCCGACCAGGGGCTGGCACGGCCCGGCGCCAAGTCGACCTTCGTGCGCCTTGCCAGGGCCCGCCGCCTGCTGCGGCTCCTGTCCCGGACGCGGGCGGTTGGTGGGACGCCAGGCGGAGGCATCTCGCCGGAGGACCTGATGGCGGTGCTCGGCGACCACCTTGATCGTCCCTACAGCGTCTGCCGCCACATACCGCCGCCGCCCGATGAGGCGGGCCAGACCGACCTGGCGTTCATCGCCGACCCCGGGCGCGGGCTGATCTGGGTTAGCGACGGGCCGCCGTGCGGCGAGGGACGTGAGGGTCCGACGTTTGTGCGGTACCGGTTGCCGTGGGCGGGAGGCGGCGGGGCGTAAGGCCGGGGCTCCTGGCCCGCGAGGACCTTGACCACTACCTTACCCCCGAGGAACAGCCCAAGATCGACCTGGCCCGTGACGAGCACAGCAGAGGAGAAAGCATCCTGCGGGATAGGCCAAGAAACGGCTTCGTTGTGAGCCATTGCGGGAGATGGCGGGCATCTGCACCAGGAAGCGTTCTCCGCCACATCCCGCGACTCAAAATCGCGTGGGGTAGCCCCTCGTGTGGGTTCGAGTCCCACCTTCGGCACCAGCTAAACGGCCGTCTCGCCGGTTGTCGTTTTCCGGCCAACGTTTCGCGAATCGGGAGCCGGGCCACCGGGGATGGCAGGCATTTTCGAGTGTCGTTTTACCGCGACCATCAGAACCTGGTACCCACCGGGTAACGCGAGCGTGGCCAACTTTCAGTCGTCAGGCACGCCGGCCAACTTTCCCGTGAGCGTTCACACAAAGGCGAGAGCAGAATTGGCTGACATGCTGGTCCTAGCCACCTTGACATCAAGTAGATACAGCGTATATCCTGGCCTCGGGAGGCGAACCAATGTACACCACGATCCAAAAATGGGGAAACAGTCAAGCGGTACGCTTGCCCAAGGCAGCTCTAGAAAAGGCCGGTCTGCAGGAGAATGACCGTGTCGAAATCATCGTCCACGACGGAAACCTGCTGATCGTACCCACGAAAAAGCACCTCACCTTACGTGAGCGAGCTGCAGGCTACCTGGGAGACTACCGGCCTTTGGAATGGGATACCGGCAAGCCGGCAGGCAAAGAAGTATGGTAGCACCGTACGCTCCACAACAGGGCGATATCGTTCTTCTGGACTTCAGCCCGCAATCCGGGCATGAGCAAAAGGGCAGGAGACCGGCGCTGGTGGCCAGCAACAACACGTTCCATCAATTGACCAACTTGGCTATCGTCTGCCCGATCACTACCACCGACAGAGGGTTTCCTCTTCACGTCCCCCTCGACAAGGCGACCAAGACTAGAGGCGTTATCATGTGTGAGCAGGCCAAATCACTTGATCTATCGGCGCGGCAAGCCACGTTCGTAGAGAGTTGCCCCCAGCACATCACCAATGAGGTGGTGGATATCCTCATCGGGTCAGTCGAGCTCCTCCGGCCCTAACAACACGTTCACACATACGGTTAGGGATGCCCTGACTTCGTCATGGCCGAATCTCCCTAGCCTTCTGCAGCGGAGCTGGGGGGCGGATGCCCGCGCTGCACCCGCCCCCCACCCCACCTGCCAAGCTATGCTTTGCCGACGGCCGGTTACTGCGCCGCCCTCTTCTTGGGCCTGTGGTCGATCGTCACGACTTCGCCCTCGCCCGCCAACTCGAGTTGCCTGAGAGCCTCGCCTAGCTGGCGGTACAGCTCCCTGGCGCCGACCAGCGGCATCCAGACCACAGCTGAAACCTGCCCCTGCACCTTTCTGGCCTCGACGTCGAAATCCGCGATTCTGTAGAACGTGAACCCCACCGTCTCGCGTGTCCCCGCAACCAGGCAGTCATTGGCGAATCCCTCCTGCCCTGGCCCGGTAAGCGTTAATGAGAACGGCCCAACTCTCTCTCTGGACATACCTAATCACCAACCATCTTCAGGATGGGACTATATGCTAGAAGATGGATGGGCTTTCCTGCCGGCGCAATGCGAAGTCCTCCAGGTCATTGAGCCCATCTGCCGGTGCGCACAGATGATTGCTTCCTTGGCTGCGGCCAGCGATGCGGTTCCACGTACCGGCACCTGAAGGGCTGCCCTGAGAAGTTGGCGTCGGCACCTCTGTCCGACAGCGATGCTGCGTGAGCCCTGGCTCCGTCCCTGACGGATCGAGGCGAGCGTTGATGTCGTTGGAGGACACGGGAAATGCACCCTTTCATCCGCAGTGTGGAATGAAAAAGGCGCAGTATAGTGCTGCCGGACTGGCATCAAGCCAACCAGGTAGAGCCCTCTGAGCCTCTCACTACTGAGTGCGGATGAAGCAAGCCATGACCCGTGACACCCCCCCTTCCTGAGCACCATAGTAATCACGCGACGGGCGGAACTCAAACCCCCGCCCTCACGCGCCCAAACCTCCGGTAGTCGGCGATCTCCCACGCCCCGCCCCCAGCGAGCTCTGGCAATCCGCACACCGCGGCCGCCACCTCGCGGTCGCACCACAGGCAGGCGCCGTCGCAGCCCGCCAGGGGCCGAAACTCCTCATCGAAACCGCCGCGGACGTATAGCGGCACGTCGAGACCCTCGCAGTTTCGTGAGGTGGCGTACTCCTGGTTGAGGCCGGCCGGAAGACCCGTCCGCGTCCCCGTCACCGCCGTCTCCTGCCCCGCCCCTGCCCCCACCCGAGGCACCGCGTACTCCATGCACAGCGCAAACGTCATCGCCGCCTCACCGGCCACGCCGCGCAGGAAACCGAACAGGTCGCGCCGGTATCCCTGCGCCGCGTGCTGGCTGGCGCCGATGCGCTCGCGGTACAGCCCCTCGATCCTCCGCGTGAAAGCGGCCCTGTCGGGCCCCGGCACGGCGAGCGCCAGCCGTTCGAGCGTCCGCTTCCGGGCCGCCAGCGGGATGTCCATGCAGCTCGCCACCACATGCCCCGCCCCTGCGTCGCGCGCCGCGGACACCAGCCTCCGCAGCTGGTCGGGATCATCGGTCAGTCCCGGGACCACCGGATCCACCCGGACCACCGCGTACAGCCTGGCCTGCCGCATGCGGCGCAGGTTGTCCAGGAGCACGCCGGGGCCGGCAGCGCCGGGGGCGAGCGCGCGGTGCAGCCTTTCGTCCAAAGTCATGAGCGACACCTGGCCAAAGCAGTGGGGGTGGCCGTGCATCGCTTCGAGAGCCTCGTCCGGCACCGCGGCTTTGGTCACGAACTCCACCGGCAGCCCGCGGCGGACAAACTCGCGGATGACGGCCACGCTGAGGCCGTACCGGCGGTCAACCGGCTGGAACGGGTCCGTGACCGGCGACAGATAGCCGCACGCTGCCACCAGCAACGAGTCCAGCTGGCTCGCCACCTGGCGGTCAAAGCCCTCCCAGACGGTCACAACGCCGTGCTGGACAAAGGTCGCGAACCGGCCGGGCATGGCATGGGCATAGCAGAAACCGCAGTCGTGACTGCAGCCGTTATAGGGGTTGATCAGCAGCCTTTCCGCGGTGCAGTCGCGCTTGCCGGCCGGCCAGCCGTGAAGCTGCTTCTTCGTTGCCGAAAGGAGATGCGGCCAGGGATCTGCGACCACGCCGGCCGGCAGCGGGTCGCGCGCGCGCCCCGCCGGCGGCCCTCGGTGCGCCCGCCCCACGTCGCCTGCGGACCGTCGCCCCGGCGGCCTGGGCCTGGTTCCTCTATTCGATGAGCCTCGCCTAGCCATGTCACGTCCTTCTCGCCGCGGCCCGGCGTCCCCTGCGTTCGGCCGCCCCCGTCCCCACCGCCACCCCGGCCGACCCGCCCGGCTTCGTACGCCCGCGCGGCCGACGCGACCGCGCCGCTAAGCAGCAGGAGCCCGAGGAGGTTCGGCAGGGCCATGAGGCCGTTCATGATGTCCGCCGCCGCCCAGACCGCGCGGACCTGGCTCGACGCCCCGACGAAAACCACCAGAGTCCAGAGTATGCGATATGGAACGGTCGCACGTTCGCCAAACAGGAACTCGACCGAGCGCTCGCCGTAGTAGGCCCACCCGATGATGGTCGTAAAGGCGAAGAAAACCAGCCCCAACGTCACGACCAGGTCGCCGGCACCGGGCAGCGCCGTCCGGAACGCCGATGCGCTCAGCGCCGAGCCGTTGGCTCCCGTCCCGAACACGCCGGAGGTCAGGATGACCATCGCCGTCAACGTGCCGATAAAGAGCGTGTCAAGGTATGTCGCCAGCATCGCGACCATGCCTTCTTCGACCGGCTCGCTGGCAACCGCCGCCGCGTGGGCGATCGGCGAGCTCCCGAGGCCCGCCTCGTTGGACAGCAGCCCGCGGGCCACGCCGGCCCGCAGCGTGAGGGCAACCGTGGCCCCGGCGAAACCGCCCCGCGCCGCCGTGCCGGTAAAAGCGCCGCGGAATATGGACGCCACTGCGGGGGGCAGCAGCGCCCTGCCGCGCCATATCGCCCAAAACGCTGCCAGGGCATAGAGCAGGGTCATCGCAGGCACCACCGTGGCAGCCACGCGGCCGATGCGCCGTACCCCCCCGAGTATGACCACCCCGGTCAGCGCGGCGAGCGCGATACCCGTGGCGGCGAGCGGGATGCGGAAACTCGCGAGCAGGCCCTGGGCGATCGCATTGGCCTGCACCATGTTGCCGGTGCCGAAGGCCGCGAACGAGGTCACCAGGGCGAACGCCCCGCCGAGCCACGCCAGCCGGGCCGGCACCGCCTCGCGGATGTAGTACATCGGCCCACCGGCGAACGTCCCGCCGGGCAGCCGCCGCCTGTGCGCCAAGGCCAGCACCGCTTCCGAGAACTTGGTCGCCGAGCCGAGGACCGCCGTGACCCACATCCACAGCACCGCACCCGGTCCGCCGAGCGAGATCGCGGTCGCCACCCCGACGATGTTGCCGGTGCCGACCGTGGCCGCCAGCGCGGTGCTCAAGGCCTGAAAACTGGAGATATCCCCCTCGGCGCGCTCCGGCGCGCGGCAGGCGGCGAGAGCGGACACCGTGCCCGGCTGGGCGTGCAGGACCGGCGCCAGCGCCGAAGCTATCCGGCGGGCCCTTTCGATGGGACGCTCCCTTGGCACCGGTTGGCCGGCCGCGGGCGTGGGTGTGGGCGCGGGCGTGCGAGGCCACGGAACCGCGGGCCGTCGCCGGCCCTCCCGGCCGCACAGGATCAGCATCCGGACCGCGGGCAGCAGCCACCGTTGCGGCAGAAACCGCAGCCTGAGCGTCAGAAAGAGACCCGTGCCGAGCAGCAGCACGAGCATTGGTGGCGACCAGATGTAGTTGGCCCAGCGCTCAAGCAGAGCGGTGGGATCGGCCAGTATGCCCGCCAAGAACTCACCTCGCCCGGGCTAGTGTCTACCCGGGCGAGACGGAGCATTCGGCACGCGGCCGCGATCCGCGGCGCCGCTGCATCGCTGCAACTCGTGCCTGCGCGGACCGGACCGAGCGCCCTCGGGCTCAGGCGCGGCGGACGTGGGGCCCGGTCGCCAGGGCCATGGCCAGCAGCGCCGCGCATGGCACCAGCGAGTCGAGCTCAAGGTACTCGTCAGGCGTGTGCGCCCAACCGCCCTTGGGGCCGAGACCGTCCAGCGTAGGCGCGCCGGCGGCCGCCGTCAGGCACCCGTCGGACCCGCCTCCCGTGGTGCTCTCGGTAAGGTCGCGCCCGATCAGCGCGGCCAGCCCGCGCACGGCCAGAAACAACCGGGCGATCTTGTCCGTCCGGACCATGGGCGGACGCGTGATTCCCCCTTCGAGCCGTGTGGTCGTGCCCGGGACGTGCTCCGCGGCGGCGATGCGGCGCACCGCCTCGACCGTCTGAGCGGCTATCTCGGGGTCGGGCACGCGGACGTCGAGATCGCACCACGCCTCGGCGGGCACGGTGTTGAACGTCATTCCGCCTCTCACGACGCCGACGTTCACGGTGATTCCTCGGCCGTAGTCCGTCAGGGCCTCGAGCTCCAGGATCTTATGGGCCAGGGCCTTGACGGCGCTGCGCCCGGCGGCATGGTTGGCCCCGGAATGCGACGGGCGTCCGGAGACGGTGAGCTGAAAACGGGCGCTGCCCTTGCGCGCTGTCACAACCGACCCATCGTCGCGGGCGCCCTCAAGCACGTACACCTCATCCGCAAGCCCGCCCTCGCGGGCAAAGATGTGTGCCGACGTCGGCGAGCGGACCTCCTCGTCAGCATTGAAGAAAAAGCGGACGTCATGCCCCGGCCACAGTCCAAGCTGCTCAAGAGCCCGTGCAGCAAAGACCGCGCACACCAGCCCGCTCTTCATGTCCTCCACGCCCGGCCCGAACGCGCACCGCCCCTCGATCCGAAACGGCCTTTGGGCCACGGTTCCCGCTGGAAACACCGTGTCCATGTGCCCGATGACCAGCGATATGGCCGGCTTGCCGGAGGGGCCGGCCGGGTCTGCCTTGCCGTTTTCGCCTGGCCTCCTGCCCAAGACGTGGTTTCCCTGCGCGGCCTGCACTATCTCCGCCCGTACGCCGGACCGCTCCAGTTCCGCGCGGTAGATGTCCGCTACCTGGTTAAGCCCCTCAACCTGACCGGTGCCTGAGTCGACATTGACGACGCGCTCGAGCAGCGAGATCATCTCGCCTTCGCTGGCATGCAGGAAGTGAAGTAGCCCTTGCTTCATTCCGCCGGCCGCCGACAATCCGCCCATGTCGCATCCCTCCTGCTTGGCTGCATCTAGGCTTCTCACTATATGCCTCCGCTGCGCGAACGCGCCGTCCGCCGCGCACGGCCGAAACGGACCCAGCCGGCCCCCGGTTCAGACGCGGCCTCCTGCCCTGCCTGTCCGGCCTGCCCTACCTGACCTGCCTGCTCCGACTGCCGTTGCGTCCGCCCCCGCCGCTGTCCCCTGCGCCGCAGCCTCCGCCGCAGCAGCCGGGTCACCAGGCCCCGGTCCCCGTCGACAAGCACCAGATCCCCGTCGCCCAGGACCGCCGTTGCCCGCTTGGTGTCGACCACGGCCGGGCGATGGAGCTCGCGGATGACTATCGCCGCATGCGAGAAAGGCGCGCCGACATCGGTCACCACCGCGCCGAGGGTCTGGAAGATGATCGTCCACCCGACGTTGGCCGACCTGGTCACGAGAATGTCGCCGCGCCGCACAAGCCCTGCCTGACGCGGGCTGTCGAGCCGCCGGACCAGGCCCCGCACACGTCCCGGGCTGGCGGGCAGACCGCGCAGGACGGTCCTTCCGAGCTCGTCGCGGTGGCGGCCGGGATCCCGGGTGCCACCGTCCGGGCGGCCGAGCGCGTCCGCCAGCACCTGACCGCGAAAAACGCTGGGCGGGTCGGGAAGCTTGCCGTAGAAGCGGTATCGTTCCCCCCGCCTGGCCGCGACGTAGGCCCAGCCGGCCGCTCCGGGCCGACCCGCCCCGCGGAGCGCGGCCAGCACTTCGCCGAGCTCAAGGTGAAAGACCTGCTCATCATGTGACAGGCAGCCCCGCTCAGCCAGGAGACGGCCGGCGGCCAGGGCAAACGGACGCCCAAGACTGGCCCACAGTACGAGCAGACTTCGGGCCTCCTCCCGGCGCAGCAGGTTGGCGTGGTGTATCTGGACCATCTGTCTGGCGATCGTCCCGGCCCGCCACCCGGCCCTGCTGCGGATCCGCGCCAGCTCCGCACGGGCCTCGCTGACGCGCGCGGCCTGCGCCGCGACCGGCCCCTCAGCCTCCGGCAGTTGGAGGTAGAGCCGTAGGGCGGCAAGCACCGGCGAGGGGTCTTCCGCCCAGCCGGGGCTGGCCGCTTCGAACTCCGTATCGCTCCGGTGCCCATGGCGGTCGAGGAAGCCGGCCAGTTTCGCCGCGAACTGCTCACCGCCGCTTGACGCCCGCACCCGGCCAACAAAGCCGCCATCCGCCAGCCGCCCGTCAGGCTCACCGGCCTGCAGCAGGTCCACAATCGCCGGCGAGGCCGTAGCCACCCGGGAAAGCTCCCAGAGCTCAAGGGTCGGGGCGACGCTCTCGAGCCCCCCTACCCCGGCCATGATCCGGGACATCGAAGCCTCATCGCCGTAGCGCAGCAACGGCCGGCTCAGGACCAGCTGCTTTTGCGACGCGGCGGTCGCAGCCGCGGTGAACATGACCATCATCCCGGCCAGCAACAACCGGGGCTCGATTTCCGCCGCCCACAGATCAGCGAGCGCCCCTGGATCCGTTGCACCTGCAAGCCGCTCCCGGAGCATCCTCACGTCCCCCGCGGAGCGAGCGCGGAACCGGCGGAAACGGGTCTGGTGCCGCCACAGCGCCCGGGCGAAGAGGAACGCCGATCTCGGCAGGCGGGCGTAGGTCGCCACGGGTGAAACGGGAACGAGAGGCAGCCCAAGACCGTCCGGCACAAGACCCCAGATATCCTCCCAGGCCGTTTTGGCGAGCTTTTCAAAGAGCGGGCCCGGCAGCACCCACGCCACCGACCTGACGACCGACGCGCGGCCGCTCAGGTTGAGGTACAGGCGCCCGAATACGTTGCCAAAGAGCGGCACCCCCTCGGCAAGCACACCAAACACCTGCCGCGCGGCCCTGTCAAAGAACACCCTGACCAGGCCCCAGCTAAACGGGGTCAACACGCCCGGGAGGCCTTCGCCGATATTGACGTTGGTCCAAAGGAAGTCCCCCGAGAGGGAATCGTTGTAGCCCCATGGATCCGGCAGACCGCCGGCGTTGCCCATCACGCCCGCCGTCGGACCGGGCTCCGGAGGCAGTGCCGTCAGCGGCCGCGACTGCAGAAACCAGACCTTGCCCCGTGCGGCAGCGAACTCGACGTCCTGGGGCCGGCCTGCCGCCGCAGCAATCCGCGCCGCGCCATCCGCCAGCGCGATGATCTCCCGGTCGCTCAGGCAAAAACGCTGCCGTGCTCTTACGGACACCTGCCGGGCAAGACGACGCCCCCGGCGGTCAAACCTGACCGCGGTGGCTTTGGTGCCGAGCCGCCTGCCCCTGATGACCGGGCCCGTGGGCAGTGGCGCCAGAGCGTACGCGTCAGGTGAGACCAGCCCGGACACCAGCACCTCACCTGCGCCGTAGCTCGCGTTGATCAGCAGCGCCCGCTCGCCGCTGCGGGGGTCGGCGGTGAACAGCACGCCGGCCACCTCCGGACGGATCTGAGCCTGGACAATGACCGCCATCGGCGGCGCGGCGGGGGACTCAGGGCCGCGGGCTGCGGACGCCTCGCGGGCTTCGGGGGCTCCGCGGGCTTCGGGGGCATTCTCCGCCCCACCCTGGACCGCGACCAGGTATGCCTGCGCCCTGGGGCCGCACGCCGAACGGTAGCAACTCAGGACGGCACACCGCAGGGCCTCCAGCGAGGTCACGCCCAGCACGGTTTCGGCCTGGCCGGCAAACGACGCGCCCTCCAGGTCCTCGACTGCGCCTGACGAGCGCACGGCGAGCAGGCGCCTGCCCCTGCGCCGCATGTGTTCCCACGCCGCCCGCACCGCCGTCTCCGCGGCCGGGGCCAGGGACGACAACGTAGCGTCATGGGCGAGCGTTTCGCTGAAGAGCTCGCTCTCAAGGAGAACCGCCTCGGGAACAGGCAGGCCGGCAGCGGCGAGGGCGGCCAGGCCCAGGGCCTTGCCGCCGAAACGGACGCGCAGGCGGGACATTTCCTGACCTGATCCGCAGCGAGACAGATCCGCGGCCACGGTCTCGAGCGGCACGACCGGCACGAGCCCCTCACCACCTTCTGCCGGCTAGTCTGCCGCGCATTTGCTCCTTCTCGGCCGCGGCGCGTCTGACCTGTGCAAAGGCCGGGGCATCGCTCCCAGGCATTTCTGCGACCGCCTGTGCCGAATTCCCGGCACGCCGGACGATGAACCCGGCCGGAAACCGCCGCAGGCGAGCTCTGCGGGGGCGTATGGGCCCCTCATCCCGGACATCGCCATCTGCGACCCGCTGCTCTTGTCCACCCTCCCCCACCGCCTGACGGCGGACACGGGGATGGACGTGTTGACGCACGCCATCGAGGCCTATGTCTCGCTGGCCGCGACCCCGCTGACGGACGTCCACGCCCCTTGCGGCGATCCGCCTGGTGGCCCGGCACCTGCCGGCCTCGGTGGCCAGCCAGACCAACGCCGACGCCAAAACCGCGATGGCCAGCCTGCACGCCGGGCTCGCGTTTTCCAACGCGATACTGCGCGCCGTCCACGCCATGACCCATCAGTTGGGGGGGGTCCTGGACATGCCGCACGGCGCGGCCAACGCGATACTGCTGCCATACGTGATCGAGTTGGTCATGCAGCTCGCGGCCGATGTCGGCATCCCGCACCGGCTTGCCGGCCTCGGCCTCAGCGAAGAGCCAATCCAGCACCTGGCACGCAACGCCCCTCAGGACGCCTGTTGATAACCAACCCGCGCGACATGGGCCAAGAAGAGATCGAGGGCCTCTTCCGGGCCGCGATGACCGGCTCGGCGCCCGGCGAGGCGCAGTTGGCGGAAACCCAGCCGGGGACACGGCCGCCGGCGGGGCTGCAGGCGGGCGGCGGCAGGCCGGGGGGTGCGGCATACGATCACACGCAAGGAGCAACTCCTGGAGCGGTTTACCGGCGTTCATTCCTCGCGCCGTACCTACTACGTGGAGCTCAAGGAGCGCGCCCGCGAGACTCAGCTGCGCAACTTGCAGCTGCAGATCCTCAACCGGCTCGCCCGTAGTTTCGCCCTGGATATGTCGCCCACGGCCTGGGACAACGGGGACCGCGAGAGGATGCGCGGCGGCGCGTCCGTCGATCTTGAGGCAATACTCCAGGATGCGGCCCATTTCCGGCTGGATCTCGCTCAGCAGGTCATCCGGCGCGCCCTTGCGCACACGCTAGGCGACCGGCAGGCGGCGGCGGATGCCCTGGGGGTCAGCGTCCGATCCCTTCGTTACCTGCTGCGGGAAAAGAAGTAGACCAGCCTCAGTCAGGGGCCGGGCCGGACCGGAAGACCTGCTACCGTGACCGTGCTACGGCGTCTCCGGCGGTTTCGGCTGACAGCGGCTGCGCCTGCGGCCGGCGCCCCTCGAAGGTGTGCTGCACGCGGAAACCGGCGGCGCACGCGGCGGCGATGCCCAGGTCAAGCCCCAGCCCGACGTCCCTTGGCTGGTGCGCGTCGCTTCCGAGCGTGAGCAGAGGTACCCCTGCGGCGGCGGCGAGACGGAGCAGGACCGGGCCGGGGCTCACGTGCGCGGCCCCGGCGCGGTAGGTGCCGCGGGTGTTGATCTCAAGGCCCGTTCCGGACTGAACGAGTGCAGCGAGAGCTCGCGTTACGGCGTCCATTACCCCGGGGAGAGCGAGCTGCTCCTCGCCGGCCAGCCCCGCGGAACGCCGGTAGATGTCGAGATGGCCGATGCAGTCAAACAGGCTGCTGCCGGCCGCCTCGCCCACCAGGTCGTAGTAGCGCACGAGGGCGTCGCGCGGGCCGAACCGCTCAAGCCATGCCCGCACACCCGCCCGGTCGGAGAGCGCATAACCCTCCACCCTGTGGACAGAGCCTAGAACGAAGTCGAGCGGCACGCCGGCCAGGAGCGCATCCAGAGCCCGCGCGGCGCCGGGGAAGAAGTCCACCTCAAGGCCGGCGCGCACCCTCAGTCCACGCGCGGCGAAAGTGCGCCGGGCAGCCTCGATTTCGGCGAGGTAGTCCGGCAGCCAGGGCTCCGATAGCGGCCGGACCTTGCCGCCGACGGACACCCAGGCATCCTCGGCCGCGTGGGCCGAATTGGTATCGCAGTGCGTGGTGAAACAGATGTCAACGAGGCCGCGCGCCAAAGCCGCCTCGCAGAATTCGCGCACCGTGCCCGAAGCGTCAATCGAGAAGTCCGGGTGCAGATGATAGTCAAACCGGGCCACGGACCGCACTCCCGCGCTAGACATGAAACTCGATGACATCCCCGTCCTGCAAGATGTGGTCGCGCGGCACCATCTGGCCGTCAAAGACCTTTGCACCCCATACGCGGGCGAACTTCAGATCGCGGGCGAAGTCCTTGTGCACCTGGGAAGCGGCCTCGATCACGGTGCTCCCGCGCGGGAGCACGAACGGCGTTTCAAAGTCCGGCTTCTTGCCCGGCGCCCTGGTGTACACCCGGATGATCTCCAGCAACTCGAACATCCGCCGCCGCAGCTTGTCCAGTCCCCGGCCGTCCAGCGTGGAAACCTCGACAAGCGGCAGCCGCAGCAACGGGGACCCGGCCAGCGATTCGCGCAGAAGCTCAAGCCGGAAAACCGCGTCGGCGTCATCGCATTTGGCCCCCACGACGGCCGCCGGCTTGAGGGCTCTCGGGGCTGCCCCGGCGTCATCCTCGTCCTCGTCTTCGTCCTCGGCCCTGACCTCATCCTCATCCTGCGCAAGGACTTGTCGCCGGGCGGCACCGGCTTCCGCCGCCGGGGCCGCTTCCGTCGCCGGCGCGGAGACCTGCCCGGTGGCGGTCACGATCGCTTGGGGCACTTCAGGCCCACCCTGCACCGGGTACAGGTCCACCCGGTAACCGTCGATCTCCGCCAGCAGGCCTTCGGTTTGGTCGAGCAGCTCATCGCTCCCGAGGTCGAGGACCACCAGGACGGCGTCGGCGGCCTTCACCAGCCCGCGAATCCACGGCGGCGTGCGCCCCGGCGCCAGCGGGGGAAGGTCCAGCAGCTGGATCTGCACGTTCTCATAGCTGACCATGCCCGGCAGGGGCACGCGGGTGGTGAACGGGAAATCGGCCACCTCGGGCTCGGCACGGCTCAGCTCCCGCAGAATGGCCGACTTGCCCGAGTTGGGCGGGCCGAGCAGGACGATCTGTCCGGCCCCCTCGCGCTCCACATGCCAGAACGGCTTTTGGCGCGCGGCGCCGGACTTGCGCTCGGAAGCCTGCTTGAGCTTCGCGATCCTGCGCTTGATGTCCCCCTGCATTTTCTCGGTGCCCTTGTGTTTGGGGATAGTGGCCATCATCTCGTGAAGGGCAGCAAGCTTGGCATCAGGGGTTTCGGCCTCGCGGAAGCGACGCTCCGCCGCGTGGTAGTCAGGGGTCAGATTAGCCGGCAAGAGGTCACCTCCGGTTGCAGCAGCACAAGCACCATCAATTGTATCAGACCCGCTCCAGGGCGGAAAACGAGGGGGCGGGATCAGCCCGCGTGCACCAGCCGTCCCTCCACATAGACCCCTTCCGGCCTGCTCCTTATCCTGAACGGATGGCCGCTCCAGACGACGAAGTCCGCATCCTTGCCCACTTCCAGGCTGCCGACACGGTCGGCGACGCCCAGGGTTTCGGCTGGTGTCAGGGTTATCGCCCGCAGCGCCTCCGCCTCGGGCAGCCCGCCGGCGCAGGAAAGAGCCGCGCAGACCGTCAGGTACTGCACGGCCACGAAGGGGTGGTCGGTGATGATGCTCACCCGGCAGCCAGCCTCTGCCAGCACCGCGGCATTGCGGAAGTGCAGCGCGCGGGTCTCGATCTTGGACCTGCCGCCAAACGTCGGCCCCAGATTGACCCGTGCCCGGCGCCGTCCGAGGAAGGCGGCGACCGCCGCGCCATCTGTGCAGTGCTCGATGGAGTAGTCCAGGTCAAACTCCTCCGCAATGCGCACGGCCGTCACAATGTCGTCTGCGCGGTGCGCGTGGACACGCAGCGGCATTTCACGCCGCAGTACCCGAATGAGCTGCAGCAGGCCGAGATCCGTGTCCGGCAGGCGCGCAGGATCCTCGCCGGCCGCCGCCAGTTTGCGCTCGTAGTCGCGCGCCCGGTACAGCGCCGCCCGGATTGCTGCCGCGATCCCCATCCTGGTCGAGGGGGCCTTCTTCAGAATCTGGCCGTAGAAACGCTTGACGTTCTCGCCGAGGGCCGCCTTCATGCCGCTGGGCCAGCGCACGATGAGGTCGTCCACCGTGCGGCCGGCCGTGTCCGTCTTGACCACGATCATCTCGCCGCCGAGCGCGTTGCCGCTGCCGGGAGTGGTCTGCAGGGTGGTAAGGCCGCCCGCCCTGGCATCCGCGAAGCTGAAATGGTCCGGCCACACGGCGTCGATGGCCCGTACCTCAGGGGTGACCGGGTCACCGCCCTCGTTGCCGTCCGAACCGGCATCCCCATACCACTCGCCCCACAGCCCCACGTGGGTGTGGGCATCCACCAGCCCCGGCGTTACGACCTTGCCGGCCGCGCCGATGACCTCCGCTCCGTCCGGCACCTCTACCTCGCCCGCCGGGCCGACAGCCGCGACCTTGCCGTCCCGCACCACCAGCACGCCGCCCTCTATAGCCGGCCCGCTGATGGGGTAAACCGTGGCTCCCTTGACCGCGATCAGCATCCGCAGCACCTCCCCGCCTTGTCCGCTGCGCCCGTGTGCTGCTCCGCGCACGGATGCCCGCAAGTACAGTGGGCGACGCGGCCGTCCACCAGGACGCACCTGGCCCTTGTCAGGTACTCAAACGGGTCGCCGTCCCAGATCACGATGTCCGCGTCCTTGCCCGGCTCGAGGGTGCCGACCCGGCCGCCGACACCGATAATCTCGGCTGCGTCGCGCGTGCAGGCTTCAAGGGCCCGCCGGTCGGACAGGCCCTCGCGTATGCAAAGCCCGGCGCCGATGCGCAGCCACTGCTGGGGAATCACGGCGTGGTCGCAGATCAGCCCGAACTTCACGCCCGCGGCCGCCAGGGCTGCGGGTGTGTGCGGGCCGCGGTCCTTGTTCTCGAGCTTGCTGCGCGGCCCCCCGATCGGACCGACGAGACAGGGGATATCCTTGGACGCCAGGATCGGGGCGATCCGGTCGGCTTCAGTCGCGTGTTCGATGCTGATGTCGATTCCGAATTCGTCCCTGATCCGCACGGCGGTCAGGATGTCGTCGGCGCGATGGGCGTGTACCCGCAGCGGAATCTCTTTTCGCAGCACCCGTCCGACCATCTCAAGCTTGAGATCGGCATCCGGCGCACGGTCGCCCTTCGCCGCGGCGGCCTCCTGCTTGCGCAGGTAGTCCCGGCCCTTGGTGAGCGCCGCGCGCAGCACGGCGGCGCTGCCCATGCGCGTGGACGGACGCTTGTGCTGTGCGCGGTAGTGCCGCTTGGGGTTTTCGCCCAGAGCGGCTTTGAGGCCTGATGGGCGCAGCAGGACCATGTCGTCAACTATGCTGCCGGCGCACTTGATCGTGACGATTTCGCCGCCGATGACGTTGGCGCTGCCCGGCATGACCTGGACGGTCGTGACTCCTCCCTCAAGCGCCTCGGCAAACGCGGTATCGGCCGGGTTGATGCCGTCCAGAGCCCTGACGTCGGCGGTGTTGGGGTCCGTGCCCTCGTTGGTATCATCGCCTTCCCAGCCGAGCCCGTCCTCCCAGATGCCGATGTGGCTGTGCGCGTCGACGAGGCCCGGGGTAACGATGCCGCCGCGCGCGTCGATTACCTGGCATCCGGCCGGGACCGGCAGGTCGGGGCCACCCACGGCCGCTATCCTGCCGCCCTCGATCAGGATAACGCCGTCGTCGATTTCGGGCGCCACGGCTCCGCCATCACGGCAGGCGGTGCGGACCTTTCCCCCTACAATTGCCAGCATAGAGAACCTCCTTCCCCTACGTCAGCAGAGCAAGCGCCGGGCTCGTCTGGCGCCCGGCGCCCGACATGCTACTTCCAGCCGGGCAGCCGCCTTTTCCTGCGCGGGCAGGGGTGGACTCTCCGTATCTGAGGAGACCGATTGACGGACGACCCACTTCTCTGGGGACCGTTTTGTCGCCGCATCGCCCTTCTGGAGCCAAAGGGGACGATTTGGGCAGCCCATTGCGCTGTGGAGAGCGGAGTTGCTAAACGGCTCTGGGGAAGCCGATTTTGCTGGGAAACGGTCTCTGCAGGACACTCGGCTATCCCCGGGCTCAATCTGGGCCCCCGCGCCTGCACCAGGCTCGCCCTGCAGAAGGGCGGGCCTGACCGGACTCGAATCCTACGAGGGGCTCGCCGGTGAGATGGCAAGACCGAGGGGGGAGGGCTATGTCCGCAGTGTTTGACGAGGGCACTGACGGTGGCCTCCTGCTGGTTGCGGGCGGCCAGGTCGTCGATGTGTTCACGGGCGAGATATATCATGCCGATGTTCTCTGCCGCGGCCCGCTGATCGTGGACGTGATCCGGCAGGGAGCACGCCCCGCGGCAAGCGGCGCCGCGGACGCGACGACTCGGCCCGGAGTGGCCGGAGCGCCCAGAGCGCCCCGAGCGCCCGGAGCGCCCCGAGCGGCCCGAGCGGCCCTGGTGGACGCGCGCGGCGGATACGTGCTGCCCGGGCTGATCAACGGGCATCTGCATGTGGAAAGCAGCCTCGTCACCCCCTGCGAGTACGCCGCTGCCGTGCTCCCCCGCGGCACAACGACGCTTGTCGCCGACCCTCACGAAATCGCGAACGTGCTGGGCGAAAGCGGCGTGCGGCACATGTTGGAGATGAGCTTGGGCGCAGCCTGCGATTTCTTCTTCGCCGCGCCGTCATGCGTCCCGGCCACCCCGCTGGAGACCGCCGGCGCAAGCGTCGGCACCGCCGAAATCGAGCGCCTCCTGGCCGAGCCCCGGGTGGTGGCGCTTGGCGAGATGATGAACTACCCGGCGGTGATCGCCGGAGACCCCGATGTTCTGGCGAAACTGGCCCTCGCCAGGCGCGCCGGCAAGCCGGCCGACGGCCACGCGCCGGGGCTCAGAGGCGAGGGGCTGGCCCGCTACGCGGCGGCGGGAATCACCTCCGACCACGAGTCCACCACCCTCGCCGAAGCCGAGGAGAAGATGCGTCTCGGCATGTGGATCATGGTCCGCGAGGGGTCCGCTGCCCGCAACCTCGCCGCTCTGGCGCCGCTTGCGGCACGCCGGCGCGGCGAGCGCATGATGCTCGTGACCGACGACCGGCACCCCGATGACCTGCTTTGTGCGGGCGAACTCGATCACGTCTTGCGCCTGGCCGTGGCCTCCGGCGTAAGCCCGGTCGACGCGGTGCGCATGGCCACGCTCAACCCGGCGATCTATTTCGGCCTGCGGGATCGCGGGCTGGTCGCGCCGGGACGCGTCGCCGACCTCTGGGTCGCGGAGGACCTCGCTTGCTTCCGCGCCCGCGCCGTGGTCAAGTCGGGCCGGCTGGCTGGAGCCGGCAAGCACCCCCGAGCGCCGTGCGTGACGCCTCATGCGGGCAGCACAGTCCACTTTGACCAGGCGTCGCTCGGATGCCTGGATGTGCCGGCACGGCGCGGCCGGGCCAGGGTCATCGGCATCGTCCCCGGGCAGATAGTCACGCGGAATCTTGTCCTGGATGTGGAAATCGGGGCCGACGGGCGGGCCCGTTCGGGCGATGGGCCCGACCTCGCCTGGCTGACTGTGATCGAAAGGCACGGCAAGACCAAAGGTCGGGCAGGCCTCGGGCTGATCGCCGGGATGGGCCTCCGGGCGGGGGCGATTGGCTCGAGCGTCGCCCACGACTCGCACAATCTGGTGGTGGCGGGCGCGGCCGCCGCGGACATCCGTTTCGCGGCCGGGGAGCTGGCCCGGCTCGGCGGCGGCTTCGTGGCCGTCCGTGACGGCAAGGTCCTTGCCGCCCTGCCCCTGCCCGTTGCGGGACTTATGTCCGATCTCCCGGTGGCGGGCGTCGCCTCCATGCTGGGGGCCGTCAACGCTGCGGCGCGAAGCCTCGGCTGCCCCCTTGACAGCCCGTTCATGACGCTCAGCTTCATGGCCCTGCCGGTGATCCCGGAGCTTAAGCTGACCGACCGGGGGCTGGTGGACGTGGGCCGCTTCGCCCACGTCCCGCTGTGGCTGGCAGGATAAACGCCCGGCGCGCGCAAATCCACAGCATCCAGGGCTTGGCGCGTTACCAGGGCAAGCTCTGGCTTCATCGGTCCACCACGAAAGGAGCCGTGCCATCGGATGGCCACAAAACCCAAGCTGGGCGAAGCAGTCGAGCCGGGCTGCGACCTGACCTTCGAGGACGTTCTGGACGCCCGCGCGCGTATCGCTCCTTACCTGAGGCGCACGCCTGTCGTTCGGACCCCCGCGCTCGATGAGTCTTTGGGCTGCGAGGCGTACGTCAAATGCGAGAACCTGCAGCCGATAGGGGCCTTCAAGATCCGGGGCGGGATCAACTTCATGTCGCGCCTGACCGAGGAGCAGCGCGCCCGCGGAGTCGTCACGGCATCAACCGGAAACCACGGCCAGTCCGTCGCCTACGCTGCCCGCCTCTTTGGCCTGCGCGCGATCATCCACGTACCGGAGCGGGCCAACCCGCTCAAGGTAGAGTCGATCTCCCGCCTGGGCGCCGAGATCGTGATGGCCGGAAAGGACTTCGACCAGGCCAAAGTAATCGCCGAGGAGCACGCCAGGCGCGAGGGAATGATCTTCATTTCGTCCGGTGACGAGCCCCACCTCATCGCAGGAGTGGCCACCGCCTGCCTTGAGCTCCTCGAGGACGTGCCCGGTCTGGACATGGTCATCGTCCCGGTCGGCGGCGGGAGCGGCGCCAGCGGCGCCTGCCTGGCCCGCGACGGGCTCAGCCCGAGCACCCGGGTCATCGGCGTCCAGGCCGCCCAGGCCCCGTCCGTCGCCGAGTCATGGCGTAAGGGACGCCTCGTCAGCTACGAGAGCGCCCCGACCTTCGCGGACGGGCTGGCGACCCGGCAGCCCTTCATCATGCCCCTGCGGATAATGCGGGCCAAGCTGGCCGATTTCTGGTTGGTCGGCGAGGAAGACATGAAGGAAGGCATCCGGTTGCTGGCCCGCGCCCTGCATGTCGTGGCCGAGGGCGCGGGCGCGGCGGCGACCGCGGCCGCCCTCCGCCACCGCAACGAGGTGAAGGGCCGCAAAGTGGGGCTGATGCTCAGCGGCGGCAACCTGCCGCTCGACGTGCTGCGGGATATACTGGCCGGGGAGAGCTGAGCCGGCCATCTAAGGCCCGCGCACCGCGGGTTGGGGGCGGCGCGGCTAGCCAAGCAGCCTGCGCAGCGTGTGGAGACTGATGTTGCCCCCGGAGACAATCACGGCGACGGTGCGCCCGCGAAACTCCTCCGGGCTCTGCAGCAGATACGCCGCCCCCACCGCGCCGGATGGTTCGGCCAAGACTTGGTCGTGATCGATCAGCTCCAATACCGCCTGCCTTATCGCCGTCTCGCCCACCTCGACGACGCGGTCGACATACTCGGGAGCATAGGCAAAGCCCAGCTTGCCGATGCCTCCCACCAGCGCATCGCAGAGCGACGGCCCGGTCGGGTACTGCTCGTGGCACACCCCATCACGCAGGGACGCGATCATCGCCGGGCAAGCCGAGGTCTGGACCCCGATAACTTCGATCGCGGGCCGCAGGGCCTTTGCCGCGACGGCAATGCCCGTCAGCAGTCCGCCGCCGCCGACCGGCACCAGCACCGCGTCTGCCGCAGGAAGATCCTCGATGATCTCGAGGCCCACCGAGCCATGCCCCGCGACTGCGGCTTCGTCCGAGGAGGAATCCACCCAGATGCCTGACTGCCCCCCCACAGCTCTGCACGCGGCCGCCGCCGCCTCGTCGTAGTTCTGACCCACCAGGTGGAGACGAGCTCCGTAGCGCTCAATCTTGCTCACCTTCGGGACAGGCGTCGAGGCAGGCGCCCAGACCTCGACCGGTACGCCCCAGCGCCGGCCTGCGTAGCTCGCGGCGGCGCCATGGTTGCCCGACGAGGCGACGATGATGCCGCGCGCCCTTTCGTCCGGAGTCATGGTCAGGATGCGGTTGGCCATGCCTCGCAGCTTAAACGAACGGAGTATCTGCTCCGACTCAAGTTTGAGGTGGACGCCGCCGCCGGTGACATCGGAAAGGAAGTGAGACCGCACGAGCGGCGTGCGGCGGACGTGAGGGCGGATGCGATCCCGCGCTTCGATGATGCGCTCCAGGGTGATGGTGGTGCCGGCCACTCCGGTCAGTCCCCCACCTGAAGGGCAAGCTGCTCGGCAAAGTGGCAGGCAACAAAGCGCGCAAGGCCTATCGCGCGCAGGGCCGGCCGCTCCTGCCGGCAGATATCCCGGGTGAAGGCGCAACGGGGGTGAAGGTGGCACCCCGCCGGGGGATCAATCAGGCTCGGCGGGTCGCCGGCGAGGGCAAACTTGCGCCTTTGGCGCAGGCGCGGGGTTTGCGGCGGCGACGCGGACAGCAGCGCAGCCGTATAGGGGTGCAGTGGGCGCGCGTAGAGCTCGGCCGCAGGGCCTACCTCCACAAGCTTGCCGAGGTACATGACGCCGATCCGGTCGCTCATATAGCGAACGACCGAGAGGTTGTGGGTGATGAAGAGGTACGTCAGGCCGAACTCGCGCTGCAGTTCAAGGAGCAGGTTGAGGATCTGGGCCTGAACCGAGACGTCTAGAGCCGACGTCGGCTCGTCGAGTATCAGTAACTCAGGCCGCAGGATGATGGCCCGCGCGATGCTGGCGCGCTGTTGCTGCCCGCCGCTGAGCTGATGCGGGTAGCGTTCCAGGAGTTCCGGGCCCAGATTGACCAGCTCCACCGTCTCAAGAAGCCGGCCCGCGGCCTCCCGCGCGCCCGCCCCCTGCAATTGCAGCGGCCGGATGACCGACCCGCGGACGGTCGCCCGGGGACTGAGCGACGAGGCCGGATCCTGGAAAACGATCCCCATCCGCCGGCGGATGCGGGTCAACTCACTGCCTCCTACCGTGTCGATGTCCCGCCCGTCAAAGCTCACCCTGCCCCCGGTCAGCCTCGTGAGCCGCGGAATGAGCCTGGCAAGTGTGGTTTTGCCGCTGCCGCTTTCGCCAACCAATCCGAAGGTCTCGCCCCTGTGGATCGAAAGGCTCACGTCGTCAACGGCCCGGATCGCGCGATGGCTTCTGCGGATCAGGCCTTTGGTGATCACGAAGTGCTTCTGCGCCCGGTCAAGGACCACCAGATCGCTTGCGTCCCGGCTCTGCATCGGCGCCTACACCTCTGGATAATGACATGTCACAAAGTGCCCGGGGGAAACCTCCCGGACCGTCGGGCGCTCAATGAGGCAGGCGTCCCGTTTAAGCGGGCATCGCGGGTGGAAAGTACACCCGGAGGGCAACTCAACAAGGTTGGGGACATGCCCGGCGATGGTCTCCAGACGGCCCTCTTCCTTTGTCAGCCGGGGCAAAGCGCGCATCAGCAGGCGCGTATACGGGTGCCCCGACTGCTCGAAAACCTCAAGAACCCCACCCTGTTCGACGATCCCACCCGCGTACATGACGGCGATGCGGTCGGCGGTTTCCGCCACGATCCCGAAGTCGTGCGTGATGATCATGATGGACATCTTCGTCCGGCGTCGGATGTCCATCAGCAGTTCCAGGACCTGAGCCTGGATGGTCACGTCGAGCGCGGTCGTGGGCTCGTCGGCAATAAGCAGGCGCGGCGAGCGGGAGATCATCATCCCGGTCATCACTCGCTGGCGCATGCCTCCGCTGAGTTCGTGCGGGTAGCTCAGAGCCCTCTCCGGGGCATCGGGAATCTTCACGTCGCCCATCACGCCGACCGCCAGCTTCCAGGCCCGGTCACGGGGAATCTGGTCAAGCAACAGGGCTTCCTCAATCTGCGCCGCCGACCGGTATACCGGGTTAAGTGCGACCAGCGGGTTCTGAAAGATCATGCTGATCTGTTTCCCACGGACTCTGGCCATTGCGTCCTCATCGAGGTCGAGAAGCGGCACACCGTCAAACACGACCTGACCGGAGTCGATCCGCCCGGGTGGAGGGACCAGGCGCATTACGGCCAACGCGGTTGTAGATTTGCCGCACCCTGATTCGCCGACGAGCGCGAAGACCTCACTCTCCCGGACCTCAAAGGAAACACCGCTCACCGCCCGTACCGACCCGCGGCTGGTCTGGAAGGTTACCCCGAGGTCCGACACCTGCATGAGGGGCCTGCCGGCTGCGGGCTGAGCGTCCACGAGGCCCACGCCCCTACACCTTCATCCTCGGGTCGAGGAGGTCGCGGAGACCCTCGCCCAGCAGGTTGAAACCGAGCGCCGTGCAGACCAGCGCAAGCCCCGGGAAAATCGAAATCCAGGGAGCGGAGTGCATGTAGGCAATCCCCTCGTTGAGAATGACTCCCCAGTCAGGTGCGGGGGGCTGCGAACCAAGCCCCAGGAAGCTCAGCGCGGTAGTGGAAAGGATCGCCGCCGGGACGGAGAGCGTCGCCAGCACTATGATCAGTCCGTACGTGTTGGGCAGGATGTACCGGAACATGATCGAGAAGTCGCTCTCTCCCAGTGCCCGGGCCGCCTCAACATAAGGCATGTTCTTGAGGCTTTGGGCCTTGCTGCGGATCAGCCGCGAGTATCCGGCCCAGCTCACCAGGGCAATCGCGATGACGACGTTGTTTAGGCTGGGGCCGAGCGCGGTCACGATCGCAAGCGCCAGCACAATCGGGGGAAGCGCCCAGGTCAAATCGGTGACGAACGAGATCACGCGGTCCACGCGCCCGCCGTAGTAGCCGGCGAGCAGCCCGAGCGACACACCGATGACCGTCTCGATGGTCACCACAATTAAGCCTACACGCAGGGCGATCCTCGAGCCGTACACGACCCTGCTGAAGATGCACCGCCCGTAATGGTCGGTCCCCAGGGGATACTGGCGGCTCGGGGGAGCTAGCGAACTGGGGATGTCCATTTCCTCGAAAGACTTCGGGGCGATCATGTCCGCGCCCAAGGCGCTGAACAACACCACCAGCAGCAGAATAACCCCCGCGACAAACTGGGGATTTCGGAGAACCGGGCGGAGCTGGGCGGGGAGTTTCAACCGCCGACCTCCTCCAGCTCGATGCGGATCCGCGGGTCGAGCACGCCGGAGATGATGTCCCCGATCGTGTTGGAGATCACCGTCAGCACGGCGATGATTACGATGATGCCCTGAACGATCGGTAGATCCTGGTTGGTTATCGCCTTCCAGAGCAGGCGGCCCATCCCCGGCCAGGCAAACACGTTCTCGATTATCACCGAGCCGCCGACTATCCAGGGCAGTGACAGGAAGAACATAACCGTAACAGGGATCAGCGCGTTTCGAAGTATGTGCCGGACCCGCACGGTCCTTCCCGGCAGCCCCTTGGCGTAGGCGGTGAGTACGAACGGCTCACGGATAGTCTCCAGAACCTCCGAGCGCGTCAGCCTGACCGTGCCGCCCAGGGCCGGCAGAGTCAGGGTCAGTACAGGAAGAACGGCCGAGAGCGGCCCCTGATAGCCCGAGATCGGGAAGATCTTGAGCTTGATGGCGAACAGGATCATCATCAGGATGCCAAGCCAGAAACCGGGCAGGGTTCGCAGCACCGTGACGACCAGCACGATGGTCCGATCAATCCGCGAGTTGGCCCGCAGGGCAGCGAACAGCCCAAGCGGCACGGCGATGACATAGTGCAACACCAGCGACCCGAGGGCTAGAAGCAGGGTGTAGGGCAGCCGGGCGGCGATCAGCGAGCTCACGGACTGGCCACTCACGATCGAATGCCCAAAATCCCCGTGCAGCAGCCTGTTAAGCCAGTAAAAGTACTGAATGTACGCGGGCTTGTCCAGCCCGAGCGACCGGCGCAGTTCCTCGATCCGCCACGCCGGGATTCGCGAGGGGTCCGCCACCAGCCTGATGGGATCGCCGGGCATGAGTTGCATGACGCTGAAGAGAACGATGGTTACGGCGAACACCACCAGCAATCCAAAAGCCATGCGGCGCAGGGCGTAGTTAAGCACCGGAATCGTCCACGCGCGTGAAGTTCATGACCCCCCCGCCCGTCACCAAGCGGAGGCCCACGACGGCCCCGTCGCGCCACACAAACTGCACGTAGCTGTCGGTGTGCCGGTTTTCGCAGAAAAGGTCCCGGGATAGCGGCAGCAACACCGAACGTTTGCCGCCCGGCGGCGGGAAATCCGCCTCGATCACGAGTTCACCGGCCTCCACCCTGACCTCTGCCCAGATCTCCTTGCCGCGAGGCACGGAGCTGTACCGGCCGGCCTTCTCGGCCATCTGGGACGGTGGCAGGGCGATAGCCGCCAGCGGGGCAAGCTTTTCGCCGATGAACAGCTCGGCGATCCTGCCGGCGATCTCGGTGTTGGCGATTCCGGCCGCATTGGAGAGCATCGCGATCGTCAGCCTCTCGTCCGGGAAGCGGGTGAACCAGGTCGTGTACCCGAGCGTACCACCGCCGTGGTGGATCTCGCGGACCCCCCGGCGCTCGGTGATTGTGTGCCCGAATCCATAGCGCGAGAACGACGGGTCCAGCGGGCGGCAGGGCACGAAAGCCTCGGCGGCGACCTCGTAGGGGAGCAGCCGGTCGGTGTAGAGCGACTGACCCCAGGTGAAAAGGTCTTGGGCGCAGGAGATGATGTTGCCGTCCGCCCACCCGACGACGACGAAATGCCAGGGGGCCGGCTTGAATTCGGTCTTGCCCGTGTACTCGTACCCGACGGCCATGCGTGGAACACGATTGTCGTTCTCGCCGACAAGCGAGTCGCCCATGCCCAGCGGGTCAAAGATATGGGCCTTGATGAAGCTGGCGAAGCTCTGCCCCGATACCTGCTCGATGATGGAGCCGAGCATGATGTACCCCGAGTTGCAGTACCGCCATCGCCGCCCAGGCTCGAACTCGAGGTCGCCCATGCTCTTGATCAGCTCGAAAACCGACCTCAGCTCGGGGTAACGGCCGTCCGCCGACCCCTGCCAGAACTCGTCGGTGAGGTACTCCGGGATACCGCTCAAGTGATGCAATAGGTGACGCACGGACACCCGATCCCGGTACGCGGGAAAGTCAGGGAAGAAGCGCGCGATGGACTCGTCGTAATCGAGCAGCCCGCGGTGCTTGAGCATCATCACGGCCGTCGCCGTGAACTGCTTGGTGACCGAGCCGATCACCGTCCGCGAATCCACGGCCATCGGAATCCGCTTCTCCACGTCCGCCATGCCGTAGCCCTTGTTGACGATGATCCGCCGGTCACGTCCAACGAGCAGCGAGAAGCCGGGGCCATCGGGCGAGACATACTCATTAACGATCGAGTCAATCCTGGCTTCTGCTTCCTTGCCTGTGCTCATGTCTTGATCGCCCTTCCTCCGGACTGATGCCGTTGCCGGGAAGCCGAGAGCGCAGGCCGCCGGCCCCAAACAAGCCGGGGCCTGCGCTCTCGCTCGCATACCTTACTTGGCGGCGTCGTTGAAGTACGTCTCACCGCTGACTGCACGGTGAAGCCCGGTGAGGGTCTTGACGTGAGCCGAGAAGTTATAGTCGTAGAACAGCGAGACAATCGCCATTTCCCCGGCAACGGCCTCAGAGAGCTCCGCGTACTTGGCGGTCCTCTCCGCCATGTTCATGATCGACCGTCCGCCGTCGAGAATCGCGTCGAGTTCGGGCGTGGACCAGATTGGGTTGGCGTTGGAGCTGTGGAACGAGTAGTACCAGATGTCCGGGTCCGGCCACATCCAGCGGGCAAAGGCGATGTCGAAGTTGCCGGCGTTGACCAGCTCGCGCACATAGGAACGGCCCTGCTCCTGCAGCTCCACGTCGATCCCAACCTGCTTGAGCTGCTGCTGGATCACGGGGGCCGACATCTTGTGCGACGCCACGTCCTGGGTCGTAAGGATGGTCAACTTGAGTGGCTTGCCGCCCTTCTCGAGAATCCCGTCGCCGTTGGTGTCCTTGTACCCCATCTCGGCGAGCAAGTCCTTGGCCTCTTGCTGGTTGTACGACAAAGCCTGCTTGAGGGCCGCCTCGGTTTGAGCTGAATGGCAGAGCTGTGCGGGACACAGCAGGCCATAGATCGGTTCAACGGTGTTCTTTAGCGCTGTCTTGATCTCTTCCTTGTTGATTGCGTAGTTGACCGCCTGTCGGAACCGGATGTCGTTGAAGGGGGCCTTCGCGGTGTTGAAACGCAGGTAGGACTCCCCCGCGACGGGTGACTTGACCAACGTCAGCTTGCTGTTGTTGGCGACGCGGTCAACAAACTCGAGCGGGACCTCGGCGACGTAGTCCACGTTGCCCGCCTCAAGTTCACTGATTCGGGTGAGGTGATCGGGTATCACGCGGACAACAACGGTTTCGAACTTCCAGGGGCCCTTGTTCTGCACAAAGGGCTTGAAGTCCTGATAAGCGGCATCGCGCTTGAAGGTGAGATGCGATCCCTGGACCCACTCGGTCAGCAGGTAGGGTCCAACGCCGACGACCTTCCGGTTGAAAGCCTCATCTCCGACCTGCTTCGCCGTGGCGACGTCCACGATGCCCGAGTAGTCGGAGGTCAGAACGGCGATGAAGTAAGCGGGCGGGGATTTGAACACCAGGGTGACCGTTTGCCCATTGACGTCAATGTGATCCAACTCGCCCCAGTCCGAGCTGTAGGGGCTGATCTCGATATACCGCTCGATAGAGGCCTTGATGTCCGCGCCCGTGCAGGCCTTGCCGTTCGCGAACTTCAGATTGGCGGGGAACTCCATTATGATCGAGTTCCCCTCGAGTTTCACGGACTTCGCGAGCTGGGGCACCACGTTCTTGTTCTCCAGGTCCAGCACGACCATCGCCGGGGAGGCGAGCGTCTGAATGATGTTGGACGTGAAGACCTGCTGGATGTCCGTCCCGTCGAGTTCTGACGTAATTGCATAGGTTAGTGTGGTCTTCTTTGGGTCGGGCTTGCTGCACCCTGCGGCGAGACCGGCAATCAAGGTCATGACCAGTACGAGCACGGCTGTCAACCGCAACCAGGGGGTTTTCATTCCTCAATCTTCCTCCTTCGAGTGAACTTACCATTCGGTCTATATTACGGCACCTCGCGGACCATCACTATGGAGTCCGCACACCCTTTCACAGCCCTCTCCATCACCGGAGTCCGACGCGGCCGTAGGACATCCGGGCTAGGGCATCAGCTGCGCCGGAGCACCCGCCCAGCCAGGGCTCGCGTGGCCTGCCCCTCAGTCACCGCGAGTTGCCCGTTTACCAGGACGTGCTCGATCCCGGCCGGGCTGCGGTGGGGGTCGGCGAACGTGCCGGTTTCGGCGATGACGGCGGGGTCAAACACCACCACATCGGCGTACATGCCCGCCCTGAGGAGCCCGCGGTCGCGGAGCCCGACCGTCGCGGCGGGCATGGAGGTGAACTTCCGTACGGCCTCCCCGATGGGCAGCAGCCTCTCCTCACGCACGTACCTGCCCAGCACGCGCGGGTAGGTGCCCAGGCAACGCGGATGAAGCTTGCGCAGCGGGAAGCCGGGCTCCGCGGCGCTGGGGAACGAGTCCACGGTCGTGCCGTCGGTGGACACCATTGTCAGGGGGTGCTTTAGCATAAGGCGGATATTGTCCTCGCTCATGACCCCGACCGAGGACCGGGTCAGCCCCTCGTCCTGGAGAAGCAGGTCTAAACATACGGCAAAAGGATCGGCGCCACGCTCGGCCGCAAGGTCCTCGACGGATTTGCCCACGTCCTCGGGGTGCAGGGTTTCGACGATGCCGATCGCGCCCCAGCCGAAACTGATCGCGGGATTGGTCCATTCCGGCACGCCGCGGTCGATCTGCTCGCGCAGGGCCATCCTTCGCTGAGGGTCACGGAGGGTCATCAGCAGTTCCGGAACCCCCGCCTCGGCTGCCTGCGGCGGAAGAACGCTGTACAGATAGCCGACGGCGGCGAATGGATATGGGTACACGTCCGCGGTGACCTGGACCCCACGAGCCCTGGCCTCTTCAAGCAGGCGCAGGACAACCGGGGCCTTCCACCAGGCGTCCCGCTGGTCCGCCTTGAGGTGCGCGATGTTGACCGGAACCCCGGCCCGCGCGCCGATCTCAAGGGCCTCCAGGACCGCCCCCAGCCACTCAATGCCGGGCGCCTGGCCCTCGCTACGCATGTGCGTGGCGTAGATGCCGCCGTACCGGGCAACCACCCGGCACATCCCGATGATCTCCTCAATGCGCGCGTTGCGCCCAGGCGGGTATTCCAGGCCTGTGGAGAGGCCCCACGCCCCGGCCTCCATGGCCGCAGCCACCTCGCGTTCGAGCGCCAGTTGCTCTGTGGCCGTTACCTTGCTGCGCTCGCCGCCGGCCCCTTCCGGTCCGAGCGCGTAGCGGCGGATCGTGCCGTGGCCTGCCAGAGGGGCAATGTTGATTCCGAGACCCCGGCGCTGGTGGCACTCAAGGTACTCCGCGAACCCGGACCAGCGCAGTTCGAAATCCTCCAGCTCCCACTCGCGGGCCAGCTTGGGGAGTGTGGTATCGGGGTCGCGGATGGGCGCCAGGCTATGCCCGCAGTTGCCGACAACCTGGGTCGTGAGCCCCTGGCGAAGGCTGCCCAGCCCCAGATTGTGCTGGAGCAGCGATCCATCCGAATGAGAGTGGATGTCGATAAATCCGGGACAGACCACTTTGCCGGCGGCCCGTATCGTCAGCCGCGCCTCGGCGGAGTCCAGGTTTCCGATGCACGCGATCCGGTCGCCGGCAATACCTACATCCGCCCTGAACCAGGGGTTGCCGGTGCCGTCAAGGACCATGCCGCCGGCGATTATGACATCCAGCAATGGCGCACCTCCCAATTATCCACGCTTGAGCGCCGCCCCGGGCCCGAACCATGCCCGACCCAACCCAAGGACAACCCGCTTGGCATACTTCGCGCTCCTAAGGGGTTGGGGTAGAGTTCAACCCATGGAGGATAACACCTGCCTCCAGACGCCTTCAGACACCAAGGGAGGGGTTGGCTAGCTCTCCAGCCGCACCTGAGACCTCGGCACTGGGGCTGCCCGCATCGAGAAGACCGGGTGTCAGTTAGCGCCAGGCAAGCTGAATACGCAGATGACCGTTCGCCGCATGAGCTCCCGCCCCATGAACTGCTTCGGATACTCGTCGAAACCGTGTCCTGCCAGAAACCGGCGTACCGGGCCGGCGTCGCCGCAGAGGGCGGCCTCGAAAACCACGCCGACGCCCCCGGGGCGCTCCAAATGCCTGAAATTCGTTTCGCCAAAGCTCGACACCGTTTGCCAGGAAATCCCCAAAGACGAGCCTGACCAGGTTGCCGTTGGCCCCGGCCGCCATGAGCCCGAGGCTCGCAAGATTGACCTCTACCAGCGCGTTTACCCCAGGGATGCGATTCGCCGCAAGGTCCGGCACGCGGTGGGAGTTTTGGGAATAGGCGCCGGATATCTTGCGTGAGTCGAGCGACACCCCTGGAGAGCGGCAGGGAAGAACGAGGTAGTCTGGATAATACCTGGAAACCCACCGCGGCGGAGGCATGCCGTCCGCCGTTCGATGTGAGGTGTGGAGGGTAAATGGGCTGCCCGACTCGGAAGCGCTGGTCCGCGAGACCGCCACGATAGACGACGCGACCCTGACGCGGGTGCGTTCGCTGTTTCCGAGCGCGACGGGGCTCATGGCCATCGGGTCCCCGCCTTCGTCCGACGTAGATCTTGAGCTGGTGGTCGTCACCCCGCCCCCTATGGGCAGTCCACCCCCCCGATACCTCTGGCAAGGCTCGCAACGCGTGGTCCTTCATCTCCACCGCCCCCAACTCTACGGAGTCAGAATTGAGCGGATGCTGAGCACGCCATGGGGGCGTGCCAAGCTAGCCACGAACGATCAACTGTGGGAACTGCGGTCTGCCCAGATCCTCCACGATCCGCAGGGGGCTCTCGACGCGGCCCGCAAACGCTCGGGCGAATTCCTCGCCGGCCACGAGGCCCGGATGGCACGGCTAAGAGCAACAGAACTCCAGCTCCGAATGCTAACGCGCAGGCTTTCCGGTCTCGTCGGCATCGCTGACCGTGAAGGGCGAAACCGGGCCGCGCTCCCGGTGGCAACCGGGATCTACTCGCTGGCCGATCGGGAAGCTTTCCGCGGACTGTGCGGGCTCGTCCTGGTACTGCTCTGTCAGATCGGCGATGTACAGCCTGGCCGCGCGGGCCTCTGGGCCGCGGCCCAGGAAGTCGCACGCAGGCTGGAGCTATGCGGCGTGGCCAACCCTTTCTGCGGGATACGGTACTCCCAGCACATGGAGGAGGTGGGAGAACGCGCCAATCAGGGGGAGCTCCGAACCCGGCTCACCCTCGCGGCCATGGAGGCGGTGGACGTCGCGACTGACGCCCTGTCGCGCAACAAGCAGGGCGACGGCAAGGAAATACGACGGCTGGCAGCCTACTACAAACGGCTGGTGGCCGACGACGCGGAAATCGCGTTGGTCCTGCTACGAGGGGAGATGGCCCGCGAACTGCACTCGGACCCGGCGTACCTGGCGGTGTGCGGGATCGAGCCGGGGAACAGCCATGGCCCGGCCGACGCATGGCCTGAGCTTCTTGCGCGTCTCTCGTCCGCACTGGTCGCAGCCCAGGCGATGACCACGCTGATGACACGGCTGACGCCAGAAATGCTGAACCGTGCCGCCAATGCCGCCGCCGAGGACTAGAGGCAGCCTCCCGCTCCCCGGGGCCCAAGCCCTAGACCTATGGGTTGGGCTAGGGCTCCGTTTCAGATCTGCCGGTGTCCCCCACCCCGGCCCAGCCGCGGCGTTCGGCGACCTTCTCCGCCGGTACCCCAAAGGCGAGGTACCTGAGGACCAAAGCAACACGCCCCTGGCTGGCGTACTGAAGATCCTTGATTGAGGATTTCATCTTGACGGCGATGAGGGCCAATATGCCAAGAGCCATCGCCGAGGCCTCCGCGGAGCGCCCTTCCTGCAGATACATAACCGGGAGGGCAAAGAAGGTCACCCCGAGCGCAAACGACACGTTGCGGGTGAGCAAGTACAGGAGCCCGATTATGGCAACCATCCATAGGACCACGTCGCCGCCGAGTGCTACCACTACGCCGATACCGGTGGCTGCTCCCTTGCCCCCCCGAAAGCGGGCAAAGACCGGCCAGTTGTGCCCGGCAACGGCCAGCACGCCGCACAACGCCATAGCCTGCGCACCAAGCCCGTTGGCCTGGGCCAGCACCACGGCGAGGGCTCCCTTGCCGGCATCAACACAGAATGTCGTCACACCCCAGAACGGTCCGAGTACCCGGTAAGCGTTCAGGGCACCCATGTTGCGGACCCCGACCTTGCGGATGTCTACCTTACGAAGCCACTTGGCCAGGAGGTGGGCAGTCGGAAACGATCCAACGAGGTAACTGGAAACCGCGGCGCTCAGCATTCGGGTCCCCCCTTCCGGTGATGCCGGGCCGTATATACACGGCTGGGTTACCCGGCCAAGACTATTATATCAGTCTTACCGGTCGCGAACCGAGGTCACATAAGACATCCATTTCCGTGATGCCCGTAGATACCTGCGGGCCGGCGGTCGAAAGGGGACCTTGTCGAATGTTCCTGCCGACAGGCCGCAACCAATTGACGGCTAGTCTGTATTAGTGGTCAGCCGGCAGGGGCGACGCGCCAGTTCACACGAAGCGGGAGGAGTGCTGTGACACGTGTCCGTCAGCGAGCCCGTACTGCCAGACCGGGACCTCGTGCTCTTGTGCCGGGATGGTGCGGAAAACGCCTATCGCGCTCTTCTCGACCGGCACTACGTGTACGTCCTCAAACTGTGCTGGCGCATGACCGGCGTCCGCGACGAGGCCATGGATCTGACGCAGGAGGTCTTCACTCGCCTGATCACTTCACTTCCCCGGCTCCAACCCCAGCCGTCCTTGCGGCCCTGGCTGCGTCGCGTGGCGCTCAACCTGTGTCTCAGTGCCCTGTCGGCCCGCAGACGCATCGGTCAGGCCGAGGTGTGCGTGAACGGGCAAGATGGCGATGGTGAGTTCGGGGCACGGGACAGGGTGGATCAGGTGGCCCAGGCCGTCATGGCCCGCGAACGCCTCAGCCGGGTTGCCGCTGCCATGCAGTCGCTCAGCCCCGTGCAGCGCGCCGTGGTTATCCTCAAGGCGGTGGACGGGCTCAGCCACGGGCATATTGCCCGAATCCTCGACCTGCCCCAGGGTACGGTCAAGAGCCATCTATCCCGGGCGCGCACGCGATTACGGCATGCGACATCGGGGGGAGAGTGAGCACAATGGATCGCACCGACTGCGCAAGAGTGGCGCCCCTGCTTGAGCCCTACGCGGACGGGGATCTCCCGGAGGTCCTGGCGGCAGGCGTGGAAGCGCATCTCCGGGAGTGCACCCATTGCGCTCGAACGGTGGTTGAGCTGACTGCGGTGTACTCCTCTCTCGCGGGGTGGCCGACGCTGACAAGCGCTGACCATACACTCATTGAGGCACGGCAGGAGCCTTTGGCGGCCTACTACAGAGCCTGCTACCCGGAGGCTGGCGGCCCGGCACCGGCAGGCGCCCCCAGAGCCCCGCGAAAATCCCCGTGGGGGGTTCTGGTCGACCGGTTGCGCCCCGTTCCCCGGTTCATGTTGGGTGCGCTGGCACGCGGGGGCAAGGCCGCAGCGCGGGCGGGGTGGTCGTTTGTCCGCGTGCAAAGGACGCGAAACGTCGTTCCTGCGGGCAGGCTTGCGAAACCGCACACGGCTCCCCGGTCCAGGTCCGCGTTGCCGCGGCGTGCGTGGTCCCTGCTGGCAAGGTCGGCCGCAATCGCCCGCCGCGTGACCGAAAGGGGTGCTTTGGCCTTGGGGTAGTCCTGCTCCTGCTCGCAATCGTGGGTTGTGCGCTCGCCGGGCTGCTGCTGGTGGTGTTGCTGGCTCTGGCTGTCTGCCTGTGGTCGCCGGTCTCGTTCCAGGCCAGAGCCGCGTTTCGGGCGGAGGCCCCCAGCGAGGTCCAGGAGCCGTCCGACGAGTATCTGCTCGCATTGCTGACGTCCGTGGAAAGTGCGGGCAAGCCCTTGGGGGATTCCCGGGGGGACACGGCCGGAGCGGCCGGAGAGGCCGCGCAGGTGTGGGCGCGGCTTGAGTTCCGTGCGCGCTGGCTTGGCGGCATGCTGAGGGCCGACCAGCGCGGGGTGCGACTCCTAGGCCGGAGGCTCGGCGGCGGGGGGCGGGCTCGGACTGGCCCGGACTCTGCCGAAAGCCGCGGCAAGGACCGTCCTGAAGACGGGGAAAAGGGCGTTCGCGCCGGACGGCGGGTACGAAGGTTGCGGCGGGCGCGGGGCCAGGCTCGCCGCCTGAGGCGGCTGGACCTGGCGACAATCCGCAGGCTGTGGCCCAAGGCTAAAAGAGCGCTGGCTCAGACCTGGGCGAGGCTGCGCCTTACGGTCCACATGCGGCTCACGCTAGGGCTCGACGACCCCGCCGCGACTGCGATGATGGCGGGCATGGTTGGCGCGATGCGCACCTCGCCTCCGCTATCGGCCGTGGTGGGACGCCGTGGGCTGGACATACGGCTTACGCCCGTTTTCGACCGCGAGGTGGTCGCCGGCGACGTCGAGCTCTATGGCCGCACCAGCGCCCAGGCCCTGCTGCGGCCGTGGCTGAGGCTGGCGCTGAGCCGGGATGTACGCAGACTATGGTGGCCCGGACGAACTCGGGCCCGCAATCAAAGGGAGGCTGAGAAGTGATGGGTTTCCGCGACACGCTGGAACTACTGACGAGCGAATTCGAGCGGATGATAGGCACCAGGACGGTTGTGGGTGAGCCGTTCACAGTCGGCAACGTGACCCTTATACCGATCACCAGCGCCATGGTCGGCATCGGCGGCGGCGGGGGAGAGGGCACCGCCGGCAAGGACCAGCCGGGAGGCATCGGGGAGGGCATCGGGGCCGGATTCCGCGTCACCCCGATCGGCTTCATCGTAATCAAGGGCGACGACGTGACGCTGTTGCCTATCGGCCGCAGAGGCTCTTTCCTCGAAAAGCTCGTCGAGGTCATGCCAAACCTGGCGAGCAAGTTTGGCGACAAGATCAAGGCCAAAGTCACCCAGGAGGCGGCTCAGGAGAGCAAGTCGTGCGAGTGCGACAAGGTGGAATAGGGGCTGGCACAGCCCAGAGCCCCGGGCCGGGCGCGCGCCCGGCCCGGGGCTCTACAGCAACTCCCGGTCTACGCTACGCTAGCTCGATGGAAGGGCTTCGAAAGCCTCCGTCAGAATCCGAAGCGCGGTGTCGATCTCACCGATCTGCACGTCGAGCATGGGCGTGATCCGCAACACGTTCCCGTACATGCCGCCCTTGCCGATGAGCAGTCCGCGACGGCGGGTTTCCTCAAACAGCCGGGCGACCACCTCAGGAGCGGGCTCCTTGGTCTTACGGTCGCGAACGAGCTCAACTCCCTGCATCAGGCCCATACCACGTACATCACCGATCACAGGGAACCGCTGCGCGAGAGCCTCCAGCCCCGCTCGCAGGTGACCGCCGGTCACCACTGCCTTGGCCGGGAGGCCCTCGTCCACGATTACGTCCAGGACTGCGGATGCCGCGGCCATCGTGAGCGGGTTTCCGCCAAACGTGGAGATGGTCAGCCCGCGCAGGCTCGCCCCGATTTCCTCGGTGGTCACCGTGGCGCCGATCGGCAGACCGTTTGCCAGCCCCTTGGCAAATGTCATCAGGTCAGGGACCACATCCCATTGCTCGATGCCGAACATTTTGCCGCCGGTCCGCCCCCACCCGGTCTGCACCTCATCGCAGATGAAAAGGCCTCCGTAGCGGCGTATTATCTCGACCGCAGTCTGGAAGTACCCCGGCGGCGGGGTTATGAAGCCGCCCACCCCCTGAATCGGCTCGGCGATGAACGCCGCGATACGGCCGCTCGTCGAGGTCCTGATGACTTCCTCGATGTCGCGGGCGCACAGGAGGTCGCACGCCGGATACTTCTGGCCCAAGGCACAACGATAGCAGTACGGGTTGTGAGCGTGCCTGATCGCCGGCTGGTTGGAGCCCGGCAATCTCCAGACCGACTGGCCGGTGAGGGCCATTGCCAGCGTTGACCGCCCGCTATAGGAATGCCGGAGTGCGATGACCTCGTCCCGCCCGGTGTGGGCGCGGGCGAACGTCACCGCCGTTTCATTGGCTTCGGTGCCGCTGTTGGTAAAGAACCACTGGCTCAGCCCACCCGGGACCAGCTTGGCTAACCGCTCTGCTAGCTCGACCTGAGGGAGATTGACGTACAGGGTGGACGTGTGAACGACCCGATCAACCTGGTCGTGAATCCGGGCGTTGATACGCGGGTCGGCGTGGCCGATGCTGACGGTCAGAATGCCGCCGAAGAAGTCCAGGTACTCCCGGCCCTCGATGTCGTACAGGTAGTGCCCCTGTCCATGGCTGACCACCAGGGGCTCCTCGTAATACGTGCCGATTGCCGGCACAAGATAGCGTTTCTGAAGCTCGATCGCCCGGCGCTTGTCCATCGCCATCCCCCTTAGGCAGGTTTGAGCCCACAAAACCGCAAATACGTGGGTATCTAGACATGGTTCTCCGCCTGACCCAAGCGCTCCTCCGGGCCGGGCAACCCTGCTACGTCAGCTCAAGCAGGTGCCAGGCCCGTGCTGCACCAAATGGCTTTCCGGTGGGGGGGCTCCAGGATGGTTCGAGACGGTCAGGACGCGCATGCTCAAGCTCAGAGCCCGGAAGCCGGGCGCCTCCACGCACGACGGGTGAGGTTGGGCCGGCCGGCGCGGCTGGATGCCCCGGAACTCATTTTCGGGACAGAGTTCATCGTCGACAGAACACCCCCGGAGGGTGGCCGGCTGCTGGTGCGGGCCGCCGAAGAGCTGGGCCTGACCTTCTGGGATACCGCGCCGCCGTACGGAAGCCATCCTCACGTTCGTGAGGGGCTCCGGGCGGTGTGCCGGCACGAAGTTCAGGTGGCCAGCAAAACCCAAGCCGCCGACCCAGGCGCTGCCCGGGAGGCGATAGCGGCCCTGGCAGCCGACCTGGGCACGGATTACCTCGATCTCGCCTTCGTGCACATCGTCAAGCCGGGGACGCTGCGGGACCGCCTGAGGGCTTTGCCCGGCTTCGTCGCCGCACGCGACGCGGGCTTGACGCGGGCGATCGGATTGTCCACCCACTCGCCGTCGGTTGTCCGGGCAGCCTCCATGGTTCCCGAGATCGACGTGATCTGCGCAACCTACAACTCCTGCGGCCTGTGGTTTGACGAGGGAAGTCAGGAGGAGATGCGGGCCGCGCTGGTGCACGCACGGGAGGCGGGCAAGGGCGTCTACATAATCAAGCTCCTGGCTCACGGCCAGCTCGCGACAGGCCCGGCTGAAGTCGAAAAGGCGCTCCGCTTTGCCTTCACGTCCGGCGTGGCGGATGCCTTCAACATCGGATTTCACGATCTCGACGAGGCGCGGGCGGACCTGGCCTTGCTGCAGACCGTCAGAAGCCCGCACGGATAAGAAAAGGCGGGGCATTCTTTACTGCCCCGCTGCGGTGCCCGGTATTTCGTCCCTGGGAGGGGTATTCACTTGTCTTAGGCACTGGTTCTAACACGCACGCAGTTACGCTGCGCGTCAAGCGGCACCGCAAGACTACTTGGCAATCATGTCCCTGACGGGGCCGATGGGCTCCGAGGTGATCCCGTGACCCCAAATCGAGTCCTCAACCTTGCCTTCCAGCAGAAACTGGACCTTCTTGATCTGCGGGTTGTTGTCAATCAGGGTATTGACGATCGCCTGGACCGTGAACATCTCACCGGTAGTACCGCCGGGATGCCTGGTCTGGATCTCGCGGGCGAAGTTGACGTAGGCGATCCCCTCCACCACCTGCAACGAAAGGAGCCTCGTCTCTTTGGGCACGGTCCGGACGTGGCCCTCCTGAGCCGGTCCCTTGATGAGTTCCCAGACGGCAAGCTCCTCCGCGCTTTCGCCGCGCTGGACAACGGTGCGTTCCTCACGCATCAGGCTCAGCGCCTGGGTGTCTCCAAAGTATAGCGTGAGCTTGACCGGCGTCCCGTCCGGATTGGGGGTTATCGGACCGAGCCCGTCGCCGGGCAACCCGGGCGCCGGCCTTCTGAACAGCGAGGACACACCGCCGGCGAGGACACAGCCGCTCACCAGCGAAAGCAACAGCGCCGCCGTCAAGACAAAAACACCGTAACTCATCGATGTCGTGCGTCGACCGTGCCTGCTCTTCACCGCGAAGCTCCCACCCATCCCCTTTTTACCTGCTCCTTAAGCGTACCACGCGGTTTTTGCCTGGACGTTGCGGCTGCTTACAGATTTGTTACAGGACGGATTGGCGAAACCTGCGGCTACAATCGGCCAGCGGGCGGGAACATTCCGGCCTCTCGCACGTCATACAGCCTTGTGCCCGCAGGACCCAAGGCTCCGCCGAGCGCGCATGCTCTATGTTATGACAGTTGACCTCATACATCTTGAAGGCGGGCATTGACTTCCATGAGGACTGGGGTTACACTCGGTTAGTGAGGACCAAGAGGCGCGACAACGGCGGCATAGAACTGGAGGTGGCTGTTGTGGGAACCATCGAGATCGACTACGAGGGACCGCTCAGCTCAGAGGTGCTGGACTGCTTGACGCGTGACCTGGGCCTGCTGGTGGAGTCGACAAAGCCGTTTGTTGTGCTGTCGACCAACTTGCATCGCGACGTCCCGGCGGTGTACGGCGCATTGCGTCTCTGGCCTGGAGTGCGCAGGATCGTCGTCCGCAAGCCGGCTGAGGTAGAGGTTCTCCTGCCCGCTGTGGCGACCGGGCACCAACGATAGGCGACCGCACTGGCAGTTGTAGCGAAGCCCGCTCGTAGCGGGCCCCTCTACATTCCCGGCTCAGCCAGCTTTATCCGAAACGTGCTCCCCTGGCCGGGGTGACTTTCAACCTCGATCCGGCCCCCGTGCAGTTCCACGATCCGTCTGGCGATGGCCAGACCAAGGCCAGTTCCTCCGCGCTCGCGTGTGCGCGCCGGGTCAACGCGGTAAAAACGCTCAAAGAGATGCGCAATCTCCTCGGCCGGGATTCCGATTCCGGTGTCGCTGACCTCGATAATCGCACTGCCACGCTCCGCTCGGGCGGCAATCGTCACGCGGCCCCCAGGCGGGGTAAACTTGAGCGCGTTGTCGACCAGATTTTGCAGCGCCTGGCCCAGCCGCAGCTCGTCCACCTCGACGGCCGGCGCGCCCAGATCGAGAACCTCAAGAGCCACGCCGGCCTTGAGCGCCAGCGGCGCCATCCGTTCGCCGACCTCGCGCGCGAGGGTTGACGGGTTGACTCGCACGCGTTTCAGCCGCCCGGACTCGTCGAGCCGGGCCAGGTCGAGCAGGTCGCCCGCCAGGCGGTCCAGCCGGTCGACTTCCGCCGCCATGTCCCGGAGAAACTCGGTGCGGACGGACTCCCCAACGCGGTCGCTGTGTTCGCCGATGAGGGGTTCGATCAGCGCCTTGAGGGCGGACAGCGGCGTCCGGAGTTCGTGCGAGGCATCCGCGACGAAGGTCCGTCGCGCCTCCTCCAGGCGGTCGAGGCGCTCCGCCATGGTGTTGAAATCCCTGCCCACCCTGGCGAGCTCGCTCGCGCCGCCGGCCGGCACCCGCACTCCGAAATCCCCCTGGGCCATGCGGCGGGCCGCATCGCCCAGGCCGGCGATGGGCCGCGTCAGGCTGCGGGCGAGCACGTAGCTGACCATAAAGGCGACAACCAGCGAAAGCCCGCCCACGTAGGCCAGCCGCCGGGCAATTTCGATCAGCGCACGGTAGACATCGTCAATCGAGGCGGAAACGAGAACGGCCCCTACCACGCGGCGCGCGACGAAAACCGGGCTCGTGGCATACATCACCCATCCCGCGTCCTGCAGATAGTGCTGCGCCGCGGTTGCCTGGCCGCCCAGCGCGCTCAGCACTTCAGGGTGACGCAGCGTCGAGCCGAGCAGACGCGGGTCGGCGAAGCTATCGGCAAGCACGACCCCGCCCGGATCAAGAATCAGAACCCGCAGGCCCAACTGCCTCCCGTAGTCACCCGCGATCTGCCCGAGGCGCACCGACCCGATGCTGTCCGGGGGGCCTTCGCGCAACGTCTCAAGGGCCAGGCCGCCGACGACGCTTGCTTGAGAGAAATAGGTCACCTGCCGTTCGCGCAGGTAGTAGCTCTCCAGCGAGCTGATGACGAGCACACCTACCAGTGCGAGGACGAGGATCACGACCCCGATCACCAGCACCAGCAGGCGGCTCAGCAGTTTCATCGGCGCGGCCTGGACTGGGGCCCGGACTCGGCGGCATAGTAGCCCTTTCCCCAACTCGTGAGGACATAGACCGGGCTCTGGGCGTCCGGTTCGATCTTGTCCCGCAGCCGGCTGACGTGTACGTCCACCGTGCGATCATCGCCGAAGTACTCGTAGCCCCACACGTTTCGCAGGAGCTCCTCGCGGGAGAAAACGCGGCCAGGATGGGCCGCAAGATGGGCGAGCAGGTCGAATTCGGTCGGGGTGAGGTCAAACGGCCTGTCCCCGCGCTGGACGCGGCGCCGGTGTACATCAATGGTGAGATCGCCGAGCACCAGAACATGCTCCTCGCCGGCGCCGGCCGCCGCCTGGCGGTCAAATTGGACGCGGCGCAGGACAGCGCGCACCCTTGCGACCAATTCGCGTGTGTTGAAAGGCTTGGTCAGATAATCGTCGGCGCCGACTTCGAGGCCTACCACCTTGTCAACATCGTCGGCCTTGGCCGTCAACATGATGATCGGCGTGGTGGATGTCTCGCGGATCCGCCGGCAGACGGTCAGGCCGTCCACTCCCGGCAACATCAGGTCGAGCACGATCAGGTCCGGATCGGAGGCAGAGAACACAGTCAGGGCCTGGTTCCCGTCAGCTGCAGTCAGTACCTCGTACCCCTCGAGCTCCAGGCTTAGCTTGACTCCCTTGAGCAGGGAAGGCTCATCGTCAACGAGCAAAACGCGGACCTTGTCCAAGAAGGCTCACCACCTGAGGGAAGTTTCTCCGGAAACGGCCGAGTTGCCTTGGTGGGCTAGGCAGGCTGATCGAGGGGAGTAGCGCTAGGAGCGATTGCGGCCGGCCGCCCTGCGGGCAGGTACCCGTATCAGGCCCTCTTGACGCAGCACGGCGACGAGGACATCGACCACGTGCGGATGAAACTGCTTGCCCTTTTCCGCCTTGAGCCTGGCAACGGCCTCTTCCGGCGGCATCGCCCGCCGGTACGGGCGGTCGGTGGTCATCGCATCGTAGGCATCCACACAGCCGATTATGGCCGCCTCAAGGGTGAACTCGGGCCAGGCGATCCTCGCGGGGTAGCCCAGGCCGTCGTACCGTTCGTGATGCTGCGCTATGATTCGGGCCACATCCTTAAGGTAGGTCCGGGCCACCATTTCCGCGCCAATCTCGGAGTGCTTCCTGACTTGCCTGAGCTCCTCCTCGGTGAGCGGCCCGGGCTTGCCCAGCGTATGCGCCGGTATTCCTGCCTTGCCCACATCGTGCAGGAGAGCGGCATGGATCAGGTGCTCCATGCGGTGGGGAGGCAGCCCAAGACGCTCTCCGACAAGGGTTGAATACCTCTGAAGTCTTTCACAGTGCTGCGCGGTGTAGTGGTCCTTTTCCTCAACTCCCTGCGCGATGTTGACCAGCTCCGCGATCTGGTCGCTCAGGTACGAGAAAACGGGCTGAGTTGACACGTAGATGAGGGTGATCTCAGAGACCGCCTTGAAATACACGTTCTCGGCGAGCCCCATTGACGCCACACAAGTCGAAGGCCCCAGCGTTTGCTGGGGCGCCCCGTTGCCGTTCTGCAGCAGGCACTCGCCGCTGAGTATGTAGATAAACTCCGCTACTCCGTCGCCGGCCGGCGACAGCCCGAAGAGAGAGCCCGCACGGATCGTCTGGTGCATCAACTCCACCCCGCCGCTCTTGGCCAAGAGCAGCAGCTCCGTGCTCTTCTTTTCCGCCCGGTCAAGTGCCTCGCCGGGACCGAGGATAGAAAGTCCGGTGATGTGCATTGGCTGGCTGGAGGCTCCCAACGTCAACAGGTTCCGACATAGACAATTTTCGTTGTTTATTGGTCCTTTTATGACCTCAGCTGCCAACCACGAAGATGGGATCGACGGTCACTTTGGCCTTTCCGTTGTCCACCGGCGTGAAGGAATATGTCTCGCGGCCGGTCTTGGCCCGGAGCATGCCCATCGGATCCACGTCGAGTATCACCTTGTAGCCATCTGTGTGATTTTGGATGCTGAGGTTAAGCGCAGGCGTCTGCACGGTGCGTTCCGCGGCCAGTGCCGCAGTCGGGAGTATGATGAGCAGCGCGGATACCAACACGGCCAGGATCGCACGGGATCTACGCATGGCGCACCTCCTTATCGAGCCTTGGATCATCGGTCAAGCCTCCAGCCAGCCGAGAACCCGAGCTCATCAAGCCCAGTTGCCAACGGTGTCGAAATCGCCCGATTCGCCGTTGAGCACCGCGCAATTCGGCATTAGAGCCCGGCGTAGCTGGCCGAATGCTGTCAAGTCAGCGCGGATTGGGCCGCTTTGGCCCGCCCGCTGCAATTTGGTGGACATCACTGTCCGGATAGCAGACACCTGAGGAACCGCTCGAGGCTTTCCAGCCCCTCTTCCAGGATGCGGGTCTCGTAGCCGAAGCCTATGCGGAAATGGTACTCGCGCTCGAAGCACTCCCCGGGGACCAGCAGCACGCCGTGTTGATCAGCCAGCCGGCCGCAGAGAGCGCGCGAAGCCAGCAGGCGGCCGGGCGAGGCGGCGACCGCGTAGCTGGGGAACGCCACCACGCCCTCGGCCGGCAAAGGGCAAGCGAGAATGTCCGAGTTGCGCTCCAGGAAGCCGCGCAAGAGGGCGAAGTTGCGCCGGGCCAGACGGCGGTTGCGATCCATCACCGGGCCGCCGTTGCGGAGAGCCATGAGTGCGAGACGTTCGCCGCAGGCCGACGGACAGATGGACACGTAATCGCGTATCTCACCGCAACGCCTGACCACGTCCGCCGGCCCCGCAATCCATCCTATGCGCGCCCCCGACAGCCCCCAGGCCTTGGACATGCTCCCAACCACAATTGCACGATCGCTGAACTCGCGCGCGGACGGGGTCGGAACTGTGCCCTGGTCCAGCGTGAGCCCCCGGTAGACCTCATCGCTGTGCAGGTAGGCCCCACGCGCCTCCGTCATCGCCACGAGCCGGCTCATGCCGTCGGCGTCCAGCCCGGCCCCGCTGGGGTTGTGCGGGTGGTTTACGGTCAGGAGGCGCAGTTTCTCACCTTTGGGTGCCAGGCTTTCCAACCAGTCGAAATCCGGCCGGTAGCCCCTGTCTTCATGCAACTCCCACAGCCGCACCTCCGCTCCCGTCGAGGCGGGCACGGAGTAGAGCTGCTGATATGCGGGAAACTCGACGACCGCCCGGTCTCCCGGGCGCAGCAGGGCCTGCGCAACCAGGAAGTTGGCCTCTATGGCGCCGGTGGTCACGAGAACGTTGTCCGGACCGGTGTCCGGATACAACGCGGCGATGGCCTCGCGCAGTTCGATGCCCCCGAGACCGTCCGCATACCCGACGCGCGTATCCAGGAACTCCGCCGGGTCAGAGCCACACAGCTCGCAGAGCTCCCGAATCGTGAATGGTTGGATGCAGCTCTCGGCGATGTTGTGCGAGACCTTGAACTCGTATTGGACGAACCAGCGTTCGACCCCGAACGGAGGAATGCGCAAACAAAGCCCCCCTTGCTCCGCGGTGCTCCAGCTGCGTCGCCCGGTCTACCTACCCTACTCTTTGAAGGGCCAGGAGGGCAGTTCCTTGCGCAGCGGGTTGTCTTTTCTTGTTCCGAGCGCGTATCCGGCGGCCAGCAGCGTCTGAATCTCTGCGCTGCCCTCGTAGATCACCGCAGCCTTGCAGTTACGCAAGTACCGCTCCACGGGATACTCGTTTGAGTACCCGTACGCGCCGTGAATTTCGATGGCGTCGGTAGCCGCCTGGTAGGCCTCGTCGCAGGCCACCCATTTGGCCAGGCCGGTCTCCCGTGTGTTACGGATGCCCTGGTTCTTGAGCCACCCGGCCCGGTACACCAGGAGCCTGCTGGCGTCCATGCCCCGGACCATCCTCGCGATCATCTGCTGCACCAGCTGGTGTTCGGCGATGGGGCGTCCGAAGGTCTCGCGCTCGTGAGCGTACTTGACACTGGCTTCGAGGGAGGCCCGGATCAGGCCGACGGAGCCGGCCGCAACGGTGTATCGCCCGCCGTCCAGGCAGCTCATAGCAATCTTGAACCCTTCGCCCTCCTCCCCCACGAGGTTTTCCTTGGGGACTGGGCAGTCAACAAGCGAGAACGAACCGGTGTTGCCCGCGCGGATTCCCATTTTGCCGTGGATGGTGTCCGAGGCGAAACCGGGCGTGCCGCGTTCGAGAATGAAAGCCGAGATCCCGCGAGCACGGGAGGCCGCCGTTCCTGTACGTGCGAAGACCAGGAACGTGTCGGCCACGTCGGCTAGCGATATCCACATTTTCTCGCCATTGAGGATGTAGTTGTCGCCATCCAGACGGGCGGTCGTCTGCAGGCTCGCGGCGTCAGAGCCGGCGTTGGGCTCGGTCAGGCCGAATGAGCCGACCTTCTCGCCGGTGGCGAGCGGTACGAGATACTTCTCCTTTTGCTCCTCGGTCGCCCACTGGAGGATACCGAGTCCGCATAGGCCGATATGTACCGACAGAGGGACCCGAAAAGACGTGTCGACGCGCTCGAGTTCCTCGCAGGCAATAGCGAGGCTGATGTAGTCCATCCCGCCCCCGCCGTATTCCTCAGGAAAGCACAGGCCGAGAATGCCCTGTTCGCCCATCTTGGTCAACACCGACCGCGGGAAGCCGCCTTGCACGTCCCACTCCTTGATGTTGGGCGCGAGCTCGCGCTCGGCAAACTTGCGTACCATCTCTTGGATCATCTCGTGGTCTTCGGTGAGCTCGAAACTGATCACCCGATTGCCCCCTCTTCGATCGAATCGCTCGCGGAGGCTGGGTCGCGATGTCCAGCCCCTGCGTCATGTCCTCCTGAGTCAACGGGAAGAGGTAAATTCGTGCCTGCCCGCCAGGCGCAGGACCTCAAGACCCGTGGGGCCGATAACCTCTCTGACCTTGTCCGGCGACATCCGTTTCGCCGGCCAGTCCCCTGCGTTGGCGACACGGAGGATGAGCCGCGCGACCCGGATCGCCGCGCTCTGCAGATCGCGAAGGGCCACCTTATCGAGCGTGTCGGCGGGCGTGTGGCCAAACCCACGGGTACCGGTGGACTGGCCGCCGAGATTGGCGCAGGTCGCCGCGGGAACGCCGACGGCGAGAAACGGATAGCAGTCAGTGAAGAGGACGATGTTGTTGTCCACCGCCATCGGCTCGTTCATGGTTGCGGCCAGCCGGCGGAAATACGGGATTAGTTCGAGCGATCCCTGGATCGCGAGGTCCCGTGCCTGGTCGCCGCGCCCGGCGCCGTCGAGGTTGAGCATGAAGATGATGCGATCGAGTTCATCCCGGTGCGCCTTGACATAGGCGGTCGATCCCTGAAGCCCGATCTCCTCGATTCCAAAACAGCAAAAACGCACAGTGCGTTTCAGGCTCTGTTTGTGCATTGCCAGCGCACGGGCCGCTTCCATGACCACGGCCGCACCCGCCCCATCGTCCATGGCTCCTGGGGCGATGTCGTGACCGTCGTAGTGCGCACCAACCACGACAATCTCATCCGGCTTATCCCGGCCGGCGATCTCCCCGACCACGTTCCAGGAGTCAGCGTTGGGTCTGAACTCGTTGCGGAGGCTGATGCACAATGTCACGGCCTGTCCGCCCTTGCCGAAGCGTCGCCATTCCTCACCCACTTCGCGGGAGACGCCGATCACCGGGATCGGGCACTCGCGGTCGTGGTAGGTGGATCCTGTCTCCGGCAGCATCCCCGGCTCCCAACGCATGAAGACGATGCCCACCGCACCGCCTGCGATGGCCCTGCCCAGCTTCTCCTTGCGGTGGATTGGCCGCGGGAAGTAGGACGGGGACCTGGTGTTGATCATCACGATCTTTCCGCGGATCTGGTCGCTAAGGGCGTCGAACTCGTGTGAGGTCCCGTGACCAACGTAGACCAGATCACCTGTGACGTCGGCGGTGCCGACATGGGGCAGCGAGATGCAGTCGTAGTCCTTTGCGACCGGAAAGACCGTGCTGACGTGCGCGGTGCCGCGCACCCAGCCCAGGTGGTGAAAATGCTCCTTGGCCGCCCTGTCCACCCCGTACCCGCCAAACCTGTCGACCATGTAGTCGACGGCGAGCCGCTCGCTTTCGGAACCGCCAAAGCGGCTTCCGAACGAGCACAGGTTGGTCAGGTTGTCGATCGCCTCGGTTGACGTCCAGATTTCGCCGATGATGCTCTTGTCGATGTCGCGCAGGGACATGTCGAGCCTCCTTTCCGCTCCGGGCAAGCCCGTTTACCCCCTTTTCGCTAACCGGGCGCCCTTTCCCTCGGGGCGTGGGCAGCGAGGAGGTTCTGGGACGTGTCTTGCCAAATAGGCAATAGTCGCTGCTACAGCGGCGCGCGGGAGGAGGAACGCCGTTGCCGGTGTTTATGCAGGGAAACGAGGCCCTCTTTCGCGGGGCCGTCGCCGCCGGCGGGCGGTTCTACGCCGGATACCCCATCACGCCGTCCTCGGAGATCGCCGAGCTGGCGGCGCAGGAGCTGCCCAAGCTCGGTGGCGTGTACCTCCAGATGGAAGATGAGCTGGCCAGCATCGCCGCGGTCATCGGCGCCTCGCTGGCCGGCGTGCCGGCTTTCACCGCCACCAGCGGGCCGGGTTTCTCGCTGATGCAGGAAAACCTCGGCGTCGCCTACATGGCCGAAATCCCCTGTGTGGTCATCAACGTGATGCGCAGCGGCCCCAGCACGGGCCTGGCGACAATGCCGGCACAGGCCGACGTCATGCAGGCCCGCTGGGGGACGCACGGCGATCATCCGGCCCTGGCGCTGTGCCCGGCAAGCGTGCAGGAGTGCTTTGAGCTGTCGGCGTTGGCTTTCACGTATTCCGAGCAGCTCAGAATGCCGGTCACGGTCCTTGCCGACGAAATCATCGGCCACCTGCGCGAGCCGCTGGAGGTCCCTGTGGGCACGCCGATCGCGTCCCGGCCCCTGCCCTCCTGTCCGCCGGGGGATTACGGCACGTACGACACCTCTGCGGGCGATGTGCCCCCGCTGGGCTTCTTCGGCGGGCCGCACATCGTCCACGCCAACAGCTCAATGCACGACGCGGCGGGGCAGCCCACCACCCGGCGCGACACGGCGCTGGCGCTCATCCGCCGCCTGCAAGACAAGGTTACGGCGCGCTCGGCGGAGTTTCCCCAGCGGCGCTGGTATCTGGACGATGCGGAGTGGGTGTTCGTGTCGTTTGGAATCTCGGCCCGCGCCAGCCTAGCCGCGGTGGAGAGGCTGCGCAGCCGGGGCGTCGCGGCGGGCCTGCTTCAGATTCAGACGGTTTGGCCTTTCCCGCGTGACCTTGTTCGCGAGGTCTGCCGGAACGCGCGCGGGGTGTTTGTGGTTGAGTTGAGCCTGGGACAGCTTGTGGGCGAGGTCGAGCGTGCGGTTATGGGACATGCCCCAGTGCATTTGATCGCCCAAAGCGACGGGCGGCCGCTGCTGCCCGGCGATATATGCAGACGGGCCGGGGAGGTGGCCGGAGATGGTTTTGACCGCTAAGGACATCGCAGGTCCGCGTGACCGCGGTTGGCTGCGGTACCTGCGCAGCGACACGTTTCCTACCTTCTGGTGCGCCGGCTGCGGCAACGGAGTCATCATGCAGGCCCTGGCGCGCAGCCTGGCGGCGCGCGGCCCTGCGCCGGAGCAGGTCGCCGTGGTAACCGGGATTGGGTGTTTCGGCAAGGCGGACGACTACCTGACCACGCACAGCCTGCACGGCACGCACGGGCGGGCCTTGGGTTTCGCCACCGGGATCAAGGCCGCAAGGCCGGAACTTGTGGTCATCGCGCTGATGGGCGACGGAGACTGCGCAACCATCGGTGGAAACCACCTCATCCACGCCTGCCGCAGGGACATCGGCGTGCTTGCGGTGGTCAGCAACAACCTCAACTACGGGATGACCGGGGGGCAGTTCTCGGCCACCACCCCTGAGGGGAGCATCACCTCAACTTCGCCATACGGCCACGTTGAGCCCGCCTTTGATCTCTGCGCCCTGGTCCAGGGCGCCGGGGCGAGTTTCGTGGCCAGGGGCACCTGCGGGCAGCCGGCGCTGTTGCGGCGGCTCTTTGACGAGGCGCTGGCCCACCCGGGGTTCGCGTTTGTCGAGGTCATGACCGCCTGCCCCACCCACTATGGGCGAGCCAACCGTCAGGGTGACGCGCCAAAGATGATGAGGGGCATAGCCGAAGCCTACCGGGGCAAGACGGGCGTGCTATTCAGGCGTGAGACGGCTGGTTTCAGCAGCAAGTACCGGGCGCTGCAGACGGCGAGGAAGGCGGCGGACGGTCGCGTGGGGGAGACCAGATGAAGCCACAATTGCCTGGTAGGCAACCGGGAGTTTGTGCCATCTCCATTGCAGGACTTGGCGGCCAGGGCACAGTGCTCGCGGGAGTGCTCCTCGGCCAGGCTGCCGTTGCGGCGGGGCGGTGGGCCAGCCAGACAGCCGTTTACACGGTTGCCGCGCGGGGAGGGCTGGCCTGCAGCGAGGTGCTGGTGGCCGACGCCCCGGTATCCTGCCCGCTCGCGGAGGACCTCAATGTTGTGCTTGCCCTCGCTACACTGGGGTTGCGGCACGAGGAAGGCAGGCTTGTTCCAAACGGCCTGGCAATCCTGGACGAAGGGGTGGAGTGCTCCAGCGGGAAGGGGTTTCGCGTGGTCGCCCTGCCCCTCAGCCGTCTGGCAACCGAGGCGGGCTCAAGGCAATCAGCCAACCTGGCGGCACTGGGCGCTCTTGTGGCGCTTGCTCCGGTCGTCCCCGCGGACGCCCTGGCGGGTGAGATCCAGGCGCGCTTTCGCCGGCCGGAGCCCGTGGCGGCCTACTGGGCGGGCTACGAAGCCGCAGGACAGTACAGGCCGTGAGGCAGGCCTACAACCGCTCCCTGATCGCCGCGGCTATCTGGTGGTATTGGCGGTCCGGCAACCTCACCGCCACCTCGCCGCGGCGGTCCCAGTCGGCCCAGTGCGGTTCGTTCCAGCGCGGGTCGTCCACGTAGCGCGGTGTAATGTGCCAGTGCAGGTGCGGCACGGTGTTCCCGAGCAGGCAGTAGTTCATTTTGTCAGGATGCAGCGCAGATTGGATCGCCCGAGCCACCCGGCGCAGGTCGGCGTAGAACGCCGCCCCTTCGTCATCGCCCAGTTCCGTCAACTCGGTCGCATGGCGATTGAGCACGAGGACGCAGTAACCACGGAAACGCTGGTCCTTCTCCAGCCTTAGCGTCGAAACCGTCAGATCAGCGACCTTAAGCGAGTACTCATTGTCATCAGCTATCTCCGCGCAGAACGGGCAATCCTCGCCGCGCATCAGGGCTGCCCAGCGGGATGGATCGATCGGCATGGGCATGTACCCTCCCCTTTGTCGCTTCGGGCGTCGGTTGTTTCTCCGGCCGCCAAATACGCCCATTATTCCGCCTTGTCGATCATCTGGTCAACGCCCTTGCCCGGCGGCACGATCGGGAAGACGTTTGCTGTCGGCTGCACCACGCAGTCGACCAGGACGGGGCCGGGTGTCGACAGTGCCGAGGCGATCGTCGCGTCGAGATCCTTGACGGAGTCGACGCGCATCCCCGTCAGACCGTAGGCCCCGGCGAGCTTGACGAAATCAGGTCCGGCAATCTTGACGGCCATGTAGCGTTCCTTGAAGAAGAGCTCCTGCCACTGCCGCACCATCCCCAGGTGGCCGTTGTTGATGAGGAAGATCTTGATCGGCAGCCGGTGCTCGGCGATTGTGGCAAGTTCGGGCGACGTCATCTGCAGCCCGCCGTCGCCGGCGATCACGATGATCTGCTCGTCCGGCGTGCCCATCTGCGCGCCGATCGCCGCCGGGAGCGCGTAGCCCATGGTGCCGAGGCCGCCCGAGGTTAGGAAGCGCCGGGGGGCATGCACCGGGTACAGCTGGGCGGCCCACATCTGGTTCTGGCCGACGTCGGCCACGAGCGTTGCCTTTCCTTCGGATGCCCGGGCCAAGGCCAGCATGACCTCGCCGGGGTGCATTCCGGGGCCCGCGTGGGTGATGGGGGGCCAGCGGCTTCCGGCCCGGAACGCGGCGATTGACGCAAGCCACTCCTTTCGGCTGTGGTCGGCAGCGGCGGCGGCTTCAGAAGCGGCACCGGGCTCAGCGCCAGCGGTTGTGCCCGCGTCGGCTGCGGGGCCTGTGCCGCTCCTGCCGATTAGCCTTTGGTTACCGTTAAGTATTTGCACAACAAGCGCCCGCACGGCGGGGAGCGCCGTGCCCAGGTCGGCGACAACGGGAACAACCGCCTTGAGCAGCTTGCCGATTTCGGCGGGGTCGATGTCGATGTGCACCAACTGCGCATCCGGGGCGAACCGCTCCAGCTTGCCGGTGGCACGGTCGTCGAAGCGGACCCCGGCTGCGAAGAGCAGGTCGCAGCGGTGGACCGCCCAGTTGGCCCAGGGCGTCCCATGCATCCCGACCATACCCAGGTTGAGCGGGTGATCGGCGGGCATGACCCCAAGGCCCATGAGACTGGTCATCACCGGGGCCCCAAGCGCCTCCGCCAGGGCGCGCAACTCAGCGGCGGCGCCTGCGGCGACCACGCCGCCTCCGGCCCAGATCACCGGCTTATGCGCCCCCACCAGGGCTTCGGCGGCCCGCCGCAGCTGCAGCGGATGGCCCTCCTCGGTCGGCCGGTAGCCGGGCAGGTCAAGGTCCGCCTTTTCCGAGCGGACCACGCCCTGCGCCGCATCCCGCGGGATGTCGACCAGGACGGGGCCGCGGCGGCCGGTGCCCGCGATGTGAAACGCCTGGCGCAGCACCGACGGGAGCTCCCCGGCGCCGCGCACCAGGAAGTTGTGCTTGGTGACCGGCATCGTTATGCCAAAGGTATCCGCCTCCTGAAACGCGTCGGTCCCCAGCAGGTGGGAGTAGACCTGTCCGGTGATGGCCACGATCGGCACGCTGTCCATGTGGGCGCAGGCCAGGCCGGTAATGAGGTTTGTGGCGCCCGGTCCCGAGGTGGCCATGCAGACCCCGACTTTGCCGGTAGCGCGCGCGTACCCGTCGGCGGCAAAGACCGCCCCTTGCTCGTGACGGGTCAGCACGAACCGGATGCCGTCGGCGGCCATGGCGTCGAAAATCTCCAGGATCGATCCCCCAGGGTAACCGAAGACGACCTCCACGCCCTGCTCCCGCAGGAACTTGACGACGTAGGCGGCACCAGACAACGTCACGATAGCACAGCTCCCTTGTTGGCCGGCCCGACCAGGCGGGCATAGCGGGCAAGATAGCCGGATACCCGCGGCGCTCCGGGGAACCAGCCCTCGCGGCGCCGGGCCAGTTCCAGATCGTCCACTTCCAGCCGCAGCGACCTTTCGGCGATGTTAAAGGAGATCATGTCGCCGTCATGGACCAGGCCGATCGGTCCGCCGTGGACGGCTTCAGGGCAGATGTGGCCGATGCATGGGCCGCGCGTCGCTCCCGAAAAGCGCCCATCCGTGATCAGGGCAACACGCTGGCCGAGCCCCGCCCCGACCAGCGCCGCGGTCGGCGCGAGCATCTCGCGCATCCCGGGTCCGCCGGCCGGCCCCTCGCCGCGGATGACCACGACGTCGCCCGGCTGGATCAGTCCGTCAAGAATCGCTCGCGCCGCAGCTTCCTCGCCCTCAAAAACACGCGCCGGTCCGCGGTGGCTGCGCATGCCGGGGGATACCCCGCCAACCTTGACCATCGCGCCGTCCGGGGCAAGGTTGCCGCGAAGCACGGCCAGCCCACCCTCGCGAGCGACCGGGTCCGTCATCGGGCGGATGACCGGCTGCCCCGTGCGGCCCATCACCCTGCATGGGGCCCCTGGTCCGCAGGCCGCCAGATCCTCGCCGATGGTCCTGCCGGTGACAGTCGGCGTGCCGCCTTGCAGCAGGCCGGCCTCCAGCAGCTGCCGGAGCACGGCCGGCACACCCCCGGCGCGGTCGAGGTCCTCGAGGCGGTCTTCGCCCGCCGGGCTGAGCAGGCAGACCTGTGGGACCTGTCTGCTCATGGTTTCAACCAGGTTGAGGTCAAACTCCACGCCGGCCTCGTGCGCGATGGCCGCCAGGTGCAGGACCGTGTTGGATGAGCAGCCCAGAGCCATGTCGAGTGCCAGCGAGTTGCGCACGCTGGCCGGGTCGATGATCTGGCGGGGCGTCGGGCCGCCCTGGAGCGCCAGGCCGGCCAGGGCGCGCCCTGCCGCGCGGGCAAGGGCTACCCGCCGTCCGTGCACGGCGGGTATCGTGCCGTTGCCGGGCAGCGCCATACCAAGGGCCTCGGCGAGGCAGTTCATGGAGTTGGCGGTGAACATCCCGGCGCAGGAGCCGGGCCCGGGGCAGGCCTCAAGCTCCATCGCCCGCAGGCGTGCGGCGTCGATGCGGCCGGCGCGGTAGGCGCCGACCGCCTCGAACATATCCATCAGGTCGAGGGGTTCGTCGCCGATCCGGCCGCACAGCATCGGACCGCCCCCGACGAGCACGCAGGGGATGTCCAGGCGGGCGGCGGCCATCAGCATGCCGGGCACGATCTTGTCGCAGCTGGCCAGCAGAAGCAGCCCGTCCAGGGCGTGGGCCTGGGCCATGGCCTCGATACCGTCGGCGATCAGCTCGCGGCTCGCCAGGGAGTAGCGCATCCCGCCGTGCCCCATCGCAATGCCGTCGCAGATGCCGATTGTCCCGAATTCAACCACCGTGCAGCCCGCCGCGCAGATCCCTTCGTGGGCCGCCAGGGCCAGCCGGTCAAGGTGCATGTGCCCCGGGATCAGGGTGCTCTGCGTGTTGACCAGGCCGATCAGCGGGCGGGCGAGGTCGACATCGTCGAAACCGAGCGCCCGGAACAGCGAGCGGTGCGGCGCGCGTTCCGGCCCCGTGGTTACGACCTGGCTGCGCCGGGGCCGGGAGCAGGCGTCACTCATCACGGCTGCCCTCGCCGCCCGGGCAGCCGCCGGCGCAGGAGCCGCCGCCGGCACAGCATCCGCCGCTCGCGCGGTCCGCGGCCGCCGCGGTTTCGCCGGCTGCCGCGGCCCCGCCGGCCGCCGCCTCGGCCGCGGTGTACACAGGCGTCCCCTCGCTAACGACGAGCGCCCGGAAATCGGCGATGAGGGCGCGGGTCACCGGCCCGGGCTGGCCGGTGCCGACGACCCTGCTGTCTATCTCGACCACCGGGATTACCTCGGCCGCCGTGCCGGTCAGGAAGCATTCATCGGCCGTGAAGAGGTCGTAGCGGGCAACCGTCATCTCCGCGACAGCAATCCCCCGCTTGCGGGCCAGCTCGATAATGCAGGCGCGGGTTATCCCGTGCAGGATCCCCTGGCTGATGGCGGGCGTGCACACAACCCCGTCCTTGACGAAAAAGAGGTTGTCACCCGTTCCCTCCGCCACGAACCCGTCGTGGGTCAACATCAGCGCCTCGAGCACTCCGGCCTGGTTGGCCTCAATCTTGGCCAGGATGTTGTTGAGGTAGTTGAGGCTCTTGATGCGCGGGTTCAGGGCCTCGGGCACGTTGCGGCGCGTCGCCGCGGTGATGATCCGCAGCCCGCGGTCATAGAGTTCCTCCGGAAAGAGCTTGATCGCATCGGCGATGCAGATCACGCTTGGCGCCGGGCATTTCAGGGGGTCCAGCCCGAGGTCGCCCGGGCCGCGGGTGACCACGAGGCGGATGTACGCGTCGCGGAGCCCGTTTGCCCGGACCGTGTCGCATACGATCTCCCCCATCTCGGCCTGGGTAAGCGGGATTCGCAGCCCGATGGCCTTGGCCGAGTCGTAGAGCCTGGCGACGTGCTCGTCGAGGCGGAACACCAGCCCGTTGTAGGCCCGGATGCCCTCGAACACACCGTCGCCATAGAGCAGGCCGTGGTCAAAGACGCTTACGGTAGCCTGCTCGGCGGGCACAAAGGTGCCGTCGAGGTACACCTGACGCCCGGCGGCCGGCGAGGGACGGTTACGGGTATACGCTGTCCGGTCGTACTTCATCGCTGATTCCTCCCCATTTCGTTCCAGGCGGCCGGGATTCGCTCGGCCACCGCCTCTCCCATTTCAGCCGTGCCCACGAGCCTCTCTCCGGCGCGCCCGGACGAGATGTCCGCCGTCCGGTAGCCATCCTCCAACGCGCGCGACACAGCCCCTCTCACGGCCTGCGCGGCCTGGTGCAGCCCAAGCGACAGATCCAGCAGCATCGCCGCCGAGAGTATCGCCCCCAGCGGGTTGGCCCGGTCCTGGCCGGCGATGCCCGGCGCGGAACCGTGGACAGGCTCGTACAGGCCGCCCCTTTCGCCGAGGCTGGCGGACGGGAGCATGCCCAGCGACCCCGCGATGCAGGCCGCCAGGTCGGATAGGATGTCGCCGAACATGTTGCCGGTGACCAGGACGTCGAAACCGCGCGGGGCGGCGACGATGGCCATCGCGCAGCTGTCCACGTAGGCGTGATCCACGTGCACATCGGGGTACTCCGCCGCCACTTGCTGCACCGTGCGGCGCCAGAGCCGGGAGCAGTCAAGCACGTTGGCCTTGTCCACCGACGTCAGGCGCCCGCGCCGGCTGCGGGCGGCCGCAAAGCCGAGGCGGGCAAGACGCTCTATTTCCGGAGTTGTGTAGACCATGGTGTCGACCGCGCGCTCCCCGCCGCCGTCCGGAAGGGTCTCGGTGAAGCGCGGCTGGCCGTAGTAGATCCCGCCGCCGAGTTCGCGGTACACGACCAAATCCGCCCCGGCAACCAGGTCCGGCCGCAGCGGCGACGAGGCCGCCAGGGCCGGATGGCACGCGACGGGCCGGATGTTGGCGTAGAGGCCCATCCCCTTGCGCAGCGCGAGCAACCCTGCCTCCGGGCGCCTGGCGGGTGCGAGGCCGTCCCAGGCCGGGCCGCCGACAGCCCCCAGCAGGCATGCGTCGGCGCCAAGGCACAGGTCGAGCGTGGCGGCCGGCAGCGGCTCGCCGCAGGCATCGATCGCCTGCCCGCCGATAAGGCCCGGCGATAGGGTCAGCCGCACCCCGGCCAGCCCCGCGGCCAGCTGGAGCACCCGCACAGCCTGAGCCGTCACCTCCGGCCCGATGCCGTCGCCGGCGAGGACAGCGACGGTGCGGGCCGCGCCGCATGCGCAGATCCCCGCACCCGAACCGGCAGCTGTGGTGGCCATCATGCGCTGCGCCCATCCTGTCCGGCCTGTCCGGCCTGTCCAGCCAGCCCGGGCGCAAGCCGGGCGGCCACGTAGTTGATCAGGCCGCCTGCCACTATGAGGTCCCGCATGAACTGCGGGAACGGGGTCGCGTCAAGTGTGGGCCCGTCTGCTCCAATGGTCACCTTTCCGGCGGAAACGTCGACCGTCACAACGTCGCCGTCCGCACACGCGGCCGCGGCGCCCGGACATTCGAGGATGGGCAGCCCGATGTTAAGCGCATTGCGGAAGAAAATACGCGCAAACGAGTCGGCCACGACGCAGGTCACGCCGCGGGCTTTGAGGGCGATGGGAGCGTGCTCGCGCGATGAGCCGCAGCCGAAGTTGCCCCCGGCGACGATGACCTCGCCGCTTTGCAGCGTGCGTCCCAACTCGGGCCTGAAGTCCGCGAACAGGTGGGAGGACAGCTCGGCCGGGTCGGTCGTGTTGAGGTAGCGTCCGGGCACGATATCGTCGGTGTTGATGTTGTTGCCGAGGACCCGGGCGGGGCCGGTGAAGGCGATTTCGCCTCCGGCCGTATCGTCCTTGCCTGTTGCCATTGCCCTACGCTCCCCTTACGCCGGCAACGGACTCCGGCGCGGTGATCTCCCCGGCCACCGCGGAAGCGGCGGCGACCGCCGGTCCGGCCAGGTAAAGCTCGCTTGTCGCGTGGCCCATGCGCCCCACGAAATTGCGGTTGGTCGTTGCCAGGCCGCGCTCGCCGGGCCCCAGCACGCCGAGCGAGCCGCCGAAACACGGCCCGCACGACGGCGGCCCTATCGCCGCGCCGGCATCGAGGAAGATCTCAAAAAGCCCTTCGCGCATTGCCCGACGCCAGATTTCCGGCGTCGCCGGGATGATGATCAGACGTGTGTGCGGCGCAACCTTGTGGCCCGCCAGCACACCGGCGGCGACGGCCAGGTCCTCGAAGCGGCCGTTGGTGCAAGACCCGATAAAGACCTGATCCAGCCGGACGCCGCCGAGTTCGTCGACGCTCCTCACGTTGGACGGCAGGTGCGGGCAAGCGACCTGGGGCCGGAGATCGCCCACGTTCCAGTCGCAAACCTGGGCGTACTCGGCCCCGGGGTCCGGGCGCAGGTCATCGCGCCCGAGGAGACGCCCGCGCTGGCCAAAGCGGCGCTGGGGGCGGGAGTCCACGTAGGCCCAGGTGAGCGCGTCCGGGGCCACCAGACCGGCCTTGCCCCCGGCCTCGACGGCCATGTTGCACATGGTCAGGCGCCCTTCGACCGAAAGCGCGGCTATCGCCTCGCCGCCGAACTCCATTGCAGCGTAGCGGGCGCCGTCGACCCCGATCTGCCCGATGCAGTACAGGATCAGGTCCTTGCCGCCTACCCAGCGCGGCAACCTGCCGTGGAAGTTAAACCGCAGCGTCTCCGGCACGCGGAACCAGCTCCGACCGGTCGCCCAGCCCGCGGCGAGATCGGTGCTGCCGACGCCGGTGGAGAACGCCCCGATGCCGCCGTACGTCACGGTGTGCGAATCCGCGCCGATGACCAGGTCGCCCGGCCGGACGATGCCCTGCTCCGGCAGAAACGCGTGCTCGATCCCGCAGCGGCCGACCTCGTAGTACAGCTCGATCTGCTGCTCAGCGGCAAACTCGCGCATCTTGCGGCACTCGTCGGCGGCCTTGATGTTGCTGCACGGCGTAAAGTGATCGGGCAACAGCACGACGCGGCCGCGGTCCCAGACCTGCTTAGCGCCCGTGCGTGCGAATTCCTGCGCAGCTAGAGGCGCTGTTATCTCGTTCGCCAGAGCCAAATCCAGGTCGGCCTCGATCAGTTGCCCGGGTCTGACCGCGTCAAGCCCGGCGTGCGCTGCGAGAATCTTCTCAGCCAGCGTGGCCATCGGAAACGTTCCCCTTTCCGGAGATGGGGGTACTGGCGGCCGCGCCGCCCCCGGCGGCGGCGGCGGCGGCGGGCCGTTGCTCCCCGCCCGACACCGCGCGTCCGCCGTTGACCATGATCTTATTGAGGGCGTGGATGTACGCCCTGAGGCTGGCCTCGAGCACGTCGGTGCTCACGCCGCGGCCGGAGTAGACGTGTCCCTTGTACTCGACCTTGACGCTGACCTCGCCGAGGGCGTCCTTGCCCGAGGTGGCGGCGTTAAGGGAGTAGTCCCGCAGGGCAACGGGGACGCCGGTGACACGGTCCACCGCATGATACATTGCATGCACGGGGCCGTCGCCCGTGGCCGCCTCCTCGGCCTCCCGTCCGTCGGCCATGCGGAGCCGCACCGTGGCCGTGGGCACGCTGCGGTTTCCGGTGCTGATCTGGAAATAGTCGAGGGTGAACGTCTCCTGAACCGGCACCAGCGCGCCGCCCGCGATGGCCTCGAGGTCCTCGTCGGTGATCTCGCTCTTGCGGTCGGCAAGCTCCTTGAACTGGCGGAAAGCCGCCTGGACCTGCTCTTCCGGCAGCCTGATGCCGAGCTGCTCCAACCTGTTGCGGAACGCGTGGCTCCCCGACAGCTTGCCGAGCACGAGCTGGCGGTCGGGGCGGCCGATGGTGGTCGGGTCCATGATCTCGAATGTTTGCGGAGCCTTGAGCACGCCGTCCTGATGAATGCCCGACTCGTGCGCAAACGCGTTCGCGCCGACCACGGCCTTGTTTGGCGGAACGACGAAGCCCGTGAGGGCGCTCACCAGCCGGCTGGTGCGGTAGATTTCCACGGAGCGCACCCCGGTGAATGTCCGCAGCAGGGCCCGCCTGGTGTAGAGGGCCATGACGCACTCCTCGAGGGACGTGTTGCCGGCCCGCTCCCCGATCCCGTTGATGGTGCACTCGATCTGGGTCGCGCCGGCCTGCACCGCCGCGAGAGCGTTGGCCGTGGCCAGGCCGAGATCGTCATGGGTGTGCACGCTGACGACCACCGGGACCGCGGCCGCCGGCAGTGCCGCGATTATGTCCGACACGAGCTGCCCGAACTCGTCAGGCAGCGCATATCCCACGGTGTCAGGGATGTTGATGGTGGTCGCGCCGGCCTCGACCGCCGCCGCAAAGACCTCCTTGAGAAAGGCCGTGTCGCTGCGCGAGGCGTCCATCGCCGAGAACTCGACGTCCTCGCAGTAGCTCTTGGCGCGGCGCACGGCCGCGACCGCCTGCTCGAGGACCTCGGCCGGTCCCTTGCGCAGCTGGTACTGCATTTGCACCGGCGAGGTGGAAATGAAGGTGTGGATACGCGGCCGCCGCGCGGGCTGCACCGCCCGCCAGGCCGCGTCGATGTCGGCGGAGATGGCCCTGGACAGGCCGCAGATCACCGGGTTGTCGGCCCATCCGCACGAGGCCCCGGCGATGGCGTGTACCGCGGCGAAATCGCCGGGCGACGAAATCGGGAAGCCGGCCTCGATGATATCCACGCCGAGGCGGGCCAGCTGCGCGGCTAGCTCGAGTTTTTCGCTGTGGCTAAGGCTCACGCCCGCCGACTGCTCGCCATCGCGCAGGGTGGTGTCAAATATGAAGATGCGGCGCTCGCCGCCCGCCTGAGTAGCCATCGCAGCGCTCACTTGCCTTTCTTGAGCCAGGACATCATCCCGCGCAGCCTGGCGCCGACGAGCTCGATCTGGTGCTCGGCGTCGCGGCGCTCAAGGGCCCGGTAGACGGGCCTGCCGGCCTGGTTCTCAAGGATCCAGTCACGGGCGAACACGCCGCTCTGAATGTTTTCGAGGCACCGGGCCATGGCCTGGCGGACCGGCTCGCCGACGACCTTGGGGCCCACGGTCAGGTCGCCGTAGGTGGCCGTGTCGCTGACCGAGTAACGCATGCCGGCCAGCCCGCCCTCGTACATGAGGTCGACGATGAGCTTGAGCTCATGAAGGCACTCGAAGTAGGCGATCTCCGGCTGGTAGCCCGCCTGAACAAGGGTTTCGAAACCCATCTTGACCAGCGAACTCACGCCGCCGCAGAGCACGGACTGCTCACCGAAGAGGTCGGTTTCGGTTTCCTCTTTGAAGGTGGTCTCGATCACACCGGCACGGGTGCAGCCGATGCCCCAGGCGTAGGCGAGGCCGCGCGCGTGGGCCTGCCCGGACGCGTCCTGAGCCACCGCCAGCAGGCCCGGCACCCCGCCGCCCTGTGTGTAGACGCGCCGCATCAGGTGGCCCGGGCTCTTGGGGGCGACCATGAAGACGTCAACGCCGGCCGGGGGCTGGATCTGCCCGAAGTGGATGTTGAAACCGTGCGAGCAGCAATACGCGGGCGCCGCAGCCGGGTCCCCGGCGGCCTTGGCGGCGGCGGCCTTGCGCTGCAGCGGCGGCAGCAGGTCGCGGTGATAGACGGGGGGCTGCTTTTCGTCGGGGATCAGCATCTGAACGATGTCGGCGGCCTCGGCGGCCTCGGCGGCGACGCGCACGTCGAAACCGTCCGCCTTGGCCTGGGCCCAGGAGCGGCTGCCCTCGTACAGGCCGACAATAACGCTGACGCCGCTGTCGCGGAGGTTCTGCGCCTGGGAGTGGCCCTGGCTGCCGTAGCCGATGACCGCCACGGTCTTGCCAGAAAGCAGCTGGGGATCGGCGTCTTTGTCATAGTACATCCGCGCCTGGCCGGCCCCGAAGCCGGAGCCGCAGCAGGAGCTGGTGCCGGAGCTGGTGCCCGGCTTTTGCTGTGTGTCTGTCAAGTAGATCTCCCTCCCGAATCTCGCGTCATGCGATTGGCGACGAACGATAACGAAACGCCGTACCCGACGGGCAGCGCGTGCCGTCCGCGCCTACTTCATGCCCGCAAAACTCGATTCGGCGGCGACGTCCCCGGCTGCCGGGACATCGCGATCATCCAGCGACGGGGCCTGCGGCGAGGGGGTTTCGTCCGGCATCGCCAGCGACCCGTGGCCGCGCGACACGGCCACGGGGCCGGACCGCACGACCTCCTTGATACCGAAGGGGCGGAGCATCGACAGGATGGCTTCGATCTTTTCGCGGTCCCCGGTCACCTCGACCACCAGCGAGCGCGGTGCGACATCCACTATGCGGGCGCGGAAGATGTTGACGATCTGCGTGACCGCCGCGCGGCTCTGGCCGTCCGCCTGCACCTTGATGAGGACGAGTTCGCGCTCAACCGCAGGCGCCGAGGTGAGGTTACTGACCTTAAGCACGTTGATTTGCTTGTAGAGCTGCTTCTCGATCTGCTCCATGACGTGGCGGTCGCCGCGGGTGACGATCGTCATCCTGGAGTAGCCCGGCCGTTCCGTGCCCGCGACGGTCAGGCTGTCGATATTGAACGCCCGGCGGCCGAAGAGGCCCGCAATTCGGGTCAAGACCCCCGGTTTGTCTTCTACCAGCACGGAAAGCGTGTGCCTCATCAGCCGTCCTCCCTTGTCCTGTGAAATCACAAACAAAAAAGCGCATCCGAGCCTCCGGTTCCGGAGGCACGGGTGCGCGGTACCACCCCGGTTTCGACCGCCCCTTGCGGCGCGGTCCTCGCCTCCCCGGAGTTGGGCTCAGCCGAGACGTGCCCAGCTCTGCCCAACTCTGCGGGGATAGTGCTCTAACGGGCAGTGCCCGGGTCGGGCTACTGGGGCCCTTGTGGCCTGTTCACGCGACCGGCTCGGGATCGAGCATTCCGGAGGTCAACGCGCCGGCTTACACCTTACCCGGCTCTCTTTTGGCGCGACCTGTCCCGGCTTTGGTTCCCTCATCGCCTGTGTCGATATGCCGTTGAGACACTCCTGCGGGACACTCCTGCTCACAAACCCACTCTGACTAAAACAAACCAGCGGCGCTTCCCGTTGTCCGGAATTGCCGCTGGGGTCTTTTGTACCCACGGTGTGGCGCGCCTACCGGCGCGCCTGGCACCGCTCGGACCTGTCGCACGGCCGCTGTGCGCCGCACCGGAACCCTAGGTGCCCTCCTGACCTCTCGTTTGAGGTTGTAGCTGCCCTCTTGCCGCTGTCACGGCGCCGTCATCGGATCCGCCGAGGGCGGTCGAATCAAGCGGAGCAGGTATTGGGTCTAAAGATATGCTGGGCCTGTGGTTTTGTCAACTACCTGCTGCAGAAAAAAAGAATGGCATCAAACCGTTCATCTGCCAACTGAGTTGGTCTTGGCTATGGTCTGCATGCCAGCCTTGCGTTCAAACAGGGAATGATTAGCGGCAGGGAGGGATGGGCCACGCGAGGCGTCATAGTCGCGTTTCTGGTCACCGCCGCTGCTGTGCTGCCATGGGTGTCGCTGCTGCTCGCACTTCGGGCCACCTTGCGGCGGTTCCGGCCGCGCCGGATTGTGAGGGCCCGCCGGCTTCCGGTCACCATGCCCGGCGACCCCGTTACGGCCACGGCGTGGCTTCTGCTGCTGGTGCTTATCGTGGGTACCCTGGCTTTCTTTGGGCGGCCGCTCTGGCACACCTACATCGCCGATGCCATGGACTACCGCGCCAACGCGTCGTCGGTTGCGGCGGCCGTGTCATCGGAACTGATGACCACCGGGGAGCCCCTGGCCTCGGCGAGAATCGGTAGCGGGTGGTTTGCGTATTCGCTCGGCCCGGGCGACGAGAGTACGCGGGCAACTGTGTCCTACTTCTGGCGGGGCGTCAACCAGCTGCCGCCGGGTCCGGCGGATCCGGTCGAATCGGCGCGCCGCGACGGCCCGCGGGGCTCGCTGGTCGCGGTCTACCGCCGCGACCTGACAGGCGATCAGCAGGACCGCATCCTCGGGGCCTTTGACCGCATCAACCTGGACCCCGCCGCCACGGCGCGGCGGTCGGCGGTCGACGTGCCGATCCTGTTCCGGTCCGTGCGATCCTACTGGCTGCAGGACTACGCTGGCGTCCTCGACACGCCGCGAGCCTGGGGCAGGCTGTTGCTGGGGCTTCCGGCGGTCGTGCCGCTCCATATCGCCGCGTTGGTGATCGGGCTCCTGCCGAATAGGTAGACGATCGACCGGAATCTGCCTGTCCGGCAAGGTGTCCGCCCTGACGGGTTGCCTGCCTGCGCCCAATGCACTCCCTGCGCGCTGGATGGTACATGGTACACTGTACCGGGGGGATGGCCGTGGGTGCCGGGCAGCGCCAGCGGGGCGGCGGAGAGCGGGGCAGCGGAGAGCATGACGGTTTCATGCGGGCCAGACTGCTTGGCTGTGAGCTGCGCCGCCGCCGTCAGGACCTCGGGCTGACCATTAGCGCCCTAGCGGCAAAGGCCCACCTGTCGCCCTCTTTTGTCAGTGAGATCGAACAGGGCAAGAAACTCCCGTCGCTCGCAAGCCTGGATAGGATCGCAGCGGCCCTCGGCATTACCCGCAATTCCCTTATCCCGCCTCCCGGCGCCGGCCTCGACGCGCCCGACCTGCCTGCGCGCGTCCGGCGCGCAAGAGAGCGCATGGGCATGGCGCAGGACGAGCTGGCGGAGGGGGCGGGCCTTTCAGCCGGGATGATTTCGCAGATTGAGGCTGGAGCCACCCGGCCTTCGCTCGAAACCGTGGAACGGCTGGCGCGCGCCCTGTGCGTCACTCCGTGCCACCTGCTGGTCGAGGGACCCGACCCGGAGACCCTCCTCGCCAACCTCACCCCGGACGTGCGGCGGCTGCTTCTGGAACCCGAAGTCCAGGCAATGCTGCAGGCCGTCGCGGGCATCGACGGCAAAGGGTTCCGGGCAGTGATGGAGATGATTCAGAAGGAGTTCAGGCGCGGGGGAGCGCCGGGCTAGGTAGCTGGACGGCCGGAGAGCAATGCATATTTCGGGTGGGAGTGGAGAAGACACGCTTGCTGTGCCGATTGAGACTGGGTCTCCATCGCTGAGCACCTCGGCCAGGCAGGTACATCCGGAGGACCTCGTTGCAACCAGGCAACGCCGGAACTGCGGAGGTGATCTGACACGTGCGGTATCTGATCACAAGCGCTCTTCCATACATCAACGGGATGAAACATCTAGGCAACCTAGTGGGGTCGATGCTCCCCGCAGATGTCTATGCGCGGTTCCTACGGTCCGAGGGTGAGGAGGTCCTGCTGATCTGCGCCACGGACGAACACGGGACCCCCGCGGAGATCGCGGCGCTGGAAGCAGGCCTGGACGTCGCGGACTATTGCGAACGCCAGCACCGGCTCCAGGCGGACGTCTACCGGCGATTTGGGCTTTCCTTCGACCACTTCGGACGAACCTCGGCGCCCCAGAACCATGAGGTAACCCAGCGGTTTTACCTTGCCCTTGAGCGGAACGGTTTCATCGAGGAGAAGCAACTACTCCAGTGCTACTCGCCGGATGACGGCCGCTTCCTTCCGGACCGGTACGTCATCGGCACCTGTCCCCGCTGCGGCTACAACGCCGCGCGAGGCGACCAGTGCGAGAACTGCACGTGCCTCCTGGAGCCCACGGAACTGGTTGGCCCGCGTTCGGCCGTGTCAGGGAGCACGGTGATCGAGTTCCGGGCCACCGACCACCTCTTCTTGGATCTTGAGGTACTGAGCGGCCGGGTGCGGTCTTGGGTTGAATCTCATCCCGAGTGGCCCCGCCTGACCACCTCCATCGCCCTCAAGTGGCTCGACGAGGGACTGAAGAACAGGTGTATCACACGCGATTTGACCTGGGGAGTTCGGGTCCCCCGGCCCGGGTTCCAAGACAAGGTCTTTTACGTCTGGTTTGACGCGCCAATTGGCTACGTCGGGGCGACCAAGGAATGGTCCGACCTCCGGCCTTCTGACCGTGACTGGCCCAGGTGGTGGCTCGACGCCGACGACGTCTACTACGTGCAGTTCATGGCGAAGGACAACCTGCCGTTTCACACCGTCTTCTGGCCAGCGAGCATACTGGGGACAGGCGAGCCGTGGACGTTACCGTCATACATCAAGGGTTTCAACTGGCTGACCTACTATGGCGGCAAGTTCTCCACCAGCCAGAAACGGGGAGTCTTCATGGACAAGGCCTTGGAGATTCTGCCACCCGACTACTGGCGATACTTCCTGATGGCTCACGCCCCGGAAACGGACGACTCTGACTTCACCTGGGAGCTCTTTGCCGCCACGATCAACAAAGATCTGGTAGGCAACTTCGGCAACTTCGTCAACCGTACCCTGAAGCTTATCGAATCACGGGTCGGCCGCAGAATCCCGGTAGGCGGCGCTCCTGGAGACCGTGAGGCACGCCTAACCGGCGAGTGCTCGGAGGTGCTTGGCGAGTGCCGGCAGCAGCTGCGCGCTATGGAGTTCAGGAAGGCGGTCAGCACGCTTCGCCGGCTCTGGTCATTGGGGAACGTGTACGTCGACGAACGGGCACCCTGGAAACTGCTTAAAGAGGACCCGGAGCAAGCTTCAATTGTCCTGCGCACGGCCGTGAACCTAGCCCGGGTCTTCGCAGTTGCTGCGTGGCCGTTCATCCCTTTCACCGCGGAAGCCGTGTTTGAGGCCCTCCACCTTGAGCCTGAGGAGCGGACCGCTCACCCCTCTGACCCGCGGCTGCTGACGCGCCTTGGCGGTAAGCGGCCGTTTGATGTGCCGCCGCTGCTCTTCAGGCGGATTGAGGAGACCGAGATCGCACGGCTGCGGGAGGAGTATGGGGGTTAGGGCGTCGGCCTGTCCCGGTCGCATGCTCCAGATGCATATGGGTCACGCACTTGTTGCTGAGGTAGAGGACTGGGCCGCGCCGAGCTGATGCTTTCTCCCCTTCAACGCGGCCCGGAGCTGTGGGGTTATCCATGTCGACTCCCCCCTCTGGTTGCCGCGGCGTGCGGCCGGGCGGACAGTGGTTTCAACAAAGGTAAGGCATAGTGTTGGTGGAGGAACCTTGCACACCTTCCCATAACTCCCTTGGCAACAGGAACCAGGGGAGGTTGGAGGAAATGCCTAGACGAGTCAGTTTGCTTCGCGCTGCAATCCCATTCCTGGTCTTCTCGCTCTTCGCACCCCTGTCTGTCAGTGCTGCTTCAGCGGTGACCGAAGCAAGGATCTATGGTCCACCAGATGTCTGCGTTGGGACCGACGCATCTTTCATTATCCACCATCCGGGCCTTTCGAACGTACAGATCTTCATAAGGAACGGAGCAGATAATGCAATCGTCGCCGCCGAAAGCGATCTCATCAAGGCAGGTCACTCGTGGTCAACTATGAGAGTACCCGGGAACCTTTTCACGAAACCAGGAGTGATCGAGCTTGTCATGGTTGCGACAGACGAACAGCAGGAGAAATCGGAGAGAGCGCGTTTCAATGTCAGTGTCAGAGCCGTCTCAGACAGTGCTGCCCTTGGAGACAGCCAGCTGGAGGGAACCCAGGCTCTCCTCTTATCAACGAGATGGTTCTACGATCTCGACTATAACGGCGGCTACATGAACGGGGTGAATCTCTCGAATATAGCTTCCCAGGTGAAAAGCCCAATCCGCAGTGGCAGTACGGAGCTATGGCCCCAGATCAACTTCTCCCACAACATACCAGCAACGGATTCGACTAGCAGCGCGGTGCAGCCACATCGCGGGCTGGATATCGCTATCTGCCCCTGACTGACGTAGTAGTAGATGACGCAAGTCGGCCAGCCGAACTTGATACCTCCCAACAGAAGGAGGCATTCCCGCAGTGGACAGACCTTGGCTACGGAGTTCCACTAATCGAGGTGTACGTAACCTATTGGGCTGCGTCTTCTACGCAGTGGGTTCATGGCGAGGAGGATGGGCATCCCTCCTAATGCCCGTCGGCATTCTCCTGGTCTGGTCGGGCTGGGTGGATTGGCCAACACGACGGATCAGCCGACTAGCCTGCGTCCTTGCTGGCATTGGGACCTTGCTCTCCATGGCAGGCTGGTTAGCGAACTTGATGGTAACGGTCCCTGGTAGTGCCTCGAGTTCCTTGTGGTTCGTTGGCTTGACGGCCACCCAAGTGCTCTTTCTGCTCGTGGCCAGGGCAGAGGCGAGCTGAGCCCGGTTTCATTGAGCCCGTCTCCGTGCGCTTCCTCACTCTTGCGGGAGGCGCTTCGGTTTCTGCTGTCTAGTCCCTACCGGAGTAGATCCTCGGCTGGGCGATCTTTGCGCAACCGTCTGTAGGATGGCACAGGCTGACCGCGCCGAGACCACCTCAGATCTGGTGTTGCGCTCGACCCGCAGCCCGTTTTCAGGTAGCACATCGAGCTGGAACTGGACGGCATTCTGGGCCGCAGGTTGGCTGGGCGCGCGTGCTCAACCGATGTGTCCTGCCGGCCGGGTATGCCGGGTCGGTGGTATCCACTGATGAGCTACTCCTCTATTGCCCGGACAAGGAAAGCCCTTGCCGCCTCTATCTACGCCAGGGAGCCAGTTGGTGGGAGTACCCGACACAAGTCGAGTACAGTGATCTTGCATCCTACAACGAGTACTACCATCGGAACCCCTACTGGGACTTGCACTAGGCCATGGGTCTCACAGTCTCTTAGCCCATCTGGCGGGAACGATACTGCCACAAGTGCAACGCCTGTGGATGTCAACTGGTCCCGGTTCTCATTCCCCCCGCGGATAGACAAGAGCTCGCACCTATGCATCGTGAAACCTATATGGGACCGGGCTTCTGCCCTCTTGGAGTGCGCTGACACCTTGTCGATCATCGGATACTCCTTTCCCGAGGCCGATGCTGACGCCCGGACCATGTTTGCTCGGGCTCTGGCTCGCAACAAGCGGTTACGTGGATTCCTAGTGGCGAATCCAAACGACCACGCAGTCAAGACCGCAGAATGCCTTGTAAGGAAAATGAAGGCCGTTAGATATCAGAGCTTTGAGGAGCTGTGTGAACGGCTCGTCGGTCCTACTGCTTGGGGTGAACGTGCCAAGATGGAGGAGCTGCAACTTAGGGTTTCGGTGCTTCAGGAACGTGTCAAGGAACTGGAGAGTTCAGGTCCCTGCAAGCCCGAAGGCCGCTTTGGCTGATTAACTCAAGAGACGCGAGTGTCTCCTCGCATGTCGTCAGCATCCCTCGCCTCGGCCATGAACCCATTTGCGAAGGCTACTCTTATGCCTGCTGGAGGCACGGGCTACACGCCCTGTTTGATGATCCGCCACACGGAAGCGCACTTCTCCCTATGAGGCTTGTCGTCTGCATCGATCTTGGCGAGCTCGTCGAGTTCCCGCTGCGCTTCCCTCGGGTCGCTGTCGTCGGCAATGTGGTCCTCGAAGACGTCCATCGCCTCCAACCACTGATCTTGTCTGAAACTCATCCCCGAAGCCCTCCGCAAGTAATAGGGGTCACACAGGGCCCTCCGTTGGGACTGGGCCGCCTGGACGGCACATGGCACATAGTTGCACAACTACACAAGGCCCCAGATGGCCCGTCGGCACGGGCCGTCTGGGGCCGTCTACGTTTCCTCTGCTAGATCAGGTCTCAGTTGACTGAGGGGCCGCGGGCGGCGGCCAGTGCCCCGCTGCCTTGCGGACATCCACAAGCTGGGCGATATGATATGAGTTGTGCGTGACCAGAACGCCCAGCGCGCCGCCAACCGTCATTTCGGGTCCCCACTCGGGGATTCGCACGCTGAGGTCGGCCTCGCGGGCGAGCCGCTCGGCCTTTGCCAACCCGGCCTCGAACCGCCCCACCAGCTCGCCCCACGGCGCCATCGGGCAATCCCAGTCCTCCGGGCCCTGCGGCCACTGAACCTTTTCGCCGGCCGCCGGAGCCAGCATCAGATCCTGCCAGTAGACAATGTGGTGCAGCAGCCGGTGGGCGCTGTGCAGCCCGCGCGGAAGCGCGGCCGCCGCCGCCTCTGCCGTCAGCCCCCTGACCGCCCGGGCTGGCTCGACGTGCGAACTTAAGCCGCGCAGGCCCCACACCAGTGAGTTGCGCCAGTCGGATGTGGTCATGTCCGCCGCCTCCAGAAAGCGGGCCCCTTCCGGGCCCTGTAGGCCATCAGCCCCCTACGCCTTCAGGTACTTCGCGAACCAGTCCGCAATCCGCCACAGCCGGTCGATGCGGTTGCGGGGCTTGCCGGAGCGTGAGAGCTCGTGGTTTTCGCCGGCGTAGCGCACGAACTCCACGGGGCAGTTGCCGAGGCGCTTGAGGGCCACGTACCACTGCTCTCCCTGCTCGATGGGGCAGCGCATGTCCTGCTCG
>JAUYEG010000165.1 GCA_030691505.1 Bacillota bacterium | reverse complement strand
TTTATTTCCTTCAATGCTTTAATAAGCGCTTTAAAATTTATATGTCCTCTTCCTACTGAACACCGATTACTATCTGCTATATGAACATTAATCAGGTTGTTTCCGGCTATTCTAATTGCGTCTGCTATATCTCGCTCCTCTAGATTCATATGAAAAGTATCAGCCATAATTTTTACATGACTTGAATTTACCTCACGGGCATAATATAAAGCATCCTGAATGCTATTGACCAAATAAGTTTCATACCTATTTATCGGCTCTATTGCCAGCAAAATATCTTTTTTCTCCGCATATTTCGCTACTTCCTGAACTGCCTTTACAGAATTTTTCCAGTCTTCTTTTTTACTTAGAGAGGGAGTTAATTTAGATACGGCAGCTGGAACAACAATAACAAGTTTCGCACCCATCAGCTGGGCATAATCTATACACTTGAACAAATATATAATAGTCTGCTCCCTGATCTTATTATCTGCTGAAGCCAGATCCCTTTTTATCTCTTCTTTCCATAGATACATTCCAGCAATAGAAGAAACTTTAAGCCCATACTGCTGTAACATTTTTTTAACCTTTTTAGGTTTATACTTTTCTTTATCGGGTTCTCCTTCAAGTTCTACCGCATCATATTCGTACTTTGCTAACCTTTGAAGGCTCTTTTCTAAATCTTCCGTTGCATATATCCAGTTACTGATAGAATATTGCATATTTCTACCTCTCAAAGTTTGCATTAATATAAATAATTTATAATTTAACTGGTTGACCAGTTTTGATTGATTTATTCGCTGCTATAACTATTTCAATCGCTTTTTTTCCATCTTCAATACTAACTTTTGGTTCTTCGTTATTTAATATACAATTAGCAAAATGCTTATCTTCCTCTAAGTAGGCATCTTTGAATAAAATCCTCCAACTTCGATTGCCTTCTTTAATTAGTTGACTCTTATTATTCCAAACCAAAACTGAAGAAGCCTGTTGAGAACCTATTTGTAGCATTCCCTCTGTTCCTAAGATTTCCATCCTGGCATCGTAACCATAGGTAGCAGGGCAACATCCATCAATTAGACCTAAAACTCCATTTTTAAATCTTAAACTAACCGCAGCAGTATCATAGAAATCAGGAAACTCTTCCTTATACTGGGGGCATTTAAAATTATCAGCTATGGCATATACTTGCTCATAATCGCTACTCACCAACCACCTCATAGAATCAAAATCATGACTGTTAACCTCTGCCAAAAGTCCATTACTTCTTTTT
>JAUYEG010000106.1 GCA_030691505.1 Bacillota bacterium | reverse complement strand
GTCCTGGACCTTGGGGAGCCTCTGGGTGAAACGGTCGAAGCACCCGGGGTCCGACCCGCGCCACTGGTAGATGCACTGCCGGGGGTCGCCGACGACGCAGCACGAACTACGGGCGGCGACGAGGTGGATGAGTTCCTCCTGCGCCCGGTTGATGTCCTGGAACTCGTCCACGATCAGGTTGCTGACCGCCAAAACCGGCGCCGGATCCTGGCTCAGGGCCTCGTAGGCCTGGCGCACGAGCTGCCCGAAGGTGATCAGCCGGTGCCGTTTGAGCAGCGCGAAGTATCGCTCCAGGCGCTCGCCCAACTCCGGCTCCTCTTTGCACACCGCGTCCAGACTCAGCAACTCGTCGCACCATACCGCGGCGGTGCGGAGCAGCCTTGCGGACTTTTCCACCCTACCCTGCCCCGCAATCCCCAGCTCACGCGCGTGGCGGCTGATGAACGCGTACTCCCGGTTCTGGTCCAGCACGTCCACGTTGCCGAGCCGGAAGTGATCTTGTAGCAGCCGCAGGCAATAGGCGTGGATGGTGCCCACGTACATCAGGCCTAAGGAGGCGGTTGCTCCGGGGCCGAGGATCTGCTCAACGCGGCGGTAGATGCGGTCCTTCATCTGGGCAGCGGCTTTCTCGGTGAAAGTGAAGGCCACGAGGGACTCGGGGACGGCGTCTGTGGCCAGCAGATAGACGAGCCTCCTGGTGATCGTCTCGGTCTTGCCGGCGCCGGCGGCGGCCACGATCCTGATATAGCGGGAATGGGAGAGGACAGCCTCTCGTTGTTCGTCCGAGAGGTTTTCGACCACGCGTTCCTCGAGGCTTAGGGCCGGCTCTGCTGTCATTTGGCAAACCTCTCCCGGGGAGCCACGTTTGAGTTAAGAGAGAATGAGCGGGTCACTGGTATCAAGCCCACTTGGGTTGTGCTGTTGGGGACGGACGCCTAAATACGCCATCCTCTGCCAGGCACCTTTCCTCTTGCATCGTAGCAGGAAAGGGGCGGCAATAGGTGAAATGTTGCCGGAAATGGGTGGGGTTGGCTACTGGCTGTCGCAGGATCACAGTTGCCCCTGATGCCGCCCAGGCCTGCCATCACATGAGGGGATACCGCAACCTCATCCACCCAGAACCGGAAATGGCCACAGAACAGGAGCCCAACGAAACCCGCGTGCTGGTGTAGCAGCTGAGAATCGGGTTGAGAACCTGAGAGCGCGCCTGAAGTAGGGCCCTACAGGTGGGTTTGCAGCAGCGCGATGGCTCCAGACTGACCCTCCACAGGAGCAGAGCGGGAGTCACTGCGTCCCGCCTGTCTTCTTGAAAAACATCGCCCTGAACAGCGTCCCGAGCTGCTTGACTGTCTCACACTGCAGGAGGTTTAGCTGGTAGTTGGAGCATGAAAGGAGCCTGTCATTGGCAAAAGCCTTGTCCCGCTCGTCTTCATACTCGAAGTAGGCAACGACCACCCTGACTCCTCGTTGCATAAGGGCCCGGACCAGCGGAACTAGGTCGCCGTCACCGCTGACCAGCACGGCCACGTCCATATGCCCGTTGAGCCCGACCTGCAAGGCGTCCACTGCAAGTGCAACATCCACGCCCTTCTCTCGGTTGTTTTGAGCCATGGGAAGATACTTTATCTCGATGCCGGCATGCATGAGGTCGTGGTGGAGGTTCCTATCGTTGCGCAGGTGACGTTCCTCACCCTGCCGGGAACTGAACAGCCCCTGAAACCAGGCGGCGCATACGATTCGATGGGTCATGTAGGTCGGCTCACGTGAACGGACGTACTCCTGGATGAGTTCGTGCAAGGGACGGAACTGAATCCAGCCGAGGTCCCGTTTGTGGTACAGGTATTTCTGAGCGTACTGGAAGTACGACCCGTCATAGAAGACCCCTATGCGGCAAATCGCTTCATTTCTCATGGTGTGGCCACCCATCGCAAGCCGATTGGCTGGGTATTGCTCGTATCTGATACTAGGTGAATGCTCACGAACCTCGGCCGGCCCCCGCTTCAACGCCTCTACTGCCGTGTCGTCGTACAGACCACCGAACTCCGCGAGCATCCCGCGAACCCCCGTGGGCAACGCCTGCAAACACTGCCAAATAAAAGGTCCGCGATAGCCTCAACAAGAGTATCGTATGGTCAGGCTCACTTTGCCCCCACGTTCTATGAGATCTGTCCCATTTCCGGCAGAAACCCACGCACTTCTGTAGGCCGAACCCAACGATTGCCGTTCGCCTAGCAGGCCGACGAGACAGCCACAGCCAGGGGTAGCACAGCAGATGGGCCGACCGCAACAAGGGACTGGAGCAACTCCGGGGAATTCCATCCAGTAAAGCTCTCAGATGGGGGGGCCATGATGAGACCAGATTCTCTGGTGGTATTGTCCAAGATAGTGGCCGACGGGATCCCGGCCGGCGAGTCGCTTGACTCACTATCGAAGAGGACCACAGAGGCGCTGGAGGCTGTTTTCGGGCAGCGCTATGCCGCACGCTCCAGGCACAGCACGAGAGTGGTCATGGTGCCCACGTCTGAGGTCGTCTCCTTTGCAGGCCTCGTGCACGAAGAAAGCGCCCCGAGCGGAGTCTATGGCGGCATGTCGCTAGTCTGGTTCCCGGTTTCGGGCGAGAACGATGCCCAGCCTGGTTCACTCCTAACCTTCGTATGCGGTACCCGCGGTCTGGCTCCCGACGAGCACATACTCGGGCGTCCTGGCCATGCGCGCCACCTGCATGCTCTCCGCCGCCATCTTCAGCGGGAGCTGAGCGTGCAGATGTGGGTGAAGCAAGACCCCACAAATCTGTCACAATCCCTGCCTCGAGTCGTTAGTGAGCGACTTACCCGCTATGAACAACCTCTTGGGAGGTACGGCAATTACATATACGCAGCCGTCGAGGTCCCAGAAAACCCAGACCATGCCCGCCTGGTCGTTGGTGCATTCCTCGACCTCTATGCCTGGGAGAGGAATTGGGTACCCCTCAAGGCCGCCGAAGAGGACGTGTACACCCTCCGGAACAACCTCAGGGCTGAGATCTTCCCGAAGGTAAACAAGCAGTCTGTTTCGCACCTGCTCAAAGAACGAAGGTTTGTGATTCTCCAAGGGCCGCCAGGCACAGGGAAAACCAGGCTAGCAGACGAGGTGCTCCGCGACGACTTCGCCGGGAACGGGATGACTGTACAGTTCCATCCGGCCATTACCTACGAGTCATTCGTGTCAGGCATCTCACCCGACGTGTCGGACGCCAATCTAAGGTTCGGGATCAGACCAGGCTGGTTTCTGCAGGCGATTAAGGAGGCTAGCAGCAAAGACAGCCCGTATCTGCTGCTTGTTGACGAGATCAACCGGGCCGACCTTGCCCGCGTCCTAGGAGAGGCAATCTACCTTTTCGAGGCTCGGGAAATCGGGGCTGGCCGAGGGCGGTCTGTTCGCCTCCCGTTCACGCCCGATGGCTGGGATAAAACCCTGGCTGTGCCCGACAACCTATACGTTCTGGGAACGATGAACTCGGCTGACCGCTCAATAGCCATCATGGATCTTGCTGTCCGGCGACGTTTCGCTTTCGTGGACATATGGCCGGACCTGAGCGTGGTCGAGAATCAGCTTGATGGACTGGCGACTGAGGCGTTCGGCCGTCTCCAGGACATCTTCGCTCAATTCGCGCCCCCAGATACCCTGGTCCTCATGCCCGGCCACGCCTACTTCCTGGCCGAAACCAAGAACGAACTCGCCAACCGGCTCACGTATGACCTCATGCCGTTGATACGGGAGTACCTGCTTGAGGGGCGTCTAGGGCCCTGTGAGAGCGAACTGCTGGCGTACCTTGACTGGCTAGAGGGGGAGCTTGCGGTCGTTGACTAGTCCAGCCGCAGAACCGCACGCCGTCCGGGCCAGGCCTCACGCCGCCCGGTCATCACGACCGCGGCGCCAAAGGCGTGTGGCCGGTTCAGTCCGTACACACCGTCCACTTCTATGCTTGGAAGATCAGGGTTCGCCACGTGCCATTCCCGCTGAGGTCTTGGGTGTCGCCGGCCGAGACGGTACGACAACAAGATACCTGCAAGACTTCATCAGTGCCAACCGGCTTACCCTCGGCAAGATTGACGTGCAGCCCGAGGTCGTGCCGTCCACAGGAGGGATTTCGGCTCAGCTCAGACCCGGTGGATCGGTTGGCGCTGTGCCGTTGTATGCAGCTGATACCCGCCGAATAGCCGGAGGCGTTGCTGTACGCCCCAGGTTCGGATGGTCAGGCATCGGGCCTCTGCTGGAGCGAATTGGCTGGACGGCCACTCCAGAGATCCTGAGCCTGCCGCTGGTTCCGGGTAGTGCGAGAGAGGTTCCACCTTGGGTGCTTGCTGGGCCAATCATCAGGCGCCTGAGCCAGCTCCTGCGCGAGATTACCCGCGGATTCCGAATGTACGAGGAGGTACGGCAGCAGCCACGAGGTCAGATCATCTGGCAGCGCTATGTCACCGAAGAGGCAGCACGAGGGATGTTCCATCTACTCCCCTGCCGTTTCCCTGACCTTGGGCCGGATCTGCTGCTAAAGAGCTACATACGCTGGGGCCTGGACAAGGTGTCGCAGGCGCTGCTGCCATTCTGCGCGGTTGATCCCATTGCCAGAAACCTTGCCCATCAGGCCGCGGACCTGCTGTTCGAGTTGCGACAGGTGAAATCGCTCCTGCCAACCCACAGCGCAATCAAGAAGCTGTTGCGGTTGCACGGGCTACCCTCGGGTTTCCTCGCCGAGGGGTTGGAGGCTCTGGGATGGTTGGTTGATCAGCGTGGACTGGCCGGCACGTCTGAGACAGACGGCATCCCTTGGGTGCTCCCGATGCATAGTCTATTCGAACGCTGGGTTGAACACGTTGTACGTTCGTGGGCGCGTCAGTTTGGTGGAGTAGTCCGGTCTGCCCGGGCCGGAGAGACGCTCGTCCCCATTCAGTGGGCAAGCAGCTACTATTCCAGCATGAGCAGCCTGCAGCCGGACTTGGTGGTGCGGGCTGCAGATCGGGTCATCATCTTTGATGCCAAGTACAAAGGACACTTCATGGAGCTCGAACAGGAGCGGTGGCAGCTTCAGGGCGAGGAAATGCGTCAAGAGCACCGGCACGATCTCCACCAAGTCCTTGCCTACGCGGCGGCATACGAAGCCGAGCACGTTGTGGCTGCGTTGGTGTACCCGATGCGTCTGCCGACGTGGCAACGACTCGCCGAGACAGCCCGGACAGTTAGTACTGCGGTTATCAACCGAGGCGGACGAGTACTGACAGCTGCTCTGGTTGGATTGCCGATGGAGATTCCCAGAGACTGGGCGGGAGCCCCTCACGAGTGGGCCCAGCTAAGAGCTAGTGTCTCGTCGTTCTCATCATCAACTTAAGAGGTGGCGAAAGGGCCTCATGAGCCTGCGGACAGCACCTCGATGACACACAGATCCAGGCCCTATGGGGTGACCTCGCTGCTCTCAAGAGCACCTTATTCGTACCTGCGTAGCCTGCCCATCACACCCGGCTCATGCATCCCCACCCCATACCCCATCGCCCTATACCCCCTCACCCGCTTCTGCCACATCCGGGCGAGCTGAGGGTGGTCCTGCTCGACGTAGTCGTAGATGCGCACGTCCCGCTTGCCGGCGTGCTCGCGGTGGAGGCGGCCGGCGTATTGCTGGAGTGTTCCGCGCCAGGAGATGGGCATGGCGAGCACCAGGGTGTCGAGCGGCGGGTGGTCGAAACCCTCACCAATCAGCCGTCCGGTCGCCATGAGCACGCGGGGGGCCGCCGGGTCGAGGGCCTCGAGCTCGGCGAGCACGACTGCGCGCTGGCGCCTGGACATCCGCCCGTGCAGCACGAAGCACTGCTCCACGGCCTCCCCTATCGTCTCCCCCACCGCCTCCCGGAGCAGCCTCAGATGGCCCGTCCGTTCGGTCAGGACGAGGACCTTCCGGCCCTCGCGGTAGGCCTCCACGATATCCTGGGCGATCCGCTCGTTGCGCGGGGCATGAGCAGAAAGGACGCGAAACACCTCCTGGATCCCCGCCTCCGCCGGCATCTCCGGTGCGGGCAGCATGCACGGGCGCACCTCCAGCAGCGCCGGCGCGTTCGCTGGGCGCCCTGCGGTGTGCCGGATCGGCCCGCACTGCATGAAGATGATCGGGTGATGCCCGTCGCGCCGCGCCGGGGTCGCCGTCAGGCCCACCACGTACCGCGCCTTGGCCTGCTTCAGGATGGCCTCGAACGAGAACGCGGACAGGTGGTGGCATTCGTCCACGATGATCTGGCCGTACCCGTCGAGCAGTTCGGGCAGGCCCTCCCACCGCGACAGCGACTGCATCACGGCGATGTCGACCTGCCCGGACGGCTTTCTGGTCCCGCCGCCGATGACGCCAAGACCTCCCTCCGGCAGCTCCAGTAGCGCGCTCAGCCGCTCCCGCCACTGCTTCAGCAGCTCCATCCGGTGGACCAGGATCAGCGTGCTGACCGGGCGCCTCGCGATCAAGGCCGCCGCAACCACGGTCTTCCCAAAGGCCGTCGGCGCGCACAGCACGCCGGTTTCGGCAGCCAGCATCGCCTCCGCCGCAGCCTCCTGGTCCGGGCGCAGTTGCCCCCTGAAAGCGGCCGCCACCGGCGAGCCTGTGTGGCGCTCGTCTTGGGTTTCAGCCTTGATGCCGTGCTGGGCAAAGAGGCCCAAGGCCGCCTCCAGGCAGCCCCTGGGCAGGGCGATGTGCTGCGGGAAGTCCTCCGCGCAGCCGATGACCCGCGGCTTGTTCCAGACCGACAGCCGCAGGGCCTGGGCCTTGTGCCACTCGGGGTTCGGGAACGCGGCCAGCCGGACCAGCCGGTTGGCGAGGGGCTGCGGCAGGCTGGCCTTTTCGACGAAGACCCGGTTGGCCAGCACGACCTTGACCGACTCCGGCATCGGGCCGGGGATCCTCTCGGTAGAAACCGGGCGGCGCCGCCACGGCTCGCCCTCGTCGCCGGGGAATGCGACGTCGAGCGGGTGCCCTGCCCCGCCGTCGCTAGCGCGCTGGATACCGGTTTCCACCTCTGCGGCGCTCATCCGCCGCAGCGCGCCCAGGAAGGCCCACTGGTCGGGGTGCGGCCGCAGCTCCTCGTCCACGAACACGCTGCGGCCTTGGGCGCGGGGGGCTTTCTGCAGCGGCAGGGCGATGAGGTTGCCAAACCCGCCCCTCGGCAGCGTGTCCTGATTGGGGAACAGGCGGTCGTAGCTGTCGAGGCCCAGCAGACGCGTGCTCGAGCAGGTGCGGCTGATCAGGGTCGTGCCGAGGCGGCGGGCGTCGCGGGCGGGGATGGTTTCGGCGAAAAAGATCCACGCATGAGCCCCGGCCCCTGACCGCGAGACCTCCAGCGCCGCGGGCACGTCGAGGTCCGCGCAGGTCTGCATGAAGGCCGCGGCGTCCTGCCGCCAGTCCGCCCGGTCGAAATCCGCCGCCAGAAACCAGCAGGCATCGTCGGGAAGCAGGGGGTAGAC
>JAUYEG010000078.1 GCA_030691505.1 Bacillota bacterium | reverse complement strand
TGAATTTCAGCTAGAGCTTGAGCAAGCACCACTCCCGGTCGCAGGGTGCGGTGCCCATCTGGAGGCCGCGCTTTTCCGCCACCAGGATGTTGTTGCCGTGGTTGTACCCGAAACCGTTGTCGGGGTCATACAACCCCGGCTGGTTGGAGAAGTGCATGCCCTTGCGCATGACCGTATAGTCACGGTTTTGTCAGAAGGATGCCCCCGTCAACGCCGCGGCCCCACACAATCAGGGGGGCGTGGGGTTGTGAGGAGAGCAGAGAGCGCCGCTCACTCTCTGCTTGGGCGACACGTCCTCGGGCTATCAGTCCGCCATCCCGGGAAAGTGATAGCTTGGGGGCTCCCCGGCGAACGCGTCCCGCATGCGTTCCAGCTCAGCTGCCACCCTGGTGGGCAGGGCTGCGGCCGATGCGAGATGGCATACCGATTCGAAGAGACCCAGCCGGTCCCGGGCGGCGAGTATCCTTTCGGCCATGTCCCACGTCATGCCGGGGACGGTCATCAGTTCCTCTCCCATGCAGGTGTTGAGGTTGAAACTCAGCGGACTGCCGGGAGCCGGGAGCCAGTACGCCGCGGCCACTTTGACTTCAGGGTGGACCACCCACAGCTCGGGACCGACCAAAGGGATCAGGGTCTCGCGCAGCGGCCCGCCGGCCAGAGCCGACTGCAGCGTCTGGCGAGCCATGGCCTGCCATTCCTTCATAAGCGACTGCAGGGATGGGATCTGGGCGAGACGGCCGCAGCTGTGCAGCTTGGCAAAAATCTCCCGCGACGACGGAGATGCGGTAACGTAGGCCGTGTTTTCGAGGAAAAGGCGGTAGACCTGTTCCTTTTCCGCAGGAAACATGGCGCCGTACGAGCTGATCAAGGAAACCACGGGAGGCAGATCAGCCTGGACTCGCGCCGCCTCATACATCGCCGCGCCCACCTTGAGGTAGGCGTTCTCAAGCGGCGTGAAGAGCGCCTCCGGCCTCTTGGGCCTCTCGACCCGATAACCGTTTGGGAAGAACTCCCGGTAGAACTCCGGGGCGGCGTACGTGTTCCTCGTCGCTTCGTCGCCCAGCCAACGGTAAAACAGCGACGCGACGACCCCTTCGCAGGACAGCATCGACTGCGGGCTCCTCAGGCGCCCGGCATCGAACACCCCGTGCGTGGCTTCGTAGGCCAATCGCTCAGCGGCGGGCTTAGGGCAACCGGCGAGATGGCGGGCAGCAACCGGCTGGTATATGAACCCGTTGGCGGGCACCTGCACCAGTCTCGCCATGCGCTCCGCCCTGCACACGAAATGGCTGACGGGACTGGCATCAAAGCGGGCAAATCCTTCGATGCCCGGCGTGGGCGACATGTCCACGGTCAGTGGCTCAAAGTGAATCCCCCACCCCTCGAGGTAGGCCGTCAGATAATCGGTGGTGGTGGTGGCAAGATGCATTCGGGTGTAGGGCTGCCCGAGAGCATGCATGTAGCCCGCGCCCAGCAGCGCATTCATCATCGTGTGGCCGTATTCGTGAAGCAGTATGGACTCCGTCTCAAGCGCGGGAAAGGGGTTCCCATGGGTGGTTAGCAGGGTGTACGGCACATCCGGCATGACCTCGGTCGTCCCATCTCTGTCCAAGAGCTGGAAGCCGCGCCCCGCCCGCGGATCATCTGCGCCCGTGAAGAAGCAGGGGGGATAGGCCCGCTGACCGCGGCCCGAAAGGAAGTTGCCGTACGCGTGGCCCACCTTGAGAAACGACTGAACGTAGGGCAGCGACAGGATCGCGGTGATCTCCTCGAAACCGTTTTGGCCCGGACCCAGGACGCGGTAGACCGGCAATTGGGCTCCCCCGAGGTCCGGTGCCCTGCCGTCCGCCGGTGAACCGATCACCCACCTTGCCCGGGTCCCGCGAATCTCATCAAGACCTATCATCTGTCTCCCCCTGATGGCGCCTCAGGAGACACGCAATGGTCGCAAACGCGTCGCGCCCCCTGGGCGTAATGCGATACCGGTTGCGTTGCGGCTGAGCGGCCAGATCCTGTGCCATGAGTTCACGCAGGTGGTGGTATAGGGGTCCGCCCTCCTGCCCCGTCGCGACTGCAAGCTCCTGCGCTGAGCGCTCGCCATCGAGCAGGGCGACCAGGACGCTCAGGCGCTGATCGCTGGAAAGGGCCCGGGCGACGCGGGCCATGGCGATGCGGTCGTCGGCCCTCAGAAGCGACAGGGCCATGACCTGGGCTTCAGCACTGTCCTGGGCGGCATGGCCGCTAAACACCAGGACGTCCCCCGGCTCGGGTGAACCGCCGACCACGGCCCCCGCCTGCCTGAGGAGAACGGAAAACGCCTGCAGCAGCGACAGGGCATTCGATTCGAACCAGCCGCGGCTGCCGCCAGCCTCTTGCACGGCGCCTTCACTGGATCCAACAACGATCTGCTTTAGCTGCTCAATGGTCTCCTCAAGCCGCTGAATCCGGCCCTCAAGGCTCTCCGTCACAACACCACCCCTATACCACTATATAAATATAGGGTATTGTAGTCAATGCTGAGCCAAAGGCGGCCGGGCAGAAAGAAAAGCCCGCCCCCGGCTACATGGGACGGGCCGTGATGCTGCTGTTGGACGTTCGCTCAGCAGGTACGGCTCAGCAGGACGGCAAGAGGGCTTGGCGCCTGGCGCAACCGCCCCTGCCCGAGCTGATCTCGACACATACGTTCCGGGCCTCCGGGTCTCCGCCGTCTGCCTGCACCACCCACTCGACCCTCGCCGCCGACTTGGCGGGCTCCCCCCTGCCCCAGCCCGGCCGCTGCCCGGCCATGTAGCCCTCAAGGAAACCGATCTCCTGCTCAGCCTTGCCGCTGATGAGCCTCATCCCCTCACCCAGCTCGATGCGCACCGTGTCCGGCTTGACCACGCCGACTTTCTTGCCGCGGTTGGTGATGTTGGTCGGTAGGTAGCCGCGGTTGATGACCAGGGCCGTGACCCTGTACGCACTGGTTGCGCCCACCCTTTCAACCTTCACGTCAGAGACGTCCACCTCCGGGAGCGCGGCCGCATGGCGCAGGACGAAGAGCGCGTTCTTGTGGCACTCCTGCTCCAGAAACTTCGGGGGTGGGTTCTGGCGCACGAACTTGGAACTCCATCCGCCGATCTCCACCGCCCCAAGCTGCGGATGCTCGAACGCGGTCCAGGGCACGAAGCCCTTTCCGGCGAGCTCGCGGTCGTTCCACTGGAGCAGTTTGAGCTCGATGGCCTCGCGCTGCTCGCGCGTCTTGGCCGCTGCCGCCTCGGCCCGGCTGAGGCCGGCGCGGCCGTACATGTCCCACAGCTCGGGGGTAAACGCGATCATCCCGCGGTGTTCGTAGGCCCACTCGACCATCGTCGCGGAGTAGCCCCGGCCCGATGCGACCTCGGGGTAGCCCGAGTCCTCGGTGCCGAGCACGGCGATCTCAAGCGTGGCGCGCAGGTCGTCCGGGTCCATTTCGGCGTCGGTGTACTGGTACGGGTTACGGAAGAGGATGCCGCCGCTGGTGTGAAAGGCGAGCAGCCCGCCGATGTTGGGCCGGGAGATGATGAAGCCGACCTCGCTCCTGACCTCGGGCTCCTGAGCGGGGTAGTCGCCGCCGCCGCGCAGTTCGGGGCGCCAGTTGGACGGATAGGTGCGGTTAATGTCCAGTCCCCATGGCACGGACCGGACCGCGAACGGCGGGCCCTGGTGGTCCTGGACATGACCCTCGGGGTAAATGTGATAATAGGGCCCACCCACATCATCCGGCCCGCGGGCGACCATGACGCGCGGGTCTTTGGCGGACACGCGCCACTCGCCGCGGTCATCGTCGCGCACCCGCATCTCCAGTATCTGCCCGTTGCCGTCCACGTCCGAGGGGTGCAGGCCGGGCAGTTCGGAGTGCCGCTCGTCCGGCCACACCCGGACGCTGCTGCGGAGCATTGACGGTGTGGTCAGGTACTTCTCGGCGCCGTCGGGGTTGACGCGCGGGACGACGTAGAACGTCCGCCGGTCGAGCAAGCGGGTGACCCGCTCGTCCTTCCCGAAGTTGCGCACCAGATGGTCGATGGCGTAAAGGCACGTCATCGAGGCCGTGACCTCGCCCGCGTGGATGTTGCCGTCAACGTACATCGCCGGTTTGGTCTCGTGCCCGCCGGTCGCCGAGTTGGTCAGCGTGAGCAGCCAGAGCTCGCGGCCCTCGTAGCTCTTGCCGATCGAGCCGAGGGTGGCGAGGTGCGGATAGGCGGCGGCGACGGCCTGCAGGTACCCGGTCAGCTCGTCGTACTTGAGGTAGCGGTCAAACTGGATGTCGGTCATGTTGCGCGTTTCCCTCCCAGGGTTAGACCTCCATCGGTTGGTCCTGCTCAGGCCATCCTGAGCCTCTTCATCGCCCGGACAGCCCCGATGCGCTCCTCCGCCAGCCTCATGGCCGCCCGCGTAGGGAGCTCGGCCCCTCCATCCCGGCACAGCGAGACGATCCGGCGCACGTTGGCATCGATGACCCGCTCGATGTGGGCATAGGCCCGGTCGCGCGAGTAGCCCGTGTACTGGTGGCTGTTGTTGATGACCCCGCCCGCGGAAAGGATAAAGTCCGGCACGAAGGCAATCCCGCGCTCCCGGAGCATGCGGTCGTGCGTGGTTTCTTGCGCGAACTGGTTGTTGGCCGCCCCCGCGACAAGCCGGCAGCGCAGCTCCGGGATGGTCCTGTCGTTGAGCACTCCGCCCAGGGCGCACGGCGAGTAGACATCGCAGTCCACGGCGTGGATGGCTGCGGGGTCGACGACCCTGGCGCCGGTTTCGGCCGCGACGGCCTCGACACGCGCCCGGTCCACATCGGCCAATAGCAGCCTGGCCTCCTCCCCCGCAAGACGGCGGGCGAGCCCTGCCCCCACGTGGCCCACACCCTGGATGGCGATGGTCAGTCCGCCGAGCCCGGCCGCGCCGAAAAGGACCTGAGCGGCCGCGCGGATGCCGGTATAGGTCCCGAAAGCCGTGGCCTCGGACGTGCTGCCGGCACCGCCGTAGGCGAGCGGCAACGCGGTGACGTGACGGGTCTCTTTCTTGAGGTAGACCATGTCGTCCTCGACGGTGCCGATATCCACGCCGGCGATGAACCGGCCCCCCAGGCTGTCAACGGCCCGCCCAAACGAGCGGAGCAGCGCCTCCGTCTTGCCCGTGGCGGCGTCGCCGATGATGACGGCCTTCCCCCCGCCAAAGTCCAGGCCGGCGGCCGCGTTCTTGTAGGTCATCGCCCGGGCGAGCTTGAGCGCATCGCGCACTGCCTGCTCCTCGGAGGCGTACGGCATCATCCGGGTGCCCCCGAATGCGGGCCCCAGGGTCGTGTCGTGGATGACTATGACGGCTGCAAGCCCGGTGGCGGCATCGGTGCTGAAGAGGACCTGCTCAAAGCCCTGGGCGAGCATCTGCCGGAGCAGGCCGCCCGCGGGTGGGAGGGACTCGCTGTCTGCCAAGGGACGGGCCTCCTTTCGGGGAACCTCAAATGGGGTTTCTACCACAGGATGCTCTTCCTCCTGTCGTGCGCCCGGTCCAGGTCAACCGTCTGTCCTCTCAGCCCTTCCCCCCTGATCCCCGAGGTCAGGCGCCTCGTTCCCGTTCGAGGGCAGCATGGACGACACGGCGGCCTGCAATTCCTGCGCGCCGGCCGCCGCCATGCTCATGCCCAAGGCGGCCTCAACCTGGTATTTGGCGACGCGCACAACGGGGCGCAGGCCGAGGCGGCGGCCCTCGGCGGTCAGATGAAAGCAGTCCCGAAGCGAATCGTAGTAGGCCCGCTGGGCGATGCGGCCGCCCACAAACGGAAACCCGGTGACGGGCGCGTAGTATCTTGTCGCCGGGTTGGGTGGAAGCCGCCGCAGCAGGCTGCCCGTGAACTCCAGGACGCTGCGCGGCGGGGCCTGCCCGGGACGGAGCAGGTCGGAGGGCAGCCGATGCTTTCGCCAGAATTGCCGGAAGCAGGCCGGATCCAGGCAGTAGCCTGCAAACTGCCCCACATCAAAGCGCGGCTGGATCAACGGGGCCAGTATCTCCAGCGTGGCGAGCCGGAACGGGCTGAAGTGCTGTTCTTCGTCAAACTCCACAAGACAGGGGCCCAGCCCGCCGCCGACAAGATAACCGTCGACATACCGGGCGTGGTCCGCTTCCTTCCAGCCCTCCCTACGCCCCTGGAGCCGCTGAAACACGAGGTCCATCGCCGAGGCGACGTCAGCGGGCAGCCCCTGGTCCCAATGATGGTTGGGCATCCGCGCCCCGGCTGCCTCTAAGTACCGCTGCACCGCCCGGTCGTCCCGGTTGTGGAGCACGGTCCCACAGGGCGGCAATCCCGCGAGGGCTGAAAAGAAGGCCGACTCGTCCGCGCCGGCCCGGTCCTCCGCCCCGGCCTGATTCATCGCATCACGCTGGGTCAAGGTTGCCCCCCCTTGCCTTGCCCGGACCGGCCGCGGCCGCTTCCAGCGCGGCGATGACGGCGGGGAGCTGTACGAGCGACGTGGCGATGGCATCGGGCGCGGCCGCATCTGCCTCCCCCGGGCTCCGGTACGGCCGTGAGCCGTGCCACCCGCCGGTGAGCAGGATGCCGCGCATGCCGGCCCGTTTGGCGCCTTGCACGTCGGTCAGCGGGTTGTCCCCGATATGGGCTACATTGCCCGCGGCAAGGCCGAGGCCCGCCAGGGCGGCGTCGAAAGCTCTGGGGCTTGGCTTACGATAGCCAAGCTCGTCGGAGAAGACCATGACCTTAAAGTGCCCAGACAAGCCGGAGCGGTCGAGCAGCACCCGTAAGACCCTCCCCGGCGTCGCGCCCGTGTTGCATATCAGCGCGAGACCGTAGGAACGGGCCAGCTCAGCCACCACGGCCTTCGCGTCCGGGAATACCTCCGGCGGCACCGCGAGCGCCGCGTCGCCGTAGGGGCCGATCACGGCGACATGAGCCCGGGCCCGTAGGGCTGAGTCCACACTCAGGCGCTTGAGTATCCAGCCGACCTGGTCAGCAGGCCCCCATTCCTCTTCCCCATCGTGCAGGTCGTGCTCCCGTTCGCACGCCTTCAGGACTGCGAGGGCCTCATCCTCTCCGACCCTGTGGCCCAGTTCAGCAAGGGCTCTGGATAGGCGCTGGGCGCGAAGGGCCGTGCGGGAGGAGTCGTGCGGGTCATACATAAGCGTCTGCCACAGATCGAAACTTAGGCCTTTCAGTCGAGACAGATCGTCCTCACTCCTTTGCCCTCCCGCTCATGCTGCGGTACCCTCGACGCTTTCGCGGGAAGAGCTCACGGCCCTCCATTGCCGGGACGCTCGGGGAAGCTATCCAGAGAGCACGAGGGGCAGGCCCTGATCCGTAATGGGTTGCTCTTCGTGCGGGCACCGTGTTAACTGAAAGCATACACATTTCAATGGAAGGGTGGCCCACATGACCACAGCCCTCAAGACCAGCACCATGGACGTCCTCACCGCGATCCGCACCCGGCGCAGCATCCGCCGCTATACTGCCGACAAGATCGATGACCACACCCTTGACACGATCCTTGACGCAGGCTTCTGCGCCCCGTCGGCCAGCAACAAGCGGCCGTGGCACTTCCTCGTGATCCGGGAAAAGGCCAAGCTGCAGGCGATCTCCGAAGCTCACCCGTATGCCAAGATGATGCCTGCAGCCGACTGCTGCATCGTCGTCTGCGGTGATGAGGCCATACAGGGGTCCATCGGCCTGCTCGTCGAGGACTGCTCGGCTTCCATCCAGAACATGCTGCTGGCGGCGCACGGCCTCGGGATCGGGGCGGTATGGTGCGGCCTCTACGGCGGGCGCGGCGACCGGCACCTTGAGTTCGCCAAGCTGCTGGGGCTCCCGGCCGGAATCGTTACGGTCGGGATGATCGCATTCGGCTATCCCGATGAAACCAGACCCGCAACCGACCGCTTCGACGCATCGAGAGTTCACCACGAGCGCTGGTAGGCAAGAAAGCCAACCTCAGGGTTTGCCACTGAGGGCTTGCCACCCTTTGACAGCCTTCGGGTGCGGCGTTAGTCTTGTTGTGGTTAAACACCGACGCCGTGGGGAGGGAATGCCATGCTGGCCATCGAGACCTCGGGCCTGACCAAGTACTACGGAAAGGCCCGGGGCATCATCGACGTCGACCTCGAGGTCAGGGAAGCCGAGGTATTCGGGTTCATCGGGCCTAACGGGGCGGGCAAGACCACCACAATCCGCTCGCTCCTGAGCCTTATCCGCCCCAGCCGCGGAAGCGCGGCGATCTTCGGGACGCCCGTTCCGTCAACGGGCGGCGAGACCTACCGGCAGGTCGGGTATGTACCGTCAGAGGTCAGCTTCTACCCGGAGATGACAGGCGCGGAAGTATTGGACTACGCGGCCAGCTTCTTTCCGGGCGGGGACAAGGCCTGGCGGAGGAGTCTGGCTGAGCGGCTGAGCTTTGATCCATCAAGACCTGTCCGCAGCTATTCTCACGGAAACCGCAAGAAGCTGGCCATCATCCAAGCCCTGCTCCACCGGCCGCGACTCCTCGTACTCGATGAGGCAACCAGCGGGCTCGACCCGATCATCCGCCTTGAGCTCTTCCAGCTGCTTCAGGAGCTCCGGCAGGACGGGACGACGGTCTTCTTCTCCACACACGTACTCGAGGAAGTCGAGCGCATCTGCGCCCGGGTCGGCGTCATCCGCGACGGGCGGATCATCCAGGTTTCGCCCATCGATGAGCTACCGGGCCGGGAGATGCGCCTGGTTACCGTCAGGCTTGCCGGGGGGGCAGCTCCTGGGAACGTCTTCGCGGGCTGGGGCCGTACCACCGAGGTTGAGGGCAAACCTGGCTACTATCAGGTGTCTGTTCAGGCGCCGGTCAACCAAGTGGTCAGCCGGCTGGCGGGACTCGACCTGGAGTACGTCAGGATCGCGGACCCCACCGTCGAGGACCTCTTCCTGGCGATGTACGAGCCGGGCGCGGGGAGCCAGGGGGGTGACGCACATGTTTAGGCAAAACGTGTTCCGTCAGGAGCTGCGCCTAAACCGCCGCAGCCTCATCGTCTGGGGAATCGTAACGGTGATCGTGATCGGCGTCTATCTTGGTTTCTTCCCCTATATGAAGGACCCGGACCTGATTAAGGCTCTGGACGCCTATCCCGAGGCCATCAAATCCGCGCTTAGCCTCAATGCAGCCATGTTCGGCGACGTCAACCGCTACCACGGCGGCCTGGTGATGCTCTATGTCCTGCTCATGCTTACGATCTACTCCTTCATGCTCGCGGGGGGACTGGTCGCGCGAGACTCGGATTTGGGTACGGCGGAATTCCTGTACACCAAGCCTGTCACCCGCAGCCAGCTGATGACAGCCAAGGTCTCGGCTTTCCTATGCGTGATGCTTGTGCTGTGGACCCTGACCCTCGCCGCGAGCACTGTGGTCGGCCTGATGGTGGCTCCCGGCGAGTACGATATCGGCGTGCAGTTGTGGATCCACGTTGCTGGTTTGTTGGCCTCGCTGGCCGCCGGGGGCATTGCGTTCGCCGCGGCGCCTTTCATCAACCGCATGCAGGGGACGACTTCGCTGGGGATAGGCCTGGGGCTTGGTTTCTTCATGATTGACGCGGTGAGCAAGATGACCAAGAAGCTGGATGCCCTCAAGTACCTGGGGATCCATCACTACGCCAGCCTCGGAGATGCGGCGGCCGGGAAGCCCTGGGTGGGCGGGATGCTTGCGCTGCTTGCCATCTTCGCGGTCGGCACAGCACTCGGGTATGTAGGCCTCAACCGGAAGGAATTCACGGGCTAGGTTTGACGGCGGGGCGGCACCTGGCGTGCCCGTCCGGGCGCCGCCCCCTCCCTCCTTGCCGAAAGGAGCATTGCCGTGGAGACCGGAAACACCCTGCTGCTGGCCTTGGCCTATCTCAACATGCTCATAGCGCTGCTGTCGTTCGCGATGTTCGGTGTGGGCCTCAAGGCCCTGGTGCGGGTTCTCATGAAGGAATCCGAGAACCCCAAGTACGACCTCAATACCGTGATCATCAACTGGGGCCTGCTGGTCTTCGCGGTGCTCACGTCCGTGGTGTTCCTGCGCTTCTAGAGGTAGCGCGGGCACGTACCGGTACGCAATTGCGGGGCCTTGCTGGCAGGACTGAGACGTGCTGCTCTACTTTGCCAATTGGACCGACATGGGATGCGTCGTGAACGAGCTAGCCCTACGGGCCTCAACGGCCAGCCACCGCCAGCTGGCTGCTAGCTCGAAGTCTATTTGGCCCGTGATTGCCACTTGGCCTGAATCGCCGATCTGTTCCAGCGCCGCCGCAGGCAGGGTAAGATCCTTGGTCAGGTCGACGGACTCG
>JAUYEG010000016.1 GCA_030691505.1 Bacillota bacterium | reverse complement strand
CGTTGGTCGTGCTGTTGAGGATGCCGCTGATGCCAGTGACCCTGCACGCGGGCAGGCAGCGCTTGACCAGGCTGAAGACCGGGGCCCCGTCCAGGACCGTCGCCTCGAACAGGAACCGTCGCCCGCACTCTGCCGCCAGTGCCGCCAGCCGCGCATAGTCCCAGGCTATCGGCCCCTTGTTGGCGGTTACGACATGCTTGCCGGAGAGCAGCGCCGCCTTGATATGCGCGATCGCGGGCTGGCCTGAGCGGATGTCGAGGGTGGTCAGCTCGACAAAGACGTCGGCGTCAGTAAGGGCCGCGAACGAGGCTCCGTCCTCGCCAGGACCCCAATGCCTGAACGCCACCCCTGCCCCACCCGCGGCCAGATCCGCCAGATCAAGCCCGCGCGGGCTGGCAGCAACGCCGCGACGCCGGCTGGCCGCCGCGATAACCACAAGCTCGACCCCCAGCGCCGCCAGCCTCTCCCACTCGCGGTCGATAAGGCCGCATAGCGACTGGGCGACGCGCCCGAACCCAAGAAGGGCGAGCCGCAGCGGTTTCATCCCGATATACCGGCCGCCGGGGCACGCCTGAACATGGGACGCGTCCCCGGGTTGGGTATACCGTGCTCGCAGGGCACCGCGGTCTGGCACTTGCCACAGCCGTAGCGCGGCGCGAAGACCGGCCGCACAACGTGGTCCAGGTGGTGCGCGCAGCGGGCGATGTCCTTGCCCTCTGGCGTGATGGCCTCGGACGGGCAACGAGGGATGCAGGCGCCGCAGCCGCCCGACATCAGCCACGGGCAGTAGTCAAAGGGACCGGAGTATGGGCGGGGCGTCGGTTCGAGCGGTAGGGTTGTGATCACACTGCCGAAACGCCCGGCGGTGCCGCGGGCCGTGATCAGCGAGCGGCTAAGGCCGAAAGTGCCCAGCCCGGCGGCGTGCGCGGCATGCCGCTCGGACCAGTTGGAGCGGCGGGCGACGATCTGGAACTCCGGGGTGTGGCATGGCACGATCGCCTCGCCGCCCATGCCGCGGAGCCAGTCCGCCAACCGGTCGCGCAGGAAGTCGTTGAACGCCTCACCCTCGAAGCGCGCCGCAACCCACTCCGGCGCTGGGAGGCCCGGGATGTGGTTGGCCGTGCGAACCTCGGCCGAAAAGGGCAGGAAGTAGCTGACCACGGCCGCCGCCCCCGGCAGCCATCCCCCCGGCGTCCGGTGGTGCAGCCCGATAATCGCGGGGTCTTTGTACCGCTCAAAGAGCGGGTCGCAAGCCGCGGCCACCCCGACCAGCGGAGTGTCGTACGTAGGCATTCCCCCGTGTGCCGCCAGCCGGTTGCCCGTCTCCCGGTGACAGGCCCGAGCAAGCCTGACCGCAATCTCGGCGACCCTTGGGTCCTGGCCGCTCTCGGGGTTCTCGGTAGACATCCTGGACGCCCCTCTCCGCACATCTTGTTGCCTGCCTACCTGCTGTCTATTTCGCGGGCGGGGGCGGAATCCTGGGGCGGTTTGGGCCACTACGAAAACGATGCGACTCGTAGGCCGTCCGCCCCTCGGCCTACAGGGGGGGCATCGCTTGCCGAAAGGTCCGTTTCCACCAGGCGAACAGGACCCGGGCATCAGTGTCTCCCAGGTCAAGGAGCGACAGTGGGCGTTTTCAGGTGCTGAAGACCGGGCGGGCAGCCTGCTCGGCAGGCGCCAGGGTCAGGGGAACGCGGCAACAATCAGGCGGGCCCCTCCGGCGACCAGCGCGCAGACGGTCACGGCGACGGCCGTGGGGAGCAGCGCCGCCAGGGCAGTCCATTTGCGACTGCCGGTTTCCCGGTAGATGGTGAGCAGCGTGGTGCCGCATGGAAAGTGCAGCAGCGAAAACAGCATCACGCAGAGGGCGGTCAGCGAGGTCCAACCGTTGGCGACCAGCACGCCGCGCAGGGAGGCGAGGCCCTCGACTTCGGTCAGCGTCCCGGCGGACGTATAGCCCATCAGGGTGATCGGCAGGACGATCTCGTTGGCCGGCAGGCCGAGCAGAAAGCCGGTCAGCACGTAGCCATCCATGCCGAGGAAGCGGCCGAGCGGGGCAAGCAGGGAGGCCACGACGCTTAGGATCGTATCGCCGCCCACGGCACCGCCGGGGATCCCGGCGGTGTTACTGATGCTGACGTTAGCCATGATCCAAACCAGGGCCCCGGCCGGCGCGGCGATCATGGCGGCACGGGTAAGGACAAAAAGGGTGCGGTCGAAAATCGAGCGGACCAAAATGCGTCCCGGCTGCGGCAGGCGGTAAGGGGGGAGCTCAAGGACGAATACCGAGGGAATGCCGCGCAGCACCGTGCCCGCCAAGAGGCGCGAGACAAGGAGGGTGACCGCTATTCCGGCAAGGACGAGGGCGAGTACGACGGCGGTGGCGGCAATCGCCCCGCGGGTCGCGCCGGCTACCCCCATCCCACCGAAGAAGATGCTGGCCAGGGCGATCAGGGTCGGAAACCTACCGTTGCACGGCACGAATGTGTTGGTGACGATGGCGATCAGCCGCTCGCGGGGGGAGTCGATCACCCGGCAGGCGATCACTCCGGCGGCGTTGCAGCCGAAACCCATGCTCATGGTCAGCGATTGCTTGCCGTGCGCCCCGGCGCGGCGGAACAGGCTGTCGAGGTTGAATGCCACCCGCGGCAGGTAGCCGAAGTCCTCAAGCAGCGTAAAGAGCGGAAAGAAAATCGCCATCGGCGGCAGCATCACCGCCACCACCCAGGCCAGGCTGCGGTACATACCGAGCACCAAGAGCCCGTGCAGCCAATCAGGCGCGTGCGCGGCCCTGAAGAGGGCGGACAGCGCGTCGCCGAGGCCGAATAGCAGGCGGCCCAGCAGCCGCGAGGGGTAGTTGGCTCCGACCAACGTGAGCCAGAAAAGCACGCCGAGCACGCCGAGCATGGCCAGCAGCCCCCAGAGGGGCGCGGTCAGCAAATCGTCGAGACGGCTGTCCCAGCTTTTTCGGCGGAGCCGGGATGAGGCGGCTGGGGCTGGGGCGGGAGCGGTGGCTCCTGAGGCAGCGCCCGCGGCGGCGTGGGAGCAGGCATCCGCTATCTGCTCGGCGCGCCTGTAGAGCGTGCCCACCATATGGTCCCGGACGTCTTGGCCGTCGATGGTCAGGCCGGAGGCGTCGGCCTGAAGGCGGACGAGGTAAGCCGGCATTGTCTTTGGGTCAGCCATCGATGCGCTGCTCCGCGATGGACTGAATGATCGTGGGATCTCCCTCTATCAGCCGCAGCGCCACCCACCGGCGGTTGAGGCGTCCATCGAGCATCGGCTCGAGCGCTGCGGCGATTCGAGCCGCACGGGTTTCGACGTCATGGGCGTAGCGGGGCAGGACCGGCTGCGGCACCACCTGCCCGTCAACCACCGCCAGGACGGTGGCGACGAGCTGGTCCAGCCCGAGGCCGTCGCGGGCCACCGCGGGCACGACGGGGACGCCCAGGTCCCGGGCCAGAGCCGGAGCGTCGATCTCGATCCCCTTGCGCCGGGCTTCATCGATCAAGTTAAGGCAGACGACCACGCGCGGCGTGATTTCGGCGACCTGCAGCACAAGATTGAGGTTGCGCCTGAGGCATGTGGCGTCAACGACAACGATGGTGGCGTCCGGACGGGCAAAACAAATGAAGTCGCGGGCGATGACCTCCTCCGCGGAGTTCGCCAGGAGGGAATAGGTGCCGGGCAGATCCACAAGCACCAGCTCGCGTCCCGCGGATACGCACAGCCCGTCGTGGCGGGCGACGGTCTTTCCCGGCCAGTTGCCGGTGTGCTGCCTAAGCCCCGTTAGGGCATTGAAGACGGTCGACTTTCCCGTGTTGGGGTTGCCGGCGAGGGCCACGACCGGACGACCGGAAAGGGCAAGCCTGCTAGCCTGCAATGGCTTGACGGGAGGCATGCCTGGGCTGGCTATGGTCGATGCATCCAACATCTGCCGCCCCTCCCCTGTATGTACCCCTCTTTCGAAACCGGAGAGCCCGAGAATGGGCCGCCGGTCAGGTCTCGCGCGAATCGCGTAGGATACCCTGGGCATCGACGCGCTAGCTGTCTCGATAGCTTACGCCGATGCCTGCGGCCTCGGTCCGCCGCAGCGCCACGACGGCACCCATGACTTCATAGGCCGTTGGATCCCCCAACGGACTGCGGCGGACGGGCCGGACGTGAGCGCCGAGCACAAACCCCAGGTCGAGAAGACGGCGGCGTAGCAGACCCTCAAGACTCAGATCCGTCACCCGTGCGAGAAGACCCAGAGGAACGCGGTCCAGCGTGGTGCGGACTTGCGGGCGGTCTTGGTGTGAGGCGGCGGGTGCTGAGCTGGGTTGCGACACGGGCGGCCCTCCGGTTGCCGCATGGCGGCTGGACTCTCCATACCGTATGAGTCCGGGAGGGATGGGGTGCAGCGGGAGCAGGGGCGGGCGTTAGGGGCACGTGACCAGCCGATGGGCTGGCCAGGGGTGTAAGGAGGAAGGGAAGCTCAAGGATTCGTTACTACTCGTCCTCTGGGCGGGTCTGCTGTTGCTGCAACTGCTGCTGCGCTTGGTCTTTTTGAACGGCGCTCTGAACCATGCTGCTCATCCGGTACTGGGGTTCTTCGGACTCGACCGCGCCTATCCGGCTCGCGAGATTGCTGATGATCTGGTCCAGCTGCTGGCACGAATTCGTGAACATCTGCTTGGCTTGGGCATTGTCCGTCTCTAACGCGAAAGTCCGCATCTGGCCGGCGGCGGTCTGCAGGCTGCCGAGGACCTCGTTTAGTTTCTTTCCAACTGTCAACTCAGTCACCTCCGTCGATAGAGTCCCACTCTTCCTTCCGCATATTCCTGCCGGTGTCAAAGATTAATGACGACTCTCCCGGCGGGACCGGCGCCGGGCTCTATCACGCGCGGGGCCTGGCCTTTCGTGACTGAACAAAGAGCTGTCCATTGTGATCGAGCATGGCAAAGAACACCTGACGAATGTCCTGGATTCCCTTTTGGCCCAACTGCGAACGGAGCCATTCTTCGGTCTTGCCAACGGCCCCGAGATTCTCGTCAAGAAGCGTCCCGTCAATGACAAGCTCGACCGGGAGTGTCTGACTTCCGCCGACCGCGGCGGCGACATCTTGCTTCGTGGCGGTCTGGTATGGGGACTTCTTCAGGATGCTCAGTTGCCCGTCCGTTTCCAGGATAGCCAGGTCAACCTCCGATGGACTGAAGACCTGCTGGTTGCGAAGCTGGGCCAGAAGGTCGTTGATGTTGTACCGCATCTTCGCCAGATTCCGTTCCAGTATCTCCCCGCCAAGAATGACGACGGACGGTTCTCCATCCACCAGGGCACGGAAGGTCAGGTTCTTGAGCGACAGCCAACCGACCAGAAAGGACAACGCTCCCCAGGACACAAGGCCGGCAAGCCCTTCAGCCTCAGAAACACTGCTATCAATGGACAGCGTGGCCGCAATGGAGCCTATGGTGATCCCCGT
>JAUYEG010000011.1 GCA_030691505.1 Bacillota bacterium | reverse complement strand
GCAATTCCCGCCCGTGCGGCCTGACTACATCAGCGTCCAAGCCGGAGGCTTCGTGCCGCAGGTGCCAAGGCCAGGCGAGGGTCTCACGAGGGCTTACTATGAGCTGCTTGCGATTCAGTGCGCACGGCACAACTGGTTCCTGGGCATGCGGATCACCCCGGCGGAAGTGCCGGCCCCGGCGCCCAAGGGCGGGCTGATCGAGCGTGTGGTGGCCTGGCTGCAGCGCGTGTTCCTCGAGCGCTTCGGGTCATTCGCGAGACGGCAGGGCCAGGGGCTTGCCGTGTGGGCCATGGAGCACCTGGCCGGTCTCGACCCCAAGGCGCGCGCTGCCGACTGCCTGATCGAGGAGCGCACCTCGCTTTCACTCGGCGGGCCGGTGGTGGTCGCGGCGGCCGCAGGCAACGCCGACGCGACGCCGGGGATGACGCTTTCCGGGCAAGCCTCACCCGGAGGACCCGAGGTCACGGCCAACTACTACCTCAAGTCTTGGAACGAGTGGGATGCAACCCGTCGGGCTGCGGAGCAGGCGTTTAGGGTGAGCACGGACGGCCTGCCGCCGGGCGTCCGTCTGGTCTCCATCGCTGGCCAGATCCCCAACCTCTGGTCCGGCTGGTGGCCGGACATCAGCCCCAACGACGTCGCCGTGGAGACTTCGTCCACTTACCTCCCCCTGGAGGACAACGACGCCTATCACCTGCTTCCATCCCTGGTGTCCTCCAACCACGTCTGGATTGGCGGGGGCAGCGGCAAGTCGTGGCGGGTGCTTGTGGATGCCCTGCGAAACTACTATCCGCTCAAGGCGTCGTACAAGCCCAAGTACACACCAGGCAGCTCCCGGCTGGTGCTGTACACCCGGCGCGGACAGGTCCAAGCCGAAGTCTACCAGCCGACATACCTTGAGCTACAACTGCCGGCGGCGGGGATGGCGGGGGTCAAGCTGTCTTTCACGCCGGAACGCACTGCCGGCAACGAGTACCCGGCACAGCTCCGGGCCTGGGCCTACCTCGACCTGCCGGGCGGCGGTCTGTACCGCTACCCGCTGGACTTCATGCCGGGCGAAAAGGGGGAGATGACGGCGGCGCTGCGTGTACCCGTGCCGGAACTGGCCGGTGGGCGGCTGCTGATCGGGGCCAGGGTGGAGGCGCAGGGCAGTCCGGCGGACGGGCCACCGGACAACCTGCAGGTGCGCTTCAACTGGGAACTTACATATGACCCGCGGGAGGTCGCCCTAACCGGGGCAGGCTGGGGGGCCGGCACCGGACCGGAGTCGGCTGACTCAGGCACCTCCGATACTGCGGGCCGGGAGGCCGCGGTCATACCCGGTCAGGGTCAGGTTGCCCTATTGCCTTCAGCAAGCTCATCAGGCGAGGTGCCCGTCATCCGTGCCACCCACAGGGACAAGCAGACGGTCAGCCTCCAGCCGGTGGTGCACGGCCATCAGCGGTGGGAGTGGAACTTTGGGGATGGAGTCAAGCGGGCGGACAGCGAACCCGCTCACACGTGCGTCACAGCTGAGCACACGTACGCAGTCCCCGGCAAGTACACCTGCAGCGCCATCTCCCTCACTGCTGAGGGGACCGAGCTTGCCGGATGGGAGTGGGAGGTCGAGGTTGACGCCGCCGAGGCTGGTGTCCCGATTGCCTTTCAGGCGATTACCGTCGGCTCGCCCGAGGTCAAACTGCGCCTGGACGGCCCCGCCGCCTGGGTTACCGGGAGGATGGCGGAGTACAGGCTTACCTACCAGCTCCCGGCTGGGGCAGGCGAGGGCATCCACGCCGAGTTGGCCTACCTCTACCCCGGGCCCGTGTTCGAGATGATCTGGGAGAAACCGGGGAGGTTCACCGTGACCGGAGCGCTGGTTCTCCGCCTGAGGTACCGGGACGGCGGCGGTGTCAGGTCGGTGCTCAACGTGTACACGGTGGAGCGGCAGGTGGACGTCTATGCGACGGTGGTGACGGACTAACGGATGGACGAAGCCTTAGGTTGGCCATCTGATGCACTCCGACGTGGACAACCGGGTTACTCTATCAAGCAAGGTGCGCCCTGTCAGGGAACGAAGCAAGACAACTACCCCTCCTAATGGTAGGGTTAGGCAGACGCGCCTGGAGTCCTTTGCATCCCTGCCCGCCCATGCCTTAGGAGGAGACTTAGAAGTCCCATTCTGTCGGTTCCTGTCGAGTCGAGCGGTAGAAGTCCGGGCACATGGACGTAGTTCGGCTCGTGCCCAGAACGAGGAGGCTGAGACGTTGGAGACCTTAAAACGGTGGTTGTACCCTCGTACTGCAGGAGTTCCGCAGGTGTTTGCTCTAGCAATGAGTTTTGCCGTTTTCGCCATTCTGAATCTATTCTTTAGGATCCCGGGTGGCATCACACTGCAGCACGCCCTCGTTGTGCTCGTCGTGTTGCTTGTCACATCAATACTTATCGGCGCGCTGACCGTGTTTCTGAAACCGAGTCGACCTTCCTTTGACGGCTCTCCCTGGCAGGCCGCGCTATACGCGGCCGCGAATGCCGTACTTCTTTCCGTGCTGCTCCGCTCGTGGTCGGTCGGCGTGCCAATATCCGTCCTTCTTGGCTTGGCGGCGCATCTGATCCACCGGGCAGACACTCGTAACCACAGCAGTATGAGGAGTGCATAACTTAGCCGGACATGATTGCCGACCGACTACACAGAGCTCCGCCTGCAGGTTCTCGCCGCCATCGCCCAGCGGATCACGATGCGCTATCACCTACAAGGGCTGACCGGGGAGGAGACCAGGGCTTACATCCAGCACCAGCTCAAGGTGGCCGGCGTCAGCCACGCCCTCTTCTCGGACGACGCGGCACGGCTCATCTACCAGTACACCAAGGGAATCCCCCGGCAGGTGAACAATCTCTGCACCGCGGCCCTCCTGGCGGGTCTCGCCGAGCAGCGCAAGATCATCGAGGCGTCGACCGTCAAGCAGGCCCTGCTGGAGCTGCAGGCTGAGGCGGCTGGTTAGGTGGCGGGAAGCATCAGGCTGCCATGCGGACGACACCTTGCGTGAGCAAACACGCGTCAAGGAGCGTGAGCGACGGCAGCAGTAGACCGACCGCAAGCTGACTGTCATGCAGATACATATCACTGCTTCCGCGGCCGCGGGTCGTCTCCATCCGCCTGTCCTGGCTCAGTTTCGACCGGCCGTGCCTATGTCACCGCTTGGGCGTCTCAAAGGAAGTTACGACTAGGGGACCGGTAGGAGGAAGATGTGGTACCAATACTTCTCGTTCCACAGGTCCCTCATTACGACAACGTCATTGCCGATGACGAACTTTTTGAAGGCCGCTTCACCGCGCAGACTCCACTCGAATCCTGGGCCTTCCATCATAAGCGATCCATCAGGCCCAACATCCACCCTGACCGCGCAATCCCCTGAAAGTGGCGGACGTTGCCAGCCGGCTGGAAGAGAGACTGCCGATGCGTCAGGCCCAAGTGACGGAGCCCTGGCAACTGTCTCCGCCTTCGCTTTCGTTCCCGTCCGAACGTCAATCCAGACGACCCAGCAGGCCCGGTCACCCGCCTCATTCGCATGGGCCAACTCGGTGATGGCCAGGACCAGCCCGGTCCCGTTCTCCATTGCCAGCGATGGGGGAGGGAGCCCCCCAGGCCGGTCGTGCGGATGGGCAACGTCGATCGCCCATTCCCCGTCCTGTTTGATGTCCCAACCAGCGACCCTAGACAAGCCCGCTCTGTAATCCCACTGTACTTGAATGAAGACGTCTTCTACTAAGGCGCTCGGCAGGGCGCTAGCTCCCCCGGTAGCGTCTACCGATAGCCGGCGATAGCGTGCCGGCGCGGCGCCAGCCGAGACGCCATATCCACGGGCCACGCTAACCGGCGCTGCTGTAGCTAGGACAATCAGGATCAGCGCACTAGCCAATTGCCACAGCGGAATCGTATGACGAGCCGTGGAGGTGAACGTACGCCCCAGCGCGGTAGTTGCTCCCCATTCGAGCAGCACAAAGAGGGATGATATGCGGATCGCCTCACCAAAGTACCCGCCGGCCAGGAAGCGAGGGTAGTACCCTGCTTTAAAGGAAGCCCAGGCGACTAGGCCATGCATCAAGAAGACCAAGAAGAAAGCAGCTAACCGAGACCCACTCGGGTGGAGGTCCGGCGAGTAGACCAGCGAGCTAATGGCCACAATGCCCAGACCAATCGCGGCCCAGAAGATCACAGGCAGGCTCTCAGAGGCCAGGGGCACCAATGCAAGGATGCCGAGGCCGCACACATAGCCTAGTATGGCAAGGGTCCGAACATCAAGCGGACGCATTAGCCAACCACGAAGACTACTCGGCACCCTGAAGTTGCGCACCTTCATGTCACCCCCCACACCGTCGAAGTCGGGTAGGCCCTTTTGTCGTGCGGCCACCTTTTGGGAAGAACTCTGCGAAGGGCCTCAACAGTCCCTGTAAATATGACCTCTCCCTTATCAACGATCACTCGATCACACAGTCGCTCAGCTACTTCGACCTCGTGGGTACTGAGAAGCACACATCGCCCATGCTTTCTTGCCATATCGCGGACCAATTCCTCGAATACACAGTGGCGACCTTCCGGCGGTACGTGCATGCCGCCATGCCCGAGCTCCTTGCCACAAGCCCCATGCCCATCTGGCGCCCCGAGGTCGACCCGGGAGAGGAAGCTCAGGTGGATTTCGGCTACATGGGGCCCTGGCAGGACCCAATCACGGGCAAGACACACAGGGTCTATGCCTTCGCCTTGGTGCTGAGCTACAGTCGCCACATGTTCGTCCGCCTAGTGGTCCGCCTCAACGCGCTGTCATGGCAACAGTGTCACACCGAAGCGCTGGCCTTCTTCGGAGCAGTACCCCGGCGCATCATCCTCAACAACCTCAAGAGCGGAGTGGTCAAGCCGGACCTATATGACCCAAAGCTTAACCGCAGCTACGCGGAATTAGCCGCCCACTATGGCTTCCTGATCGACCCGGCGAGGCA
>JAUYEG010000004.1 GCA_030691505.1 Bacillota bacterium | reverse complement strand
AACGGTTGGGCGAAAGGGTGCCAGGCCCGGCTCGGATCCCAGGTACCCCTCCAGGGTTCCCTCCGGGAGGGCAAGGGCCTCGGAGCGTATGAAGGACGTCTCGGCTTCAATCTTGGCCCCAAGCGCCCAGACCCGGGCCGCCGCGGCCTGGCAGGCGGAGGAGGCGCCGTCGCTGGCGAGGTTTAGAGTTGCATAAGACAGGACAGGGATGAAACGCTTTTGCAGCTGCTCTTGAGCCCCGAAGCAGGCCAGGAAGGCCGCAGCTCCCTGTCCGAGCGTCCCTCGGAACTGCGTCACGTTGCCGATTTCGGCCTCGACGGCCGCCAGGCCGGCCTCCCAATCGTTGGTGCTCGGGAAAATGTCCCAAGGTTACACGTAAGCTCGGCCGGGACTTCGGAACGGACGGAGCGCTCTTGCACCGGAATCCCCTCCTGAGTGATCTGCGATTTTCGGAGCTATTCCTGTGCCGGAACGCCGTCCCCTGCATACGGGTTCAGGGCCTCCCGGCATGGATGGTTCGAGTCGCCCCGGTTGGCAGGGGACAGCGGCCCAGTGCAGGAATACCCACTGGAAGGACATTCGAGCCGTGCGACCGCGGTCGCGGTTGTGGCATCCCCGCTCCGCCCGCGCTCACCCACGCTATAAGGAGGGACCCCTGATGCAGAAACGTCTGACCCGTGCCGAAGTGCCCGTCGAGATGACCTGGGACCTGACGCGCATCTTTCCAAACGCCGAGGCCTGGGAGGCGGCCATGGCCGCCGTCGAGGGCGAAATCGGCAGCGTGACCCGGTTCAAGGGCAAGCTGGGGGAGGGCGCGTCCACCTTCCTGGCCTGCCTCGAAGCCCAAGAAGAACTGCACAAACGCTTCATCCCCGTGGCCTCGTACGCTTCGCTGCACCTTTCGGCGGATGGGACTTCGTCGGCCTACCAGGCGTCCGCGGCACGCGTCGGCGCGCTGTCCGCCAAAGTCCAGGCGGCGACGTCTTTCATCCAAACGGAAGCCCTCGCGCTTCCCGGCGGCACCCTCGAGCGGTACCTCGCCGAGGAGCCCGGCCTCACGGATTTCCGGAGGACAATTGAGCTGCTGCTTGAGCAGAAACCGCATGTGCTTGGCCCCGAGACCGAGGTTGCGCTGGCCTCGCTAAGCGAGGTCCTCGGCGCGCCCCAGATGATCTACAACCGGTCCAAGAGCTCGGACATGACGTTCGATCCGATCACGGACAAGGATGGGATCCAGTGGCCTATGTCCTTTGCGGTCTACGAAGGGCGCTTTGAGAAGGATCCCGACCCGGTGCTCCGCCGCAACGCCTATGCCTCCTTCACCAAGGGGCTCAGGGCGTACAAGAACACCTTTGCCGCCACGTGGGCCACTGAGGTCAAGAAGAACGTGGTCGTGGCCCGGCTGCGCGGTTACAAGTCGGCGACGGACATGATCCTCGCGGAGCAGGAGGTCACCGAGGACGTCTACAACGGCCTGCACGACATAATTCTCAAAGAGCTCGCCCCGCACATGCGGCGCTACGTGGAGCTGCGTAAGCGGGTGCTGGGCCTGGACAAGATCCTGTACTGCGACATCGAGGCGCCGCTGGATCCCGAGTACAACCCGGAAACGACATACGAGCAGGCCTCGGAGACCATCCTCAGGGGCATCTCGGTGCTGGGCCCGGAGTACGCCCCGATCATTGACGAGGGGCTGCGCAGCCGGTGGATCGACCTCGCCGACAACATCGGCAAGTCGACCGGCGCATTCTGCAGCACGGTCTACGGCGTCCACCCGTACATCCTGATCACCTGGACCGGCAGCATGCGTGATGCGCTTGTGCTGGCCCATGAGCTGGGCCACGCCGGGCAGGGGGTGTTGGCCCTTCGCTACCAGCGGCTGGCCAATACGCGCGGCTCGCGGTTCTTCTCCGAGGCCCCGTCAACAATCAACGAGCTGCTTGTGGCTCAGGACATCCTCGACCGCAGCGCCGACAGGCGCATGCGCCGCTGGGTGATCATGCAGCTCCTGGCGACCTACTACCACAACTTCGTGCGGCACCTCATCGAGGGCGAGCTGCAGCGCCGGACCTACGTTCTGGCGGAGAAGGGCCGCCCGCTGACCGAGGCCGTGCTGAGCAAGGTGCAGGGCGAGATCCTGGAGGAGTTCTGGGGCGGTGTGGTCGAGATCGACGACGGCGCCCGCCTGACCTGGATGCGGCAGCCCCACTACTACATGGGCCTTTACCCGTACACGTACTCCGCCGGCCTGACCATCGGCACGGCGGTCGCTCAGGCTATCCGCGAGGAGGGCCGGCCGGCGGTTGACCGCTGGCTCGAAGTGCTCAAGATCGCCGGGACCAAGAAGCCGCTGGAGCGCGCGGCGATGGCCGGGGTCGACATGACCAGGCCCGACGCCATCCGGAAAGCTGTGGCGTTCGTGGGATCGCTGATCGACGAGGTGGTGGAGGGTTTCTAGAGGCGGATAGGCACTAGACCGAGCACTGTGATATCGGAAGCCGGGCCCCTCCGGGCCCGGCTCCCTGTCGGAATGGCAGCGTTCAGAGGATTGCACTCGCAGGTGGCAGAAACAACATCGGCGTTCTCCCCAACCCGGCCGCCCGGGAGGTGCTTTCGTGACCGTGGAGCCGCTCCCGTCCCTGGATGCCCACGCCCACCTCTCCCTGTCCAGCAGCGGCGTCGAGCTTGCCCGGTCGGGGGCCGTGTTGGCGATGACCACCTCGCTTGAGGAGGCGGACCTCGCCGTCGGACGCCGTGAACCGCTAGTCATCTGGGGGCCGGGCTGCCATCCGCGCAAGGTGCAATCGCAGCAGGCATTCGAGGCGGGGCGGTTTAGGGCGCTATGTGAGCCGACGGCGGTGGTGGGCGAGATCGGTCTGGACATGGGCTCCAGGCTATACGGTTGCGCCCCGCTGGATCTCCAGGTGCGCAACTTCAGACAGGCTTTGGAGGTTCTGGCCAGCATGCCCCGGTTGGTGAGCATTCACTCCTATCACGCCACGCGCCAGGTGCTCGATGAGCTGCGGCGGAGGCCCATCCGCGTACCGGTCCTGCATTGGTGGACGGGCACCGCAGCCGAAACCCGCGAGGCCGTCGCGCTCGGGTGCTGCTTCTCGGTGCATTCGGCGGTCGCGCGCCAGTCCAAGTTCCGTTCCCACGTCCCGCCGGACCGCCTCTTGGTGGAAAGCGACCACGGCTACAACGATCCCCCCGCCGCGATCCCGTGCCGGGTCGAGTGGGTGGAGCACCTGGTCGGGCAGCAATACGGGCTTGAGGCGGCGGAGGTTCGTCGCCTGGTCTGGCTGAACCTCGCGGCCATCGTCCGGGAAACGGGTACCCGCTCCCTTTTGCCAGACCAGATGGGCGCCATCCTGGATGCGGCGTCCGGGGACAGATAGCCCATGCTCATCAGGGCTACTGTCACAGGCGACGCGGAGGCCATTGCGCGGGTGCACATAGACACCTGGCGTCATACCTACGCCGGGGTGATGCCGGCCGAATACCTGGCCGGACTACGCTATGATCGCTCCCGGCGGGGGTGGGAGAGCTTCCTGGTCCGCGAGGGCGTCAGGGTGTTCGTGGCCGATGACCCCGAGGCCGGGGTCGTGGGGTTCGCTTCGGCGGGCCCCAACACGTCCACCGGGGACGAGGGCGGAGAGCGCCCGGCCTATGAGTCAAACCTGTATGCCATCTACGTGCTGCCAGGGTGGCAGCGCAGGGGCATAGGCCGCGCACTGGCGACGGCGGCAGTCCGCGGGCTCTTGGTGGATGGGCGGAAGTCCATGATAGTCTGGGTACTCAAGGGTAACCCTGCCTGCGGTTTCTACGAGCGCCTCGGCGGCACGCCCGCTGGGAAGCGCAAAGAGACAATCGGGGGCGCGGAGCTTGAGGTCATCGCTTATGGGTGGCCGGAGCTGTGCCGATCCCCGCTGGCGGGTACAGGTCAGTGAGTCGGACCACCATTACCTTCGTATCCGGCGGCGAAGAGCAAGTGCTGGCCATCAGGCGACCAGGCCGGGGCCTGGTGAGGCCCGAAGTACAGCATGGGCGAGCTTCCCCCGCCATAGCGGCTCAGGTTGCCCTCCGCCGGTCCCCAGACCGCTATTTCACCTAGAAGTGACTCTTCAGATGTGCTCCCGGGTCATACGTTGCCAGCCAGCAGCTGTCATGTGACCACGTCTGTAGCCATAGCCCTCGAACGGGCCCATGGTCTGGGATCGTCCTTCGATGTCCACCTCCACAGCGCGGACCAGGGCATATCCGGGTGAAATGTACTGCCGTCCGTGGTGATAGTCACCGTTCCGTGGAGATCCGTTCGGTAGACGTCCGCGTCGGCCACAGATAGCCTCGTCAGCGTTGCTGCTGCGGGGTGGCCATAGGTGTTGCCGGTTCCGACCGAAATCACGGCGACCTCGGGCGAGACGGCCGCAGGAACTCCGCGCTGGTCGAAGTCGAGCTACCGTGATGACCCACCTTGAGGATCTCTGCAGTCGGCTGGATGACACTCTGGACAAGGACGGCTCCCGCGGCCTGGGTATCATGCAGGCCATCTGATAGTGTTGTGGATCGGGGTCAAGATCGTTGACAGATGGAGGGTCAGCCTTGCAAACTCCTCGTCGAAACGGGGTTGGTCGTCTCGGCGCATCAGCCTGTCGGAACCTCAATGCCTCTGATGCCTGCGATCACGATGCCGCCGCCGCTTTCGACTTTGGCCGAGAAGGGCGAGAGGCCAGATCCAAGACGCCCGACGTTTCGGTTTCCGCCTACACAAGATAGCTGAGCATTGTCACCGCCTGAAACTGCTTGAACCCCACGAGGTAGTCCGGGCTCTCGAACTCGATGGAGCGATCGGCCACGCGCTTGACACCAGGGACCAGGCAGGCCATGTCGGCCATCACCGTGTAGACCCAGTCGATCTCCCAGCGTACGGGGATCCTTTCCGCCATAAGCATCCCGTGCGCACCGCCGGCCGAGGCACTGCGGACGGCATCGGCGGCTGCCTTCGCGATGACCTCACGGGCCCTTTCCGGGGAGATGAACCTCGCCGAACCCCTGTTATAGCTCCACTTGACGACGGCGCCGTGCACGCCCGGCGCGTCGGCCTGCGTCTGCCGGATGGTGGCGGCGTCTCCGGTGACCAGTGCCACGGGAACCCCGTAGTGGCCCGCGACTCGCCCGTTGAGCATGCTCTCGGACATCAGCTTGCCGCCCACCCTGACGTTGTAGATGCCCCGGGAGTTGTAGGAGTGGTTGAGGATACCGTCGGCGGTGCCGATCGCGGCGTGGTAGCCGACAAAGAAGACGGCGTCGAACTCTCCGCTGATCCCCTCCATCATATATAGGGGCTTCGGGTAGCCCTGTGACAGCTCGGCCCGCGGGTCCAGCCGGTCGGGCAGAATGTTGTTCATGTGGCCGTGCGAGTCGTTGACCAGCACGTACGTGGCGCCGGCATCATACGCGCCGCGGATCGCCGCGTTGACCTCCTCGGTCAGGAGCAAGCGGGCCTCGGCGAACTCCCGCCCCTCGGGTACTAGCTGCAGCTCCCGGCTGGTGATGCCGGCAATGCCCTCCATGTCGGCAGAAACGTAGATCCTCATGGCATTGCATCCTCCTCCTGAATCTGACCCGCCCTACCAGCACTGGTGGGCGGAAACCGACCCCCTCGGTTTCCACCACGTGAGAACGTCAGCCGTGGTGTAGGCTATTTCGGCTCACTGTCCCGGTACCACTGGGCCTGCTTTTCGAAGAGCTCGGCATACGCCCCGCCCGCCGCGAGAAGCTCGGCGTGGGGGCCCTCTTCCACAACCCGCCCGTCCTTCATGACCAGGATAACATCGGCCATCCGCGCTGTCGCGAGCCGGTGGGACACGACGATCGCGGTCTTGCCGGCGATGCTGTCCATTGCCCGCTCAAGAATCTCGGACTCCTGCAGAGGGTCGAGGGATGTGGTGGGTTCGTCGAGAACGGCCAGCGTGGCGCCGCGCGCGAAGGCCCGCGCAAGGGCGAGGCGCTGCCATTCGCCGCCCGACAGCTGCTGTGCCTGCCCGAACGACGTCCCCAGCTCTGTATCCAGTCCGCTGGGCAGCGACTCGATCTTGCGCCGGATGCCGCCCAGTTCGGCTGCGGCCAGCAGGGCCGTGTCGTTTTCGATGAGCCCGATCCGGCCGAAGGCGATGTTCTCCCGCGCGGTCAGCTCGTAGCGGACGGAGTCCTGCGCCAGATAGGCCACCTTGTCCCACAGCTTCTCGAGGTCGTACTCGCGGATATCGCGGCCGTCTATCAGGACCTGTCCCTCGTCCGGGTCGTACAGACGCAGGAGCAGCTTGACGAGCGTGGTCTTGCCTGCCCCGTTTTCGCCCACCAGCGTGGCTCGCCAGCCGGGGCGCAGCGTAAACGATACGCCACTCAACGCTCGCACGTTGGTCCGGGGGTAGGTGAAGCTCACCTCTCGGAACTCAATACCGGGGGGAGCGTCGTCCGTCAGGCCGCCAGCCCCTTCCGGCCATGCGATCAGCGGCTTCATGTCCATGACGCGCCTGAATGCGCCCACCCGCGCGGCACTCTCGTATGCCCCGGTGACGGCGCTGGTGTCGCTCTCCATCCGGCGTATGTTGGCCACAACCAGGCTCATGAAGAAAACGAGTTGCCCAACCGTGATCCTGCCCTCGACGAGCGCCGCGAGCACAAACGCGATACCCACGACCGACGCGACAGAAACCGTGAACTCGGCGACAAAGCCGCGGCGGTGGTTCGTCGCCAACAACTGCGCCTCACGGTGCCACAGCAGGTCCTGGAGCGACCGGATCCTGCCCAGCAGGTAGTCCCGGAAGCCGAGGATGCGCGCCTCCCGGACGCTCGCCGGCGCGCGCAGCAGGCTGCTGGCATAATAGAGCCGCCGGTTTTCGGGGGTGGCCCGAAGCTCGTGATGCAGCCGGGACCGACCCATCCTGGCGAAAATGACGCCGCAGGGAACGCACACCGCACCCGCGACCGCAGCCGCCCGCCAGTCAAACGCGGCGATAATCGCCAGCGAGGTCACCATGGTCAGCGATGTGCGAAGCAGGCCGGCGACCATGGTCGGGGTGTAGGCGACAAGGGACAGGTTGCGCTCGGCGTACTCCAGCGCGTCCTGCCCCGCGGGCGATTCGATCAGCGCGGTGTCGAGACGGGAAACCCGGTCCAGCAGGCTGATGCGCAGCGAGTTGGACACCTTGGTCCGCAGGTAGGCGCCCTCGATGTTGCTGACCCAGCTGTACCCGCTCTGGACGACCTCGACCAGCAGCCGGAAAAGCAGGGGCGCGGCAAGGATGGCGACCGCGGCGCCCCTTTCGGCGACGGCGATGGCCCTGTCCACCAGCAACCCCTGTAGGTACGAGGCCGCCACCCCGAACTGGGACGAAACTGCCGCGCCGGCAAACGTGAGGGCAACGACGCCGGGGGCCGCGCGCCACGTTTCCCGCAGGGAGAAGAGGATGTGTGATACGGCCTCTCTCGGGCTGGGCCGGAGATGCTGGGCGCCAAGTTCATAGAACCGGTAGCGGGGCGGCAGCACATGGATCAACTCCTATCAACGTGTCGGGCGTTAAAGGCATCGCCGGAGGACGAGGCCGCAAAGGCATCTTGCCTGGCGCCTTCCTCATCTAGCCAGGCGGCGTTTTGAGGATGTGATCATTGATGTGCCGCAGCACCGAATAGCAGACAGATACAAAGTGCCTGAGCCAGAACGCGCCCCCGTGGATGTTAGCAGCCTCAAAGTCGAGGGACACCCGCTCATATCCAAGCTCCCTGGCCCAATCGACCACGGCGGCGAGGAGCAGCGCTCCGCAGCCGTGCCGGCGGGCGCGCGGCAGCACGTATGCCCCCGAGCAGGCCACTGACTTTTCGTCCCATACAATCTGACAGGCGTCGCCTTTCCCCGTCTGGCTCTTCATGAAC
>JAUYEG010000138.1 GCA_030691505.1 Bacillota bacterium | reverse complement strand
CGAGTCTGATCCTGCCGAAACGTTCAACGAGCTCACGGGCCAGCGGGGTGAGCATGGCGCCGCCGCCGCCCGCGCCTCCGGCGTGACGCGACAAGAGCGGCTGCCCCACGGCCTGCTCGGCCTGCCTCAACCTGCCCCAGGCCTCCCGGTACGCAAGACCCATCCCGGACGCTGCCCCGGTGATCGACCCGGTTCCCTCGACGAGCATAAGCAGCCGGCACAGGCCTTCGCCGATGACCATATGGCCGTCGTGTTCGATCCACAGCTTGAGGCGCAGATCCATTGCCTTCATTCCCCCTGCGGCCACCGTTCCGCCTTGGTGAAGCTTTCCTGCACCAGATCCGCAAAAGCCTGCACGGCCGGGGCCCTCGGACCGTGCGCCCGCCGGATGATCATGCTCGTGGTGCGCTCCATCGGCGGCCAGCCGTGCAAGGTCAGGCTGACCAGCGTGCCAGAAGCAAGCTCGCGCGCCACGGCCATCTCGGGCACCACCGAGATACCCAGGCCGGCGTTAACCATCTCCTTGATGGCCTCGATGCTGTCGAGCTCCATGTCCGGCCGGAGCAGCACGCCGTGTGATTCGAAGACCTCTTCGAGATACGTGCGGAAACCGGAGCCGCGCTCGAAGAGAATCAGGCGGCATGCCCCCAGAGCGGCCGGCTCGACCTCCGCGCCGCGCCGGGCCAGAGGGTGGTCAGGCCGCGCAATGACCAGCATCCGGTCGCGGTATAGCGGAACGGTGTCGAGCAGCCGGTGGCGCACCGGCGACGTGACCAGGCCGAGGTCGACCTGCTCTTCGAGCACCATGCGCAGCACCTCCTGCGTGCGACCGCTGCGCACGTGAAGGTCCACGTGGGGGTGCTGCTGCCGGTAGGCGGCCAGCAGAGCCGGGAGGGTAAAAATGCAGATCGTCAGCCCGGCCCCGACGGCAAGGCGTCCCGCCGCACCGCCCCGCAGACCCGCCAGTTCCTGCCGCAGCTCTGCCAGCGCACCGCCGACCTTGCGCTGGCATGCAAGCAGTTTCTCGCCGGCCGGGGTGAGGCTGACCGTGCGCCCCTTGCGGTCAAAAAGCTTGCAGCCGAGCTCGGTCTCCAGCGCGGCCACATGCTGGGTCACCGCCGGCTGGGAAAGGTTCAAGTCAGCGGCCGCGCGCGTGAAGCTGGCCACGCGCGCCACCGTCGCGAAGGTCTCCAGTTGCGAGAGCAGCAATGCTGTCGGCCTCCAGTCAGTGTGCATTTCCAGGTCTATGATAAGCAAGGCTTATGTGCTTAATTCCGATTATCAATTGGATTTATCCCCATGTCCAGAGTTAAGCTAGCCGTGGAGTTGCGCAAAGGCCGGGATAAGAGGAGGAGTAGCTTTGGCGGCGACAGTGGTCGTCGGCACGCAGTGGGGAGACGAGGGCAAGGGCAAGGTTGTGGACTATCTGGCCTCGCGGGCCGAGGCCGTGGTGCGCTTTCAGGGCGGGGCCAACGCCGGCCACACCATTGTCAACGACCACGGCGAATGGCGCCTGCATTTGATGCCCTCGGGGATCTTCCGGCCGGGGGTGCTCTGCCTGCTGGGCACCGGGACGGTTGTGGATACCGCAAGCCTGCTGGCGGAAATGGCCGATTTGGAGTCGCATGGGATTTCGGTCGCGGGCTTCCGTCTTTCCGACCGGGCCCAGGTCGTCCTGCCGCCGTTCTTGCAGGTCGAGGAACGCGAGGAGGAACTGCGCGGGGGTGGCGAGATCGGCACCACGGGGCGCGGCATCGGGCCGGCGTACGCGACCAAGGCGGCGCGTTTCGGCATCCAGGCCGGGGACCTGCTCGACGAAAGCAGGCTGCGCGAAGCCCTGGACCTGCTTTTCGGCAGGTACCGGGCCTGGCTCGGGCTCGATGCGGCCGAGGCCAAGCACCAAGGGCAGGCCCTCCTAGGCGATTTGATCGATGCCGGCCAGCGCCTGGCCCCATATATCGTGGACCCTGCGCCGCTTGTCGCCGGCTGGATCGCCAATGATACCGCGCTTCTGATGGAAGGCCAGCTTGGTGTGATGCGCGACCTAGATTGGGGCATTTATCCCTTCGTGACTTCATCAAACCCGACCGCCGGGGGAGCCTGCTCGGGCGGGGGCATCCCGCCGCGATTCATCAAGCAGGTCACCGGGGTCGTCAAGGCATACACCACGGCCGTCGGGGCAGGGCCCGTGCCGACCGAGGACGTTGGGGCGGTCGGACAGGCTCTGCGGGAGCGGGGCGGCGAATACGGGGCCACCACCGGGCGGCCGCGGCGGTGCGGATGGCTCGACCTTGTCGCGGTGCGCTACGCCTGCCTGCTCAACGGGACCGACGGGCTGGCCATAACCAAGCTGGACGTGCTCGATGAGCTTGAGGAGCTGCAGGTGTGCGTCCGCTACCGTTCGCCCGAGGGCGAGTACGATCTGGTGCCGCAGGCCCGGCATTTCGGCAAGCTGGAGCCGGTCTACGTCCGCCTGCCGGGGTGGCGTCGGCCCACGCGCGACATCCGCAAGCTTGAGGACCTGCCCGCGGAGGCCCGGGCTTATCTCGACCTGATCTGCGAGCAGACCGGCGTGCCGCTCGCCCTGGTGTCCGTGGGACCGCACCGTGACTATACCATTCACGTGTAGGTGGCCCGGGCATGGTAGCAGCGTCTAGAGTACCTCCAGAGCCTCCAGAGCCTGCAGTGTCTGATGAAGCCGCGGGCCGCGGTCTTCTGCCAAGGGTCGCTATGACCATCGGCGACCCCGCGGGCATCGGGCCGGAGGTTGTGGCGCGCGCCGTGCTGCACCCCGCAGTGCTGGCCGCGTGCCGGCCGGTGGTCTACGGCACGCCCGAGGTGGTCCAGGCGGCTATGCGGCTTGTTGAGGGGACGCAGGAGCGGGGGCACGGCGAGCCGGTCAGCCCCGACATCGTGCCTGCGCCCGAGATGGTTCCTGTACCTGGCCCGCGTCCCGGCGAGTTCGTGCCCGGACGCGTGTCCGGCCCGTGCGGGGCGGCCAGCTTCGCCTACCTCGAGCGGGCGGCGGCGGACGTGCTGGCGGGCAAGGCCGACGCGCTGGCCACCGCGCCGCTCAACAAAGAAGCCACGGCCCTGGCAGGCTACAGCGACATCGGGCACCTCGAATTCCTGACAAGACTCACCGGCACCCGGGAGTCCGCCACCGTGCTGGTTGCCGGCACGCTCCGGTGCCTGCACCTGACGACACACAAATCCCTGGGGGACGCGGTTGCCGCGGTGAAGCGCGAGCTGGTTTTGGCCCGACTGAGGCTGGCGCAGCGCGAGATGGCCCGCTTCGGCAGCCCGCGTCCCAGGATCGCAGTCGCTGCGCTCAACCCGCATGGCGGCGAGGGCGGGCTTTTCGGGCGCGAAGAGATGGACGAGATAGCCCCGGCAGTCGCCGAGGCGCGGACCGAGGGGATAGACGCCGCCGGCCCCCTCGCCGCCGACAGCATGCTGGCCCTGGCCACGGGGGGGATGTACGACCTGGTGCTGGTGATGTACCATGACCAGGGACACATCGCGGTCAAGGTGCACGACATGGCCCGGAGCTACACGGTGGCCTTCGGGCTGCCGCTGGTGCGTACCTCGGTAGACCACGGGACGGCGTTTGACCTGGCCTGGCAGGGCAGGGCGGACGCACGGAGCATGGTCGCCGCGATTATCGCCGCCGCGCATCTGGCCAGAGGCAACTGGCCGGACCCCGCAGCGTTGGGTGGGTAGCAGATGGGTTCGGGCTCGGCGCATGACACTGGTCTGAGCTGCGGGGGGGCGCGCGGCCTGGCAACCGGCAAGCTCTCCTCCTCGCTGCTTCAGTCCGCGGTCCTCAGCCGCACCGGGCGGCGGCGTCCGGAGGCGGTCGTCAGGGCCGGAATTGGTTTCGACTCTGCCGTCCTCGACCTCGGCGGCGACCTCGTCGTTCTCTCCACCGACCCGATCACCGGGGCCGCGTCCGATGCCGGCTGGTACAGCGTGCATATCGCGTGCAACGACGTCGCGGCGTGCGGCGCCGAGGTGGTCGGCATCCTGCTGACCGTGCTGCTGCCGGATGGGGCGACGGAGCAGCAGCTTGTTGACCTGGCCGAGGGCGCGCATCAGGCCGCGGCCGAGCTGGGCATCGAGATTATCGGCGGGCACACGGAGGTCACAGCGGCGGTGACGACCCCCGTCCTCTCGGCCACGGCGGTGGGCCGTGTGCGGCGCGATGAGTTGGTCAGGCCCGGCGGCGCGCGGGCCGGCGATGTGCTCGTGCTCACCAAGGCGGCTGGCCTGGAGGGCACCTCTATCCTGGCCGAGACGTTTGCGGAGCGGCTGCGGGCGGCCGGGGTGGGTGAGGACGTGCTGGAGCGGGCGCGGGGGCTGCGGAGCAGGCTGAGCGTGGTGGCGGACGCGTGGGCCGCCCGGGCGTTCCGGCCGTCGGCCATGCACGACCCGACTGAGGGCGGCGTGGCGGGCGCGGCCTTTGAGCTGGCCGAGGCGTCAGGGCTGGGTTTTGTGCTCGATGAGGCGCGGGTTCCGGTGCTGGATGAAACCAAAACCCTCGCGCGAGTACTCGGGTGTGACCCGCTGCGGCTGATCTCGAGCGGGGCTCTGCTCATTGCGGTCGATGAGGCGAGGTCGGCTGACCTGGTGGCGGCCCTGCGGGACGGCGGTTTCGGCGGGGCGGTCGTGGGCCGGATGGCGCCAGCCGGTGGAGGCAGGCAGGTACTAAGGGTGTCCGGTGAGCGCGAGATCGTCACGGATGCGCCGCGCGACGAGTTGTGGCGGCTGCTTGAGGAGGCGAGTGCCGGGCGCGGTTAGCACAAGCAACAAACAATTCTTGAGGCCGGGTAGGTTGACCGGGCGCCCGCCTACATGGTAATATCTGGAACATGATAGCTCGGTTCGGTGTGTCCCGTTTCTCTCCCCTCAAGTCCTCCCTTCAGGTAGGGTTGGTCGTTGTGGTGGCCGCCGCCCTGCTGCGCTGGGGAGCAGGCCCAGTTCGCAGCTTTCTCCTGCGGCCAGTCCCGTGGAATCAGTGGGTTGTCCTTCATGTCTGGACTTCCCTCGCTGTGGACGCCGGCGGCGGCAGCGGGGGCGACCAGGGCATCGGTACTCCGTCCCAGACATCGCAAGCGGGCGGGAGCGGTCTGCGCCGCGCCCTGGCCATCGCACAGGTCCATCTTGAGGACGATGTGGCGGCGGTCAGCACCCGGTCGGAAACGCGTTTGCCGGTTGTCCTTCCCGCCGCGGTCAGGCTGCTATCGGGCGGCTTAGCCTTGACGCTTATGTCCGTAGACAGGGACGGCATCGTGGTCCTGCGGTTTGACGGCAGGGAGCAGTCGCTCGCGGCGGGCCGCGGGCTTGATTGGGCCCTGGTGCCTTCCACGACCGCTAGGGCCGGGGGGTGGGTTGTCCATCCGGGGCAGTGGCGGGAGGTCGTGCTCAGCCGTCTTGAGGCCGGCCTCCCGGTAGGCCGGATCAGCCTGGTCAATCACGGACTGCAGCGCAAATCCGCCGCCTTGTGGGCTGGTCCTGATGATGATATCTAGCTGCGCTAGCAGTCTGCAGCGCTGGCCGAGGCCTGCGGCGGGACCAGTCATCCTTCTGGTGGTGGTGCTGGTCCTCGCCGCCGTGCCCGCTGCCCCGGCCACGGCGGCCCTGGTCGATCCGGTGCCGGGCAACCCCGCCGCATCCGTGCGCGATGCCCGGCGTCCAGGTCTGGTTCCGGTCGTTTTGGTCCATGGCCTCCGCGGCAGCGCGTCCCGGACCTTCGGCGAGCCCCAGGCCGAGGGCGACGACCTGTGGGGGACATACCTTGCACTATGCCGCGAGGGCTATGTGCCCGGCGAGACCCTCTTTGTTTGCGACTACGAGTCTGACAACCTGGGCGATTTCCGGGAGATCGCACGGCAGAGTCTCGTGCCGGTGATCGATGAGGCCCTGGGTGCCAGTGGTGCGCCGCGCGTCGACCTCATCGCACGCAGCATGGGGGGGCTGGTCGCCCGCGCCTACCTGTCCAGCCTGGACTACCGGGGCGATGTAAGGACGCTCGTGCTGGTCGCGGTTCCCAACCGGGGGTCCTTCCTGGCCAACATCGTCAAGTCCGTGGAGATGGTGCATCTCCAGGAGCAACTGCGACAGCGGGGGGCGGGGCACAGACGGAGCACGGACAAGCCTGTGCTGCCACCAGACAGCCTGCTGGTCGCCGAGTTCGAGGACGAGGTCGCATACGTCGCCCGTCAGAGCCAGAGGGTCTGGGAACCGCTCTTTGGCTACTACTACACCTCGGCATGGCTGCTCGCGGAGCGCGAGGGCGGGGGCCGGGCGGAACCACCCCAGTTCCTTGACTGGGTTGAGCTCCTGTTTCCAGGCGTGTTTGACGTGCTTATCACGACGGCGCAATTCCCGCCCGTGCGGCCTGACTACATCAGCGTCCAAGCCGGAGGCTTCGTGCCGCAGGTGCCAAGGCCAGGCGAGGGTCTCACGAGGGCTTACTATGAGCTGCTTGCGATTCAGT
>JAUYEG010000120.1 GCA_030691505.1 Bacillota bacterium | reverse complement strand
CCTGCGACTGCACGACCATCCCCTCGCGCAGCGGGGTCAGGCAGGAGCGCACGTTGCTCTCGCCGTTGACCGTGACCCGGCACTCGTAGCAGTGGCCGATGCCGCAGAAAACCCCCCTCGGCCGGCCCGTCCGCTCCGATTGGCCGAGCGTCCGGATGCCTGCGGCCAGCAGCGCCGCGGCGATGGGCTCGCCCTCCATCCCCTGGTACTCGCGGCCGTCGAAAACGAACGAGACCATTTGCGGCGGCTGGAGGGGGCCGAGGATCGGGTGGGCCGTGACCCGCCGGCCAGGGTCAGCGGAGACGGGGGCGGGCGGCAGCGGCGCCATCTATCGCGGCTCCCTCTCCAGGTCTCCCCGGTCTCTCAGGTCTCCGAGGTCTCCAAGGTCCTGCAGCGTGACCGGGCGCACGGGCGGCCGGACAGACGGCGGGGCGAAGCCGTCGGGCGGCTGACCCGTTTCAGAAGCCAGAAGGCGCGAGACCGTCCCCTGGCACATCCGGCCCTGGCAGATGCCCATGCCGGCCCGGGTACACCGCTTGACCGCCGCTAGCGTGGTCGCCCCGGCGGCGATGGCCTGACGGATTTCGGTGTCGCTGACTTCCTCGCAACGGCAGACGACGGTGGAAGAACTCATTGCGCCGTTTCGCCTCCTCACTCCCGCCGCAGCCGGCCCGGGAGCACCGGCAGGCATTCGGCCGGCGTCTCGCCGGTGATGATCATCTCGGCTATGAGCTTTCCGCTGATCGGCGACAGGGTGATGCCGTCGCTGCCGTGGCCGCCGCAGAGAAACAGCCCGGGGACCTCCTCCACTGGGCCGATGAGCGGCAGGCCGTCCACAGTGTAGGGGCGCAGCCCGGCGAAGGTCCGGATGATGTGCACGCCCCGCAGGCGCGGCGCAAAGGACGCAGCGTAGCGGGCGATAGCCTGCACGGCGGCGCGGGACGTGGCCCGGTCGGGCCGCGGGGCCTCACGTGTGTTGCCGATGAGGATGTTGCCGTGGATGGTCTGTTCCAGGCCGAAACCAACCCCGACGGGATCGTCCCCTGCTTCGCCGGCCTCGTTGTCGTCCCGGCCATCGTCCTCATGAAGGCCATGTCCGCCCTTCAGCACGATATAGCGCGCGTCTAAGCAACAGTGCCGCAGCACCGGCGGCAGCGGCTCGGTGACCAGCAACTGGCCCAGGAGAGGTTTCATTATGACCGGCGGTCCGCCGTCAGGCACCAAAGAGCCAAGTCCCACCCCTGTTGCCAGGACCACGCAAGGGGCCTCAAAGACCCCAGCTTCCGTCTCCGCCCCGCACACCCGGCCGGACCGGATGAGCACGCTTTTCACCGGCGTATGCGGCAGAAACCTGGCGCCAAGCCGGGCGGCCACGCGCTGGAACGCCAGGTTCAGGGCCATTGGATCCACGGTCCCGTCCTCGGCGCACACAGTGGCGCCAAGGAGGTCGCCGTCGAGGAGAGGCTCGGCCTGCTGGACCCCACGGCGCGAAAGTAGAGCCAGCCGCACGCCCTGGGCGGCCAGCTCCGCCGCGCGGGCCTGCATGAAGTCCAATTCCGAGGCCGTCCTGATCACGATTAGCGAGCCCGTCTGGCGGTAGCCGACATCGGCGCCCAGCTCGTCATGCAGCGAACGGAGCATCCCAGCGCTTTTCATCGCAAGGTCAAGGTAGGGGCCCGGGCTTTTGCTCTGACTGACCACAAAGCCGTCGCAGGCCGAGGAGGTGCCGCCGCCGATGTCGCCCTTGTCCAGGACGAGGACGCGCAGGCGCTCTCGGGCCAGGTGATAGACCACAGAGCAGCCCATCACCCCGGCTCCGACGACGATGACGTCTGCGCGTTCCACGGGTTGCCTCCCCACTAGTTCAGAGATGCTCAGGCAGGGTGCTGCGGATAACTTGAGTTTACACGAAATGTGGGGCAGGGCGGTTTCGCCCCCCGGTGTCCGAGGGTGAGGCCGGACTGCCATGAGGCCGACCCTGCTGAACGGGAGATTGCTCTCGATCACGTGGTCTCCTGCCTATGAGGGAAGGTGATTGATGCATGTCGCATTCCGAATCCCGCCATGACCGTGGAAAGCTCGCCCATCGGATGGCCAAGATCGAAGGGCATACCCGAGCCGTCATGGAGATGATCCGCGAGGACCGTGACTGCCCGGAAGTGCTGCACCAGATCCGCAGCATCATCGGGGCGTGGCAGCACCTGTCTGCACACATCCTCGACGAGCACCTGAAGACCTGTGTCAGGGAGGCAGTGGCCAGCGGTCGGGCAGATGAGGCAGTAGAAAACTTGCGCCAAGCTTTGCTGGGGAGAGCAGGATTCTAGATCTTGGACAGGGGATGAGACGAGCAACATGGCCCATACAGCACCAACATCGTCAATCTGCTCGAGCGTCCTAGAGGCCCTCGGCAACACACCTCTGGTCCACCTCGCACGCATGGGAACAGACGGCCAGGCCCGTGTCCTGGCCAAGCTCGAGGCCCTCAACCCCGGCGGGAGCATAAAGAGCCGAACGGCCATGGCCATGGTTACCGCCGCTGAGGAGGCTGGCCTCCTTCATCCGGACTCCATCATTGTTGAAGCCACCAGCGGGAATCAGGGCATCGGGCTGGCGATGGTTGCGGCTGTGAAGGGCTATCGAGCGCGGCTGATCATGCCGGATTGCGCCAGTGACGAACGCTGCAAGCTTATTTGGGCCTATGGGGCGGACTGCGGATTGATCAACCGGGTGATTGTCGTTTCTGACTACCACGCCCGTCGGTCAACCCCTGTCCTGTCCAACATCGCACCCCAGCCGGGCCGCATAGGCAGAAACCGGGCCAACCCGGCACTGCTACACTGCTGGAAGGCGGTGGCCTTGGCTCAGCCTGCAGGTTGAGGCAGGATGCCGTCAGTGGTAGGCTATGATCGAGTGGCTAAGTAACCTTAGACCAGCCACTGAAGGGAGGTGAGAGACAACAGTGAGCCTTTCCAGGAAGGAGATCCATCGCCTCGTCGATGCTTTGCCTGACCGCGATATTCGGACGGTTAAGCAATTCATCGAGTTTGTCTTGATGCGTTCGCAGATACGCGATGAGTCAAGGGATGGGCAGTACGTAACTCTGATTGAGGCGGCTTCCGTTCTTCAACTCACCCCCAAGAGGCTTCGGGAGCTAATCCGGGAGGGAGTCATACAGGCGCGCAAGGAAGGCCGGCGCTGGCTCATCAGGAGTGAGGATCTTCAGAATCTCCTGACTGCGGAAGCTAGGGAATTCCTTTCCCACCCCTTTGCGAGAGATGACCTCGCGGCAGACGAGAAGGAGAGCTCCGAAGAGGGATGGCGCGAGCACCTCGCAGGGCAGACCACGTCCCTAGATGATCTCATGATAAGGCACCGGCATGAAGTCCCCAAGAGTTGACCGCTGGCACGTGGAACTGGCCAGCCGTGTCACCATGGTACTTGACCGGATCCCCGCGCATCAGAAGGCCCGGATTCTTCAGGCGCTGCACGAGTTGTCCGCCGGGCCCCTACAACGCAGATGCCGCAAGCTTCGAGGTAGGCCGGAGTGGCGACTGCGCATCGGAGGACGGCGCGCGCTGTTCCTTGTTGACTTCGAGGCACGCTCCATTGTGGTAGTAGACATCTACAGGATGGTTGAGGCGTAGGGCTTCGGACGTCCTCCGTTAGGGCACCTCGCTCCGATGAATGCTTCGGACTATCCGGCCACTCGCCTGGTCACGTCGCAGAAAGGAACCGCTCCGGCTCCATGGCGAACCACCCTAGTGCGCCGGGGTGGCTGTCCCCGGACTGCACTGGGGTGGGGTCTAGGATAATGCCTGTGAGTTCATCGGATAGACCAAGGGTTGATGCCCGCCAGCATCTTTCCGCGCTTCAGGAGTTGCTGCGGCCTGATCTGCGTGACCTGGTGGGGGATACCATCATCTTCTTAACGGAGAGCGGGAGTGCTGCCCCCTGCGACGTCGGCAGCCGGGGGAAGCTGATCAGCAACCCTGAGCTTGCGCGGTTCCTCAACCGGTTGCGGGGCGACACGCTTCACGTCATGAGGGTCTCCGAGACGGAGTTCCTTGTCCGCTCATCGAAGCGGCGGAGCGCTGCAGTCCCCCGTCATCCCAGCCCGAGGCAGCTATCTTTTCTCGCGGCCGCAGATGTTGCCGCTCAGGATCGCGACGAGGCAGGGCAGTATGGCCGCCGTGCCCCCGCCCGCGTCCCCGCAACGCGCGCGCCCAAGACAGCGCCGTCAGCGCGTCGGACCGCGCGGCGCGGTGCGCCGGCTCCTGCCCGCGGCCTTGTGTCGGCACCGAAGACAGGGCGTGTGCGTCGCCCCGTATCGCGGTCAAAGCGCACAGTTCCCGAGCCCCCCTCCGCCCCGGGGGCCACGCTCGAGGCCCAAGAGCAAGCACCTGAGCACCACGTCGAAGTGCGCTTTCATCCAGACGAGGACGAGGCTCTGCTCATCCTCGCCCAGGAGACGCCGCCAGGCCCGCCATCCGATCTTGCGCTCCACCGGCAGGCGCTCGGTCTCATGCTCAATCCCGGCTTTGACACGCTGCTCTCGCTCCCCATGACCCGGGGTGTGGAACCGCTCGACTATCAGTTGGCGACCGTCCGCCATGTGCTGAAGCACCTGCGCGGCCGTGCCCTGTTGTGCGATGAAGTGGGGCTCGGGAAGACGGTCGAGGCGGGCCTGATTGCGACGGAGTACCTGCTGCGAGGGCTGGCGCGGAGGATCCTGGTGTTGACCCCGCCGAGTCTGGTCGAGCAGTGGCAGGGAGAGATGCGATCCAAATTTAACCTGGGCTTTGTGACCTACGACGACCCGGTTTTCCGGTTGCACCCCGACCCTTGGCGGGCTTTCCCGCGCATCCTGGCTTCACTGGATACTGCCAAGCTGGCCGGGCACAGAGAGAAGATCCTGGCATGCGACTACGACCTGGTGATCGTGGACGAGGCTCATCACCTGAAGAACGCCCGCACGCTGGCTCACCAACTGGTCAAGAACCTGCGCAAGAGATACATTCTGCTCCTCACCGCAACACCGGTGGAGAACCGGCTCGAGGAGCTATTCAACCTGATCACCCTGCTCACGCCGGGCCAACTGGAGACCGCGGCGTCGTTCAAGCGCAACTACATTTCGCCCCAGGATCCGCTGAAGCCACGGAACACGGCCGGACTCAGAGAGCTGATTGGTGAGGTAATGGTCCGCAACCGCCGCAGCGAAACCGGGGCCATCTCCTCACGGCGCCATGCCGAGGTGGTGGAGGTTGAACTGTCGCCCGAGGAGGCCGCCTTTTACCGTCAGCTCAGCGCCTTCGTCCGCGAGCACTACTCCGCCCGGAACGCGCGGGTTGGCGGCCTCAACCAGCTCGTGCTCAAGGGTCTGCAGCGTGCGGCCGGGAGCAGCGTGGAGGCCGTAGCCCCGACGCTGCAGAAACTGTCCTCAGGCCACGACGGGGACGGCGAGCTGCCGGCCGGCCGGCCCCTTGAGGCCCTGGCCGCCGCGGCACGCGCGGTCTCAGGACGGGCCAAGGGCGATACCCTCGCGGCCCTGCTGCGGCGGATCGGGGAGAAGACGGTCGTCTTCACCGGCTTTCACGAAACCCAGCTCTTCCTGGTTGAACGCCTGCGCCGGGAGGGTATGAGGGTGGCCGCGTTACACGGCGGCATGCGCCGCCAGGAAAAGGAGGAGCAGGTTGAGCGCTTTCGAACCGAGGCCGACGTCCTGGTTTCAACCGAAGGTGGGAGCGAGGGCCGCAACCTGCATTTCTCGCGCGTGCTCGTGAACTACGACCTGCCCTGGAACCCCATGCGCATCGAACAGCGCATCGGGCGGTTGCACCGGCTGGGCCAGACGCAGGACGTCTACGTGTACAACCTGTCGGCCGCCGGGACCATCGAAGCGCACATCCTCCAGCTGCTGGATGCCAAGATCAATATGTTTCAGCTGGTAATCGGGGAGTTGGACACGATTTTGGGGAATCTGGACGAAAAGAAACCGTTTGAGGATCTGGCGATGGACATCTGGTCCTCGGCCGCGGACCGTGATGAGCTCAACAGGGGCATGGAGGCCCTCGGCGAGAGTCTGGTCGCGGCGAAACGGCAGTACGAGGCGGTCAGGCACCTGGACGACAGCCTGCTGGGCGAGTTGTTGCCGCGTGAGTGAAGTCAGGCATGCCCTGTCCCGGAGCCAGGGCGGAGGCGTGGGGGATTTCGTGCTCGCCGTCCTCAGGCGCAGCGGGGCTCTGGTGGAGGACCTGGGCTATGCCATTTCCGAGGCGGTGCTGCCTGAGAGCCTGGTCCAGGATTTCGGCGCCGAGCACCTGCTGATGGCCTTTGACCAGGAAGTAGCCGCGGAGAATGCGGGCAGTGCGTTGGTCGCTCACGGAAGCCCCCTGCTCGATGCCGCCGTGCGCTTGGGTGTCCGGTACGGCCGCCATACCCGCCTCTATTGGCCGGGGATGGAACCGAGCCCGCCCCGGAACCTGGCCCGGCGGGTCCAAGACGCCATCGAATACCGGCGCTGCCGGTCCCCTCAGATCACATTGACCTGGGCCGCCGAGTGTCTCTACTATTTGTTTAACTTTACGTGTACCCTGTGGTCTTACGATAAGCAGGAAACACTCCTTTCCGTCGCCGTCAACGGCCACACCGGGATACCGTGCCCCGGCCTTGGGCAGCGGTGGGAGGCGCTGGTCCCGGCCGACAGCCCAGCCTACGAACTGGGAAAGGCCGCCCTCCGCCCGCTGGCCGAGCTGTACGCGGTTGCCCGTTCGGAGGTGGAGGCGCAGGCCCAGGCGGCGGCGCTGGACTACCGCCGGGAATCCGACCGTCTCTTTAAGCGGGACACCCGCAGGACCCGCCAGTACTACGAAGGTACAATCGCGGAGCTGATCCGTCGAAAGGAGGCCGCGAAGGATCCGGGCCGGAGCGAGCGCGCTGAGCAGCAGATCCAGGCCGCCCGGTTGGACTGGAAGCGGCGGCGTGAGGACATCCTGGCGCGCTACCGGGTCCAGGCGGACGTGCGGCTTGACCACCTGGTCGCCTGGGCCGTTCCGTGTGTCTTCGCCAAGGTTAGGGTCCAGCACAAGAGCAGCCTGCTGGAACACGTGGTTCTGTACAACCCGGTCACCGGAGAGGTCGAGCCGGTCCGCTGCCCACGTTGCGGAAAGGCGACCCGGTCGCTGGCGCCGGCAGATGACAAGGAACTGGTGTGCCCGGAGCACTAGGTCCGATCCGCCTTGGTACCGTCCGCCAAGTTACCCATCAGACCACTTCAGCCGGGCGAAGCGTGCGGCTCAGCTTGGTCCGGAGTACTACCAAGCATATGAGGGACTGAAAGATTGGCTGCAACTGTCCACCCTGAGCCTGCGTGAGCGTTCCGAAGTGCTTGGGGATGTACTTGGGCTGCTCCATCATGCGCAAGAAGCGAACCACCCAAGCTCGGACGTGATGGGTGACGATCCGGCGAGTTCGTCCGTCGTGTGCAGGAGTCACACGGCTACCGTAGCTCGGCCTTGTTTTGGGTCCTCAACGCGGCGGTGACTCGAGCCTATCTGAGGCAGGCTTCCTGGCACAGCCTACAGGCAATGAAGCCCTGACAGGCTGGACACGGCTGAGAGGTTTGAGGCGGGCCGGGCAGTAATGCAGAGCCCCGAAGCATCGCGTGCGGAGGGTTGTCCATG
>JAUYEG010000113.1 GCA_030691505.1 Bacillota bacterium | reverse complement strand
CTCCGGGCGCTGGCGGCGCAGGTAGCGGCCGACAACCCGGCGCTGGGCGCCTACCCGGCCAAGCTGGACGGCGGGGTAACCGAGATGGGCGACGCGCTGGCCGCCGGCATACCCGCGATCACGATCATCGGGCTGACGCCTGAGGGCAAGGGGCCGTACTGGCACCTGCCCGCGGACACGCCGGACAAGATGGACCCGGCGGCGATGGAGCGCAACTACGCCTACGTGCGGGCGCTCATCGACGCGGCGGATCGCTCAGACTGGGGCAGACAGTGACCAGAAAAGCTGCGCTGATCCTGTGCCTCGTGGGGATTGTCGCCGTATCCGGCATTGTGCTCGGTCAGCAGCAGGCCGCACGCAAGTCGACCATCGCCGTGCACCTCGCCGCTGCCGAAACCGCTCTGGCTCAAGGCGACTATCAGGGCGCGGTCAGGTCGTTTGAGGCGGCCTTCGCCGCAGGCAGACCCGGCGGGGACTCAAGCCAGGCTGGCGCAAGCCCAGGCCATGGCTTATGATGTCCTCGCCCGGATCCCTAAGGAGGGCCCCACCTACGAGCAGGCGCATCAGTTCATCCTGCAAAACATAACCGAGACCCAGAGGATTATTGCGTCAATGACCGAGGGCTGGAACGTCGCCAAGGATCCGGAAGCGGGACGATTCGTTCTCACATCGGCGGCGGCCGGGACAGCAACCTTCCCGGCGACGATTCTTTCGCCAGGCTTCCTCCTGGTGCAGAGACAGCACCTGTGGCGACCCCCGGGACCCCGAGCCGGACTATCCGGACGCGAAAGGGTTTGTCGATCTTGTCAGCCGCTCCCGATGGATAATCACAGCTACAAGGGCTGTGACCGCTGTCGCGGCGATATCGTATGAGTCAAGGACGAGCCGCCACACGAGCCATCCAAGCATCTCCCACCCTAACACGCCTGCCAGGGTCAGAACGGCGAGAGCCTCGAGCCGGGCGCAGCTTAACGCCTTGTCCCGCAGGCACGTGCTAAGAAGCATTTGCGGTTCGCCCACCCGGACCATCTCCTGCAGGCGCGCATATTGGGCAAGAAGCAGATCGCGACCGCGTGTGGAGGCGATTTCATTCCGGGAGGCTATAGACGGGTTTCACGCAGCAGGTTCTTCGTGGGGCGGCCAGGTCGCACAGGTGGCGGCGGTCAAGTACCCTGACCGCGTGGGCAAGATGATCCTCTCCAGCACCGGCCTCAGCGGCGGCAAGGTGGTCTCGCTAATGCTGCGCCTGCATTTGGCCTCGGTCCGGCGCGGTGACCCATCCAAAGTTCTGGGCACGTTCAAGGCCCGGGCCCTCGGCCTACTGGCCGGTGCCGAGGAGTCCAATTCCCTATGGCAGGCCCTGTTCGACGACCTCTACGAGCGGTACATGACCTTCGAGGACTATGTGAGCCTGATTAGCACACAGATCGATTACGTGGACCGGTACGCAGCCCGGGTGGCCCGGCAGGGTTGGAACAAGCCGGTGCTCATCCTCACAAGCAAGGACGAAACCGCAGGCACCGCTGCGTGGCGATCCGCGCTGAGCCGCGCATATCCGACGGCACGGCTGCACCTCTTCGAGGGGGGAGGACACCATCCGGCGCTGCTGCATGCTGACGAGTACCGCCGGGTGGTTGCGGAGTTCCTAGGTGAGAGCCCGGATACACGGCCGGAACTGCCGAAGTGAGCTGGGCCCTTCCGGGCCAACGTGCAGGGGCATGGGCTGCGGGGACGGAACACACGACTACATTGCAGCAGGCGTCCCGCGGCAACCTCTGAGATGAGCCTTAGCTGTCCGTCGGCTGCACAATCTCCAGGACCAGGAGGGTACACCCATGCCTGCCCCAACTGCTACCGGCAGCCCTGTCGCCCCCGCAGCGTTCGCCGACCTCGTCCGGCGTACCCGGACGCATCGCCGGTTCAAAGAGAACGTCGCCATTAGCCGCGCGGAGCTGCTGGAGCTGGTTGACCTCGCCCGGCTCGCCGCGACCGCGACCAATCTCCAGCCGCTCAAGTACATACTCTCGTGGGAGCCCGAGCGCAACGCGTTGATCTTTCGGCATCTCGTCTGGGCTAGAAGGCTCAAGGGCTGGAGCGGCCCGGCCCCGGGCGAGCGGCCGGCTGCGTACATCGTCGTTCTGGGGGACACGGAGATAGCTCAGTCCTTCGGGGTCGACCACGGCATCGCGAGCCAGAACATCATGCTCGGCGCAACCGCCAGGGGCCTGATGGGCTGCATGATCGCATCCGTCAACCACGACGGATTGCGCTCCGCTCTACGGATCCCCGCCAAGTACGATATCCTATTGGTCCTCGCGCTGGGCGCTGCAGGCGAAACCGTGGTGATCGACAGCATGCCCGCCGACGGCAACACTGCCTACTGGCGTGACCCCGATGGAGTGCATCACGTCCCCAAGCGCACGCTGGACGAGGTCATCGTGGAATAGGCCGCACCCGCTCAAGCTCCTCCAGGGTCCTGGGCCAGTCGTCCTTGAGGAGCCGCGAGAGCGACCTGTCGGCCAGGATCCTGCCGCCGGTCTGACATCCGGGGCAGTAGTTGGACTCGCTTTCGGCGTATACGATTCGCTGCACCGGCGCGCCGCAGACCGGGCATGGCTGCCCAAACTTGCCGTGAACCGCCATCTGGCCGCGGCCGGTTTCTTTCTCCGGAAACCCGTCTCCGGCCTCGGCGCGCAGCCGGGGGATCCACTCGCACAGGACCTCGCGCGCCGCCGCGTGCAGACGCGCAACCTCCGCGCCGTCCAGGTTTCCGCTGAGCGCAAACGGTGACAGACGCGCACGGTGCAGGATTTCGTCCGAGAACTTGTTGCCGATCCCATCCGCGACCGCCGGGTCGGTCAGGGCCCGCTTGAGCGTCCGGTTGTGGAGGCGCAGCGCCGCACCCAGGGCATCCGGCGGGCAGCTGAGGACGTCCACCCCGCCCCGGTCAAACTGCGCCAGCTCCGCCCGCCCGGATACCAGGTGCAGCGACGCCCGGTGTTTGGTGGACGCTTCGATCAAGACCAGGCTCCCCGCGGCGAAATCGAACGCCAGCATACCCGTCCCCCTGGGTAGGGCGGCGCCGGGCGCGCGCCACTTCAGGCGCCCCGCGAGCATGAGATGGATGACCGCATACTGCTCCTCGTCGAAACCCAACACAATGCGCTTCCCGATACGGTCCACGCCGCCGAGCACTCGCCCCGCGAAGGCGGCGGGAGCTGGCTCAACCGTCCTCAGCACAAACGGACTGGCAAGCCGTATGCCGCTGAGCCGCTGCCCCTTCGCCAGCGCCCTCAAGCGTTCCACGTAGACTGTAATCTCAGGAAGCTCCGGCATCGCGCGACCATCCCCCGGGTTGATTGCGTCCTTACCCGAACAAGTGTACTCCATCCAGGCCGACGGAGCCTACCGGAGCAGGTGCACCAAGGCCCTTAGATCGAGCTTCACAAGGGGCGCCCGTGTTGTGTGAGAGCGCCGGACAATGTATCCTTTCCGGTGAATGCCGAGCTATGGAGTCCTCGCCGGTGTAGTCTGGCCCCTCGGGGGCACGTCATCTGGGACGCCTATCGGCCGCTGTCCGTGCAGCAGGAGATGTGGGACCTGATCCATGACCCCAGGTATGTGGGTAATCCCTCAAAAGGGACCAGGCACTCGCGGGCATGTGCCATCGACCTGACGCTTACTGACCGTGAGGGCCGCCTGGCTGCCATGCCGACCGGGTTTGACCATTTCGGCCCGGAGGCAAGCGTGGATTGGCCCGGGCATCCACCGGAAGTTAGAGCGCGTGCCCTGCTCCTCAGCCAGGCCATGGTGGCGGCCGGGTTCAGGCCCAGCGTAACCGAGTCGTGGCACTTCTCTGACGTAGCACGGTTCAGCCAAAGGGGCGGGAAGGCCCAGGCACAAACACGTTCGGCCGCCTACATCCTTCGCGGCGGCGCCGCTCTGCCCGACCCTCCCTTGGAGCTGGGAAGCTGCAGCACACCAACCTCCGCGATCTCACCGGCCAGGGCCTCGAGCCGCCGCAGGACAACGCACAGCAGCGCGGTGGCGAACGGCGACGGGGCCTTCTTCTGTCCCCAGGAGAAGCTCTCGAGAGCCTCAACCGTCACCTGTGGGCAGATGTCGGTCTTGGGAAACCCTTGATACGCCCAGCGTCCTGTGCTAGAGTGCAACCAAAATGAGCGAGACGCCTCATCTCTCCGCCGGAGGTGAGGTAGAGGCGCGACGGCCATGAGCACGCCCGGAGAAGGGCATCGTGGATGGACGTGGGAGGGGCCGCCGCCGAAGCAGCCTGGCGGCCGGGTTCGTCTGGCCGCTTTTGTGTTCCGGACCAAACTAGGACAAAGGGGAAAGCACCAGATGCCACTCCACAACACGGCGCCGGAGCGATTTGACTGTGATGGCCGGAGGAGATCTACATGACAACTCGGCGCGCCAGCCGCCCGCTGGGCATTTCGCGCAAAACCGGCCCGAACGGCGACGCGCCGCGAGGGAAGCTGTCCCGCACGCGGATCATCGTCCAGAAATACGGCGGCACCTCCGTGGCAACGGAGGAAGGACGTGCCCGGCTGTCCCAGCATGTGACCGCAGCAGTCGGCGATGGTTGGTCGCCGGTGGTTGTGGTTTCGGCGATGGGCCGGTCCGGCGCACCGTACGCGACCGACACGCTGCTTGGGCTTGTGCAGGCGCCCACCCTGACCGGCACGCCGCGGGATCTCGACCTGCTGATGAGCTGCGGCGAGGTGATTTCGGCCGTCATCACCGGGGCGACGCTGCGCCGCGCGGGCCATGACACCGTCGTGCTGACCGGTCAGCAGACCGGAATCGTCACCGACGACGTACACGGCAACGCATCAATCGTCGCTCTGCGCCCCGAACGCATCGCCGGGCATCTGTCTCAGGGCCAGGTTGTTGTGGTGGCCGGGTTTCAGGGAGCAAACCGTGCCGGCGAAGTGACCACCCTCGGCAGGGGCGGCAGCGACATCAGCGCCGTGGCGCTCGGGGCGGCCCTGCACGCCGGGCTCGTAGAGATCTACACCGACGTGGACGGCATCAAGACGGCGGACCCGCAGCTGGTGCCGCAGGCCCGGACCATCCCGCACATGACCTACAACGAAACCTCCCAGCTCGCCCACGAGGGCGCCCGGGTGCTGCACCCGCGGGCGGCGGACATGGCGGCGCGGTTCCGCCTGCCGGTGCGGATACGCTCGACCTTCACGGACACGCCGGGGACCCTGGTCACCGCCGACGGGCCCGAAGACCCCTGGGCCGCGCTCGCCCACCCGGGTCCGGTAACGGGGGTAACACACTCCGACGCGATCGCTCTGGTGTCGTTCGGGAGCGGGTCCGGCGACTCGCCGCCGTACAAGCGGACCTTCGAGGCCCTGGCCGGTGTGGAGATCAACATCGACATGATCTCGGTGACGCCGCAAACGTGCTCGTTCATCATTGCCAGCCAAGCGGTGGAGACCGCCGAGCAGGCCCTGCGCGGCGCCGGGATTGAACCGGTCCTGCGCCGCAACCTGGCCAAGATCTCGGTGGTCGGGCGCGGCATGCGCGACACCCCGGGGGTTATGGCCCGCGTCTCCGAAGCCCTGCTAGAGGCGGGCGTCG
>JAUYEG010000032.1 GCA_030691505.1 Bacillota bacterium | reverse complement strand
GGGTGCGCATTACCCGGGGAGGTCTGCCGACCGGCCTATGTGCTACCGTCGTCGGGAGACGGCGGGATGGGTCGGCAGAAGTCAGCAGAGGGCATACGAGGTCCTTCGACCGGACCAAAGGCCCGAACACGAAGCGCCGGATAGGAGACTCGAGTTTCGATGACGGCAGGAGACGCGGACAGTATGGCTGAGATGCCCGATTCCCGCCCGGAAGATAGCGGACGGAATCCGCGAACGCACGGGTCGGGTGCGTCAAACGTCTCGACAAGGAGAGAACGCTCCCACCCGGAGACGGGGCGGAATCCCGGATAGCTGGAGAGCGGGTCATGGGCTCACTCACCCGGTTCCTCGACAAACGGCTGAGACTAAGGGTCAATACGGCTAAGAGCGCCGTGGACCGCCCGTGGAACAGGAAGTTTCTCGGATACTCGATGACGTTTGACAAAGCGCCTCGCCTGAAAGTGGCGTCCGCCTCCGTGGAACGGCTGAAAGCGAAACTCCGGGAGGCTATCCGTACCGGACGGGGACGCAACCTGGTAAGGCTCGTCGAAGAACTCGCCCCCGTGCTTCAAGGCTGGGTGAACTACTTCCGGCTGGCGGAGGTCAAGGGAGTCTTCGAGGAGCTGGACGGCTGGATACGGCGCAAGCTGCGCTGCATTATCTGGCGCCAGTGGAAGCGGCCAAAGGCCTCAGCGCGCCGGGCCATCAAGCATCGCCTCCAGCCTACCCGGCGTTGTCCTGCCGACCCTCTTGGCCACCTTCTTCGAATCGCCGCTGGATACTGCCGAGCAGTCCCCATGCAACCGGGCCAGCCCGTAGAGAAAACCCCTGGTTTGGTCACGCTCATGGTTTTACCTCCCGCGGTCCGGGCAGCCGGCCCGCCTCCAGGGCTGAAAGCTTCAGGCCCCGCACCCGCTCCTTGCGCCGGGCAAGCTGTTGCTGAAACTTGCGGTCATCGGCGCTCATGGGCCGGCCTCCCGTCACCAACCGCCCCTGATCCTGCTTTGGCCCTTTCTGCTGCCTCTTCGCCCGCTTGTACGTCGCCGGCGGGGCCACGCGGGGGTACTGTATTTCCTTGCCGGCCAGCAGCTCCTCGACGGTCAGGATCTGGAGTCGGGGACACTTCCGGTCGGGGTAAAGCTCGGGGACGTAGAACCCGGCGGCCGCAGCTTCTTCCCGCATCGGCCGGGTCGGCTCCTCCCGGGTGACGAAGGCGCCGATCACGGCCTCTTCGCGCTCCATGGCGCCCTTAAAGGCGGCGATCTGCCCACGGCTTACGCTGCCGCTCTATACTTGCACAATGATAGTCTTGGCCTTGCCGCTCCCGTCGTCGAAGAAGTTGATATAGCCGTCAATGCCCGCATCAGCGCCCTTCTTCCTCTCGGCGGCCAGGGCCTCGGCAGTACGGAGGTCCTTGGGATCGCCGATGACCTCAAAGGGGGAGAGCTCGGCCCCGAAGGTGTCTTGGAGGCGGTTGATCATCAGGGTGATGGCCAGGTGGGTTATGTGCTCGAAATCCTGTGGGCGTTCGGCGCCGCCGCCATGGATGAGTTCACGCAGCAATATGAAGCAATAATGAGTGGCCTCGACCTCACCCACCTGCCCTATTGGGACTTGTGTGCGGCACTGATGAAGGGCCCGGCGGTCCCGAGCTGGGGACTCACCGGGGCCAGGGAGCTTGAAATGCAGCAAATCCGGGTGCTCTCCATCAGCGAGGCCCTGCACAGACTTGGCCAATATCCGCCGCCCGGGTAGCCCAGCGGCGCGACCACGCCGCCCAAACATAGAACTGCGGATCCCCAGTCCCGTGGCGGGAACTGGGGATCCGCAGAGTCCGACTCCTAGCCCAAAGCCCTACTTCCTCCGCGAATTCACCGCACGCAGCCCGTATGCCATGAGCCCCCCTGCCAGGACGACCGCCGTGGCGTAGACGGCCGGCGACGCGTTGGTGGGGGAGGTGCTTTCGCCAGTGGCAGCCTTGGACGTCACCGGAGGGGCCGCCCCGCCGGTAGTGCCCGTATCGTTGCTCCCGCGGCCCATCAGGAGCACGTCATCCATAGTCGTGAACACCATGTCCTCGAGGATAGCGGACACAGCGGGCAGGGCGGCCAACGCCTGGATCCCGGCGGCGGTGAGGTCCGCGGTCAAGGAGTTGCCGCTGTCTTTGTAAGCAGCCCCCAGGTCTTCGAGAGCCGCCTTGATGTCGGCCAGCGACGGGGCCATCGCTTTGACCTGGATCTCCCCCAACCCCTGCCAGAAGGCCTCGTACTCCCGCCAGTGCTCCTCATCGGGCTTGGTGTCGGCGCCTGGTTTCTGGGGTGGCGGGGCCCCGGTCGCCTGCCCGCTCGACCCCGAACCGACAGAGCCTTCAGTCGTGCTTCCGGGCACGGGCTCAACAGCAACAGTCGCTTCCGTCGAAATCGCACGGCCGATGGCCGGGAGAATGCTTGCGCGGGCATAGCCGAACAAGTCTTCCAGGTTCATGTCCCCCGCGGCGTTGGGGTATTTCGCCTTGAGCGCCGCGAACTGCGCCCGCAGGCCGTCCGTAATGACCGGAGATGGCTGAATCCATACCGCGACCTTCTCGTCCGGTGCCACTTTCTTGAGCTTTAGATACAGCGAGACATCAAGCTTGCCGGCCTCGGCGCGCAGGCGCTCCCATTCCCTCTCGGCCAGGGCATTCTCGGCGGCGAAGAAACGCTCCGCCTCGTCCATCTCCAGCACATCACCGGTCTTGAGCCGGATGTACAGCGCGCCGTAGATGACCGGGTCGTCGGGCATGCAGTCGGGCGGCAGTGGCCGGATGGCCGGTTTGCTCTGGGTGTCCGGTGCGGGGAGCGGCCCCGGCTCTGTCCCTGGAGGCGACGCGATGATGCCGCCGGACGCCGGGCTCCCCGTGGCGCCGATGGCGTACTTGGCGCACCAGAAGGACTCCCCGGTCAACTCCAGGTCGATGATTGCGCCCTCGAACAGCTGGATTTCGTCCTCCGGGGCATCGTACCTGGCCTTCAGGTAGATCATGGCCGTCTCGCGGTGATCGGCCCCCAACGCGGGCGCGGCCAGAGACAGCAGCAGCAGGGGAACGAGCAACAGCGGAAACCATCGGCGCACGGCCCCAACCTCCGTCTTTTTGATTGTGTTAGCTTAAGACGACTACCGGCGCGACGGTGTTCCTCTTGGGGCGCCAGAAAGATCTGGCAATACCACCTTGGGACCCGGTACGACGCCACCGCCGCAGTCACAATCAAGAAGTGACCAACGCATTAGTTGCATTCTGCAACGACTGTGCTTTACAATGCTTGCGGGGTGCATGCGCTTGGACGTCAACGCTTTCCGTGCCGGCCTCCGCCGGCTCGCGGCTCACATGCTGCGCGTCGAAGAGACCTGTCTGGTGTGCTGCGGAGTGAGCATGGCCGGGTGCCACATAATCATGGAGGCTGGAAAAGCGGGCCAGCTGACGCTCAGCTCACTGGCCGCCGGACTGGGTCTTGATCTCAGTTCCGTCAGCCGCGGGGTGGACGGCCTTGTCAGGGAC
>JAUYEG010000099.1 GCA_030691505.1 Bacillota bacterium | reverse complement strand
GGCTTGGTCGGTCTCCTACCCCGGCCATGGTAAGGCGGAACGTCGGCATTGGACTCGGCGATGGCCCGCAGCGCGTCCTTATAGGCACGGTGCATCTCCGCGATATACGCCTCGCCATTGCTCCTCAGATAGTCCAGGACAAACTCCCTGGTGGAGATGGGCTTGCGAAAACCTCCCCGCCTTGGTTCAATCTCCTTTTCCAAACCGGTGCCTCCTTACCTTGTCGGCGGTGTCCGCCACACTCTCTATGCTTAATTTTTGGTATCTGGCCGTTGTCTCGTATTTCTTATGGCCCAGGTGTCCCTGGAGTGCTTTTTGGCTCGTGGCACTATCATCCAGGGTAAGCCAGTCTACGGCCAGGCTGTCACGCATGTTGTGGGGGTGGACATAGTGCTGCCTTCCGGTCTCGGGGTTTAGCATCACTCTCCCCCCCAGGCCTATCGCCTCAGCGCATTTCCGCATGATATGATAGACCATCTGTCTGGTGAGGGATATCAGCTCATCGTAGCTGCCACTCCTCTTCTGGAGGTACTCGCGGCAGAGGCTTAGCGTCTCCTCGCCTACATTGACCAATCGGGTCCGCTCCTCACTGCCCTCTACTTCGACGTTGCTTATGTCCCTTCCGCATTTGGGGCAGAAGTTATGACGGCGACCGACGGACTTATCGCAGCTCGGGCATTTTTTCCTCAGCCCTACCTTCAGGTGGGGTATCAGCACCAGGCGGCGGTCGAAGTCGATGTGTTGCGTTTTAAGCCTCAGCAGCTCGCTTACCCGGCAGCCGGTGTCTGCGAGAAACGACACTATCACCTGGTCCCGGAGCGTGGGCGCCACTTCAATCATCCTTCGGATCTCGTCTGATGTCAGATATGTTTTCAGCATTTATACCTCCAGACTTATACTCGCTCCTCATATTTGGTTTCCTCGAGTAATGTGGCACGCTCAGCTTTTATGGTTTACTCAATAACTTTGGCTCGCTCCAGCAATGTGGTTTCCTCTTAACCTCTGGCTCGCTCTTTTAGAATGGTTTACTCTTCGCTCTTGGCTCGCTCAAACCCCATGGGTTACTCTCGTACTTTGGCTCGCTCCTCCTTTATGGTTTTCTCATTACCAACGGCTCGCTCATACTTCATGGTTTCCTCGCTGAGGCTGGCTCG
>JAUYEG010000065.1 GCA_030691505.1 Bacillota bacterium | reverse complement strand
GACGCCGACTTCCGCGATGGGGCGATGCTGGCCGCGAAGATCGACGTGCTCGTCCTCCCGGCCGACCGGCCGGAGATGATCATCGGCCCGACCAAGCTGGCGCGGCCCGGGGCGGCAGCTTCGTTGCTGCAGCGTGTGCGGGCGGCGCCCGTCCCGCCGGAGTACGAGAGCGGGATAGGCCAGGAGGGCGTGAGGGCGATCGCGGAGTTCGTGCGGGCCGGCGGACGCCTGGTCGCACTGGACGATTCGTGCGCCCTCGCCATCGAGGCCCTTGACCTCCGGGTCCGCAACGTCGTGGCCGGACTCGACCGCCGCGAGTACTCCTGCAAGGGGTCGACGCTGTGGACCGACGTGGAAACCAGCTCGCGCTGGGCGTACGGTATGCCGGAACGCGCTCTGGTGCTCAACGTGGATAGCCCCGTGCTCGAGGTCCTGGAGACCTTCAGGGCCGAGGACTACGAGGTCGTCGCCAAGTACCCCTCGTCCGGCTCGCTGCTTCAGAGCGGCTGGCTGATAGGCGGCGAGCGGATCGCCGGCAAGGCCGCCATGGTTGCGGTGAAGGCGGGGCGGGGCGAGGCGGTTCTCGTCGCGGCGCCGCCGCAGTTCCGCGCCCAGACGCACGGGACGTACAAGCTGCTATTCAACTGCCTGGTATAGGCCCGCCGGACGGGGCCATCGCGGAACGAGGTGGGAGGTTGGGCATGAAGATCTTCTCGGGTCGTGCGACGGGCGAGCTCACAGGTGCGATCTGTGCCCATCTGGGGGTTGAGGCGGGCCGGGTCGAGGCTTTCAAGTTCAGCAATGATAACACGTTTGTGCGGATCCTCGAAAACGTACGTGAGCAGGACGTATTTGTTGTCCAGACCTCGTGCCCGCCGGTGGATGAGACGTTCATGGAACTGCTCATCATGGTTGATGCTATCAGGAGGGCATCGGCCCGGCGGATCACGGCCGTTCTTCCGTACTATCCCTATGTGCGGTCAGACAAGAAGGACCAGCCCCGTGTGCCGATTACCGCGCGTCTCGTCGCCGACCTGATGGTGACCGCGGGGGTGGACCGGGTGGTGACCATGGACCTGACCGCGGACCAGATCCAGGGCTTCTTCACGGTGCCCGCGGACCACCTCAGCGCCCAGCCGGTCCTGGCCCGGCATTTCGCCGAGCGCAATCTCGGCCCCGCAGTGGTTGTCGCCCCCGATCCCGGGGCCGTCAAGCGCGCGCAGCGCTTCGCGGAGCGCCTGCACCTGCCGATGGCCTTCGTCGACAAGCGCAGGGTCGGGGGCCCGGATGAGGTGCAGGCGACGCGCGTCGTCGGCGAGGTGGCCGGGTGTCACGCAATCCTTTTCGATGAGGAAGTCGACCGCGGAGGCTCCGCGCTGCAGGCAGCGGACCTGCTCTACGATGCCGGGGCCGCGGATGTGCAGCTGGCCTGCACCCACGCGGTGCTATCCGGCCCGGCGGTTGAGCGGCTGTCGGTCTCGCGTATCACCGAGGTCGTCGTCACGGACACGGTTCCCGTGCCGCCCGGCAAGCGCTGGCCGCGCCTTACCGTGCTGTCAATCGCCCCGCTGCTGGCCGAGGCAATCCGGCGCATCCACACGGGGGAGTCGATCAGCGCATTGTTCTAGGCGTAGGCGGCCGGTGACGCCCGTGTGGTCATGGCGACCGCGGCGCCCGGCACCTCAATGCGTCGAGAGTCGAGCTGTGTTGTTCGTGTTGAAACCCAGGAGTCCATCGGTCTTGTGGGAGACCGTTTCGTAGCGGATCGGCCTCCACAGGACCGATTTTCCGTAGCTTCGCTCTCCAGAGCGCAAAGCCCATCCAAGCCGCCCGGGTGGGCAGCGGGGCTGAACCTCCCGGCGGCTCTTCCAAGTACTACATGGCGATAGCCATAGCCACAAAAGGAGGGTCCCGGATGAGCGCTTTGGTTCATGGCCACCTCAGTGTATCCAGGCGGAACCAGGAGCAGGAGCTATCGCGGCTGTTGCGGCTGATCGGGCTGCCCGGTGTCAGGGCGCCCGAGCTCCTGCGCGATTACTGCCAGGTCCACGGCTCCTTCAGGGGGGTTTCCTGCAAAGTGGTCTGCATGGAGAACCCAGATTTGATGCGCTCCGTTTCGATCGTCTTGCCGCTTGCTTCACCGACAACCCTTAGGCTCAAGCTCCAGAATACGGAGAGTGTCCGTCTGGGGCTTGCCATCACCCAAGTGGGGGTTGATGCAGACAAACAGCGTGAGACCGTTGATCCGCGGCTGCTGCGGCCCGACGAGATGGCCGAGCTGATGCAGCTAGGCGTTCCTTTCGTCCTCACGTTGCTTGAGGACCAGCTGACGATGACAGTCTACGGCATCTACCAGGCCGGATTCTACGAGTCCCTGATGGAGTTGCTCTGCCGGATACGTGGGCGGACAGCGGACCTCAGCTCGTAGCAGCCGGGATCGCATACGCGGTCCCGGGACGCTTGGTCCCGCAATCTCGGTCTTCCGCGGCAGGTGCTCAACCCTGCCGCGCCTAATTTCGTGTACGGTACGACTGCTGCCGCTTGCCACCGCCACCCGAAACCGGGCACTGATCGCCTGCGGCCAGGGCGGGGCGGCTGGCCAGTTGGCGGCACCGCGCCAAGTCAAACCGGCAGAAAGGTGGAACGAAATGACCAAGGACTTGCTTAAGGACATCGACCGCCAGATAGTGAGCGACCTGTACCTATCCCGCGGCGGGGCGGACTTCATCGAGGAGCTGGTCGACAAGTTCGGCTCGCGCTGGGGCGGCTCCGATGAGGAGCGCGCCGCGGCGGAGTGGATCATGAAGCGCATGGCCGGGTTTGGCCTGAGCGGGGCCTGGAAAGAGGAGTTTGCGTGCACCGGCTGGACCCGCAAGGGCACGCGCCTCTTCGTTACCGCGCCCGTCGAGCGCGAGGTGGACTGCATCGCGCTGCCCTACTGCCCGCCGGGCAGCATCGAGGCCAAGCTCGTCTATCTCGGGGACGGCGACCCGCAGACCTACGCCGACAATCGCGCCCGCCTCAAGGGTGCCATCGCCATGGTCACGACGGCGACCCCGCGCTTTTACCATCGCAGCATGCACCGCGGCGAGAAACTCGGCCGGGCGCTTGAGGCCGGCGCCATCGGTTTCATCTGGATGCGCGGCGAGCCCGGCGGGCTGCCCGAGACCGGTTCGGCGCGTTTCAACCGGGCCTGCGAAGTCCCGGCGATCTCCGTATCGTACGAGACGGGCCACGAGCTGCTCCGCATGGCCCGCGGCGGCAAGGACGTCACCCTGCGCATCGAGTCGACCAACACGGTCCAGCCGACGACCTCGTACAACGTCATCGGCGAGATCAAGGGGACGACAAAGCCGGACGAGATCGTCGTCCTCGGTGGGCACTACGACGGCCATGACATCAGCCAGAGCGCCAACGACAACGGGGCCGGCACGGCCATCGTGGTCGAGGCCGCCCGCGCCCTCGCGCCGCACGCCGCGCACATGGCCCGGACCGTGCGTTTCGTCGCCTTTGCCCAGGAGGAAACCGGCCTGATCGGCTCGGAGAAGTACGTCGAGCGCCACGGCAAGGACAACACCGTCTTCATGCTCAACCTCGACGGGGCCGGCCGCGGCAACCGGGGCGTCCTGGCCATGCAAAACTGGCCCGAGACGGTCGCCTTCTTCAAGAAGCTGCTCGGCGAGATGCACGAGACTCATGTCACCGTCGGCGACTCGATAAGCATGTACTCGGACATGTACCACTTCGCGGCCAACGGCAACCCGGCTGCGGCCTACATGTCGTCCGACCCCGTAACGGGCGGAGCGCCCCGCGGCTACGGCCACACCTACTGGGATTCGCTCGAGAAACTCAACCCGCGTGCTCTCCAGATGGACTCGATCCTGGTGGCGCGGCTGGCCCTGCGCGTGGCGACACTGCCGGAGCTGCCCATGAAGCCCAAGACGCCGGCGGACTTCGGCGCGCGGCTAAGGCAGATCGGTTTCGACGAGATTCTGCGCTACGAACTCCGGCCGGTGCCGGGGGAGTAGACGGCCATGCCCGCGGCGCCAACCAAGGAGCAGCTCAAGCAGCACGTGCTGGCCGAGATCGACCGCCAGGCCGCGGAGATCAAGTCGATTGGGCGTGAGATCTGGAACAACCCCGAGCTAGGCTATAAGGAAAAGAAAACCGGCATTCTGATGGCCGAGGTCCTGCGTGGGCTCGGGGCGCAGTGCCGTACCGGCGTTGGGCTGACCGGGGTTAAGGGTTCGCTTAGCGGGCGCGGCGCAGGCGGCGTGGTGGCGGTCGCCGGGGACATGGATTCGGTGATATGCCCAGAGCACCCCAACGCCGACATCGAAACCGGCGGGGCCCACTCCTGCGGTCATCACGGCCAGGTTGCAGCGGTGCTCGGCACCGCCATCGGTCTGGCCGGCGCCGGGGCGATGCAGTGGCTCGACGGCGAGGTGCAGTTCCTCGGCATGCCCGCCGAGGAGTACGTGGAGCTCGACTTCCGGCGCCGGCTCGTGGACAAGGGCATCGTGCCGTTTGTCGGCGGCAAGGCGACCTGGATCGCGCTCGGCGAGCTGGACGGGATCGACCTCTACCTTGCCAGCCACTCCGGGCAGATGGGCGGCGAGTACCTGGTTTCCGCCCAGCGGGGCGGGACCAACGGGTTCATCGGCAAGATGATCCGCTTCCGTGGCCGCGAGGCGCACGCGGGCGGCGCGCCGCACGTGGGGATAAACGCCCTCAACGCTGCCGTTGTCGCCCTGGTCGCGCTCAACGCACAGCGCGACACGTTTCTCGAGAGCGAGGCCATCCGCATCCACCCGATCATCACCAAGGGCGGAGACCTGGTCAACGTCGTTCCGGCAGACGTGCGGCTGGAGACCTACGTGCGCGGGCGGACGTTGGAGGGCATCTTCGATGCCGACGCCAAGCTGGAGCGGGCGATGCGCGGCGGGGCGATGGCCCTCGGGGCTGAGGTGGACATGACCACGCTGCCCGGCTACCTGCCGCAGCGTCCCGAGCTGGCCATCCCGGCGGTTTGCGACCTGCTTGACGCCAACGGGGCGCTTGCGATGGGGCCCGAGCGGGTCAAACGGGGCACGGCCGAGTTCAGCACGGCCTCGTCCGACTTCGGCGACGTGAGCCACATCATGCCTGCGGCGAGGATCACCACGGGCGGCGTGGACGGCCCCGGCCACTCCAAGGACTTCCGCGTCACCGACGAGTACGCGGCGTACGTCGTTCCCGCCAAGGTCTTCGCCCTCACGATCATCGACCTGCTCTGGGACGGTGCGGCGGCGCTGCGCGCGGCCAAGGCGGCGTACACGCCGGTGTTCACGCCGGACGGGTACGTGCGGATGTGGCGGGAGAAGGTGGCGGCGGGAGGTAAAGGCGGGTAGGCTCGGCTGGCGTTCGAGCGAAGGGACCTCGTTCGTTTCGAAAAAGGGGCCGGCCCCGGGGGATGCCGGGCCGGCCCCTGTGCCGTGCGATAGCCGGCTTTCTAGAGACGGAGCAGCGCCCCCGCATTGCCCCCCAGCACAGCCGCCCTGACGGTTTCGTCTGCGACGTGTTCCTTGATGGCCCGGACCGCCCGGGGCATGTCTCCCACCTGGTGCGGGTAGTCGCTGCCCAACATGACCCGTCGCGGGCCCGCGAAGGCCAGGCCGAGCCGCAGGGCGTCCGGATCGAAGTTGACCGAATCCAGATAGCAGTGGCTCTTGATCAGCTCGCTCGGCGGGGTCGAGATTCGCTCGCGGCACTCGGGGTAGACGGCGAAGGCCCGGTCCATCCTTTCGGCGATGTAAGGGGCGGTGGCGCCCAGATGGGCGAGGATGAAGGTCAGGTTGGGGAACCGCTCCAGGAGCCCGGAGAAGGCGATCCGCCCGATGGCCAGCGTGGTGTCGAAAAGGAACCCCGCCACCGCGACCATCCGGTAGTCCAGGAACGCCTGCGGGTGGGCCGGGGTGGTGGGGTGGATGAAGATCGGTTTGCGCAGGGCGTCGGCGCGCTCGTAGAGGTCCCAGAACCGCTCGTCGTCCGGGTACACCCCGTTCACGTTGGAGAACACGAGACCGCCGGCGAGCCCCAGCTCGGTGCACGCCCGCTCGAACTCGCGGGCCGCCGCCGCCCCCGGCTGCCCGAGCGGCAGCGCCGCGAACGCCTGAAACCGCCCGGCGTGCTCCCGGACGATGGCGGCGAAGTCGTCGTTGACCATTCGCGCCAGCCCCAGCTCGCGCTGCGGCGCCTCCACGTGCACGCCGGGCGTGGTCAGGGTCAGCACGTGCACGTCCACCCCGGCGGCATCCATATCCGCCAGGCGGCTCGCCAGGCGCCGGTGGCCGCATACGAGGACGTTGTAGTCTCCCTCATAGTGGAGCTTCACGTCTCCCGGGCCGTCGGGGTCCCCGTCAAGGCGGGCCACGCCGGGGTTCCGGTAGAGATCCCGCAGGTAGGTCATGGGGTAGAAGTGGTTGTGCACGTCAATGGTCTTCACGGTGGTGCCTCCTGTGTTACTGAGATGGGGTCGCATCTCTAACTAACTTAGTAAGTTATTTGTCCCTTTCCGCCTGCTGCATATGACCCTACAGCGCCGCATGCTCCGTGCGCGCGATGATCTCGTCCTGCAGCGCCGGACTGAGGTCGCAAAAGTAGTCGCTGTACCCGGCGACGCGGACGATGAGGTCACGGTGCTTCTCCGGGTCGCGCTGCGCCGCCCGCAGCGTTTCGGCCTTGACCACGTTGAACTGGACGTGATGGCCATCGAGCCGGAAATACGCCCGGATCAGGTGTGTCAGGTTGGCGATGCCCCTGTCGCCCTCGAGGACCTGCGGCGTGAACTTCATGTTGAGCAGCGTCCCGCCCGTCAGGACGTGGTCGAGCTTGCCTGCGGACCGGATAACGGCCGTCGGACCGCGCCGGTCGGCCCCCTGCACCGGCGAGATCCCCTCGGAAAGCGGCTGCCAGGCGCGCCGCCCGTCCGGCATCGCCCCCGTCACCGAGCCGAAATAGACGTGGCACGTCGTCGGCAGCATGTTGATGCGGTACGTCCCGCCCCGCGTGTTGGGCCTCCCGTCAACCGCTTCGAAGAAGGCCCGGAAGGCCTGGACCATCAGCGCGTCGGCCGCGTCGTCGTCGTTGCCGTAGCGGGGCGTGTGGTTGAGCAACGTCTGCCGGAGCGGCTCACGGTTGGCGAAATCCGCGTCCATCGCCTCGACCAGCTCGGGGAGGGTAAGGGTGCGCCGCTCGAAGACGTGCTGGCGTATCCCCGACAGGCAGTCCGTGAGGCTGCCCAGCCCGACGCCCTGAATGTAGCTGGTGTCATACCGCGCGCCGCCGTCGTTGTAATCCCTGCCCCTGGCCACGCAGTCGTCAATCACCAGCGATAGGAACGGGGCCGGCATGTGCGCGGCATAGAGGCGCTCGATGACGCCGTTGCCCTGGATCTTAACGTCGATGAAGTGCTGGAGCTGGCCCCTGAAGGCCCTGAGCACGTCGTCCATCGAGGTCCAGGCAGCGGGGTCGCCGGTGCGCGGTCCCAGTTGGCGGCCAGTGCGCGGGTCCACCCCGTCGTGCAGCGCCAGCTCCAGCAGCTTGACGAGGTTGAGGTAGCCGGTGAGGATGTAGCTTTCCTTGCCGAAAGCCCCCGTCTCGACGCATCCGCTGGTGCCCCCGCAGCGCGCGTCTTCCAGCGCCTTGCCCTGGCGCAGCAGTTCCATCACGACCTCATCGGCGTTGAAAACCGACGGCTGCCCCCAGCCCTGGCGGATGATCCGGCACGCCCGTTTGACAAAGGCGTCAGGGTTCTTCTTGGAGACCTGGATGTTTGAGCTGGGCTGCAGCAGCCTCATCGCGTCGATGACGTCGAGGATCAGGTAGGTGACCTCATTGACCCCGTCCGAGCCGTCGGCCCGCATCCCGCCCGTGTTTATGTTGGCGAAGTCCGTGTACGTGCCGGACTCAGCGGCCGTCACCCCGACCTTGGGTGGCGCCGGCTGGTTGTTAAACTTGATCCAAAAGCACTGCAGCAGCTCGCGGGCCTTCTCCGGGGTCAGCGTCCCGTCGGCCAGCCCCTGTCGGTAGTAAGGGAACAGGTGCTGGTCAAGCCGGCCAGGGTTAAAGGAATCCCAGGTGTTAAGCTCCGTAATAACGCCCAGGTGGACGAACCAGTATGCCTGCAGGGCCTCCCAGAAGGTCTCCGGGGCATGCGCAGGGACGCGCTCGCAGACCCGCGCGATCTCCGCAAGCTCGCTGTGCCGGACGGGGTTGGTTTCAGCCGCCGCAAGCTCCCTCGCCTTGCCGGCGTGGCGGCGCGCGTAGGCGATGATGGCCTCGGCGGCGATGCACATGGCTTCGAGCTCGGCCTTCTTGGCGCCGGCATCGGGGTCGGCGGCGAAGTCGAGGGCGGCGAGGCCGGTTTCGGCGTCACGCCGTATGTCGAGGAACCCCTGGCGGTAGATCTTGTCCCCCAGCACGGTGTGTCCCGGCGCCCGCTGCTCCATGAACTCGGTGAAGATGCCCGCCTCGTACGCGGCCAGCCACTCCTCGCTCATCGAGGCGAAGATCATGTCGCGCATCGACCGGCCGCGCCAGAACGGGATGACCTCTTCCCGGTACAGCTCCCGGGCCTCCGCGCTGACCGCGAAGGGGATCTTGGGCCGCGAATTGAGGATGTCGAGGTCCTCGAGGCTGTGGCAGCAGAGCTCAGGATAGGTCGGGGTCGCCTTGGGCGCAGGGCCGCGTTCGCCGACGATCAACTCCCCCGGCCCGATGTGGATGGCCTTGTTTTCGAGTAAAAACCTAAACGCCATGGCCCTCCGCACCGGGGCGGCGGCGTCCGGCGCCGACCGCCAGAACGCGGTCAGAAGCTCGGCGCGCTCGGTCGAAACCCTCGGGACGGCGTCCAGGCTCTCCTGGCGCAGTCTCTTCACCCGTTCGGTCATCATCTGGCCCTAACCTCCGATCTGCACTCTGAGACCGTAGCCCTCAAGCAGGCGGGCGATTTCCTCCAGCCTGGCGGGCGGCGGCGGCTCGAGTCCCTCCATGCGGCAGGGGCGGCCAAGGCGCGCGTACTTCGCCGCCCCGGTGCCGTGATACGGCAGGAGGGTTACGTCGCGCAGCCCTTTCAGCCCGGCGATGAACTCACCTGCGCCGCGGATGTTCTCGTCGGCGTCGTTGACTCCCGGGATCACCGGGATCCGCACCGTGACGCCCGGGTGAACCGCGCTGAGGGCGGCGAGGTTGTCCAGCACCAGGCGGTTGGATGCCCCGGTGTAATGTACGTGCCGCTCGGGGTCCATGAGCTTCAGGTCGTACAGGAAAAGGTCGGTGTACGCGGCTGTTTCGAGCAATGTTTCGCGCGGCGCATGCCCGCACGTGTCCACGCAGGTGTCGATACCGCGGGCCCGGCAGGCCTTTAGCAGGGCGAGCAGTAACTCGGGCTGGGCCAGCGGCTCACCCCCGGAGAAGGTCGCACCTCCGCCGGACTCGTCGTAGAAAACCGTATCGCGGGCCACCTCACCCATCACGTCCTCGACGCCAGCCCGCCAGCCGATGACCTCGCGGGCTTTGGCCGGACAGGCGGCGGCGCACAGCCCGCAGACGGTGCAGCCCGGCGGCGAGGTGTGCGGTACAGGGTTGGTTTCCACCCCGGACCGCTGTGGACAGACCTTGATGCAGGCCCCGCAGCCGATACACCGGTCAGGCCAGATCTGCAGCTCCGGCCCGTACGCCTGGCTTTCCGGGTTGTGACACCACCAGCAATCCAGCGGGCACCCCTTGAGGAAGACCGTCGTGCGGATGCCCGGCCCGTCGTTGACCGCAAAGCGCATGATGCTAAAGATGGTCCCCGTCACCGTCGGAGCCGTTGGCACTTGGTGGTCAGACCTGCCCTTCCCCTGGCACCTCTCGCTTGCCCTGTCCCGTCAGAAACCTATCCGATCCCCTCGCGGCATAGGTCAAACGCCAGCCTGACCATGATCTTGATCCCCACCGCAAGTGCCCCCTCGTCCGGCGAGAAGAATGGGTTATGCAGCGGCGCCGCGCTCGTCTCGCTGGCCACGCCCAGTTTGAGGTACACTGCGGGGACCAGGCTCGCGTAGTAGGCGAAGTCCTCCGAGGTCATCGAGAGCGCATCCAGCAGCCGCACGTTGTCGGCGCCGAGGATGGCCGCCGCGGAGCGGCGGGCGGTTTCAACCACCCGCGGGTCGTTGACCGTGACAGGAAGACCCGCCCCGCACGCTATGTCGCACTCCGCCCCGTATCCCGAGACGATCCCGCGCACAAGCTGCTCGATGCGCTGTGGCACCTCGCGCTCCAGGTAGCCAGGTTTGACGCTGCGCAGGGTGGCCTGCAACTCGACCTTGTCCGGGATGACGTTTGGCGCTGTGCCGCCGTGGATCGTCGTCACGCTCAGGACGAAAGGGTTGGCCGGATCGTTTCGCCTGCTCACTAGCGTCTGCAGCGCCAGCACGACCGAGGCGGCGATGGGCACCGGGTCGATGGTTTGGTGGGGCGTCGCCCCGTGGCCGCCCTGTCCGCGGATCCGCACCCGCAGCGACCCGTTGCCGGCCATCGCCACGCGCGGGTCCACGCCGACCGTGCCCAGCGGCAGGTCCGGCCAGCAGTGCATGCCGACGATCGCGTCAACCTTGGGCCCGTCAAGCACCCCGGCGGCGATCATCTCCTGTGCACCGCCCGCCCCACGCTTAAACACCTTGAATGGGTCGATGTCTGGCGCGGGCCGGCTGCCCGACTCCTCGGCGGGCTGAAACAGCACCTTGACGTCGCCCGGCAGGTGGCTTGCGAGGTCGGCGAGGACCGCCGTTGCCCCGGCCACAATCGCGCTGTGCATGTCGTGGCCGCAGGCGTGCATGAAGCCGGGCCGCTCTGACGAAAACGGCAGGCCGGTCTGCTCGGTCACGGAGAGGGCGTCCATGTCCCCGCGCAGGGCCACGACCCGGCGGGAGCCAGCGTCCGGTGCAGCCGAGGCAGCCGCGACAGAGCTCCCCGCCAAAACGGGTCCGCCCGCTGCCAGGCCGCGCACCATCGCCACCACGCCGGTACGCCCTGCGCCGGTCCTGACCTCCAGCCCGAGTGGGGCAAGGAACTCGGCAATCGTCTCGGCGGTCCGGTGCTCTTCAAAGCCTGGTTCGGGATACCGGTGAATCCGGCGTCTCAGTTGCGTGGCCGCCTCGAGCCGCGCGGCGGTGCGGGCTTCGATGAGCGCGTTGAGCTTGCGCGAGTCGGGCATGGCAGCCACCTGTGCGGCCCCTTTCGATGTCACCGATTGTCGCCGCGCCGTCATCCGAGCCGGCGAATGCCCGAGGGACGGGCGTAGGGCCGCTTTCCATGCAGGTAACTGACTTTCCTGCCCGGAAATGCAGCCCGTCTGGCTGAGAGCGGCAACGCCAACAGGGGGAGGGGTAGGCCGGGATGTCAGGGTCGGGGACCTGTGATGCGCTTCGCTATGACAATCATGTGCACGGGGGCAGGCACTACAGCGGACACTCCGCAGTTTACGCTCTGAGCGAACTGGCTGCCGAGGCGCGGGCCCGCGGCTTGACCATCAGCCTGCGTGAGCACGCGCCCTTTCCGCCGGAGGTACTCGCGGCGTACCCGGGCGTTTTGCGGATCAGAGAACCCGGAACTGCGCCCGTCGGCCTCAGTTTGGGCCAGGGGGGCAACCTCGACGAGTTTCTGGCTGACGTCGTTGAAACAGGTCTGCCGCTGGGCTTTGAGGTTGACGTCCTGCCGGCGGCACGGTGGCTGGCTTCGTCGGAACGGCTCGCGGGCCTGCTGCAGCGGAGGGCCGCAGCCCACGGCCTGGCGATCGACTGCCTCAACCTCTCGCACCATCACCCGTGGGACATGACCTATGGAGGCCTTAACGACGCGCTGGCGGCCGCCGGCGGACCGGCGCCGTTTCTGCGCTCGCATTTTGGGGACATCCGGACCTATGCTGCGACAGGGCTGTTCGGGACGGCTAGCCATCTCGAGGCCCTGCGTAAGTTCGACCGGCGGGCACCGGCGGGTCCGCCGTTCGCTTGCCACATGGATCTCTACCGTGAGGAATTGCAGCTGACCCTGGCGGCGTTTCACCGGTGTAACGTAGCCTTGGAGTACAACACCTCCGGGAGCTTGAGCTGGGGGAGGCCCTACCTGTCCCCCGAAACCTTGCAGGCGGCGGTGGAGATGGGCCTGCGCATCGTCATTGGCTCGGATGCCCACAGCCCGGACCGGATCGGGTTCGAGTTCGAGCGGTGGACTGAGGAGCTTAAGGCGGCGGGGGTGCGGGAGGTCTTCCGCTTCGAGCGGGGCAGGGCGGTGGGGATGAGCCTGGGCGCCGAGCCATAAGCGCCGCGGCGGCGCGAGGCGCGGACCTGAGTGCCTGGCGTCCCGACAACGCTTGACTATCGCCACCTGATTCGCTGGGCCCTGGAGCATCCTGGTCAGGCGGTGGTACAGGGCGCAAACGCGCAGGTGGATCTTGCATTGCTTGGCCTGACGGGAACGGCTATAGTTGACCACAAAGGAGGATCTCACATGGAACGGAGCCCGCGTGAACGTTGATGAGATCCTGGTCAGGATCCTTCCCTGTATCGCAGGGCGACCTGAGGTCGTCTTCGCCTACGTCTTTGGCTCCACCGCCCGGGCGGAGGCGCGGCTGGATAGTGATGTGGATATCGCAGTCTTCCTCACCCCGGAGATGGCCCAGACGGATCTCGGACCGTTCCGCTCGATGCTCTTGACGGAGCTTCTAGCGTGTTTGAGCAGAAACGATGTGGACCTCGTGATCCTCAACCAGGCGCCAGCGGTTCTTCGGCATAGGGTTCTGCGGGATGGGGTCCTCATCTTCTCACGAGACGAGACGGCCCGGGTTGGATTCACCGTGGATACGCTGCGGCGGTATGTCGACACCGCGCCTCTCCGAAGGCTGGCGATGGAATACACGCGGCGGAGCGTCGAGAACGGTACTTACGGACGAGCGGTGCCGTTTAGGACCGTGCTCGACTCGCGTCAAGCGCCAGGCTAGTGGATCGTTGAGGTGGTGATTGATCGTGATGCCGGGACTGGATGTCGATCGGGTTTCCAAGCATCTTGAAGATATATCCGTGTCACTGCGGATCTTGGAGACGTTCCGGTCAACCCCGTTTGACCTGTTCGCTGCAGACCCCAGGATCCACTGGGCAGTGGAGAAAGGCCTGGAAAGATGCATCCAGAACGTGCTGGATGTTTCGGCGCATATCCTTGCCTCAATCGGGGGGCCTGTGCCAGACGACTACGCAAGCCTCCTACTCGAACTCGGAAAGAGACGTGTACTATCTCCTGAGTTCGCGTCGCGGATATCGCCGATGGCGGGCTTCCGGAACATCCTAGTACACCGGTACCTGGACGTTGATCTGCGGGAGGTACACGGCGCCCTGGAGAATCGCCTCGACGACTTCCGGGCTTTCGCGGGCCACGTGCTTCAGTTCCTGGACATAAACAGATAGCCATACAGTGTTGAGGCTGGCGATCTTCCGTCCTCTGCTAGCATTGCAGCCACAGCACCTACCTCCTACGCAACCACCAGCGTGATCAGGTAGGCGTTGACCATCACGTGGAGCGCTGCCGGGATCCACACCGGACCGCTCTCGTCACGAACATATCCGAAAACGACCCCATGGAGTGTTCCAAACAGCGTCTGCGTGATCCGCCATTGGGGGAGGGTTGTCCACCCGGGTGCGCCTCCGCCGCCGATGAGGTGAACGAGCCCGAAGCCAAGGGCGACCGCAAGAGTGCCGCGTCTGAACTCCAGGCCACCGGCCTTGACCCTTCCCGTCGTAATCTTGTTGGCTAATCCCTGGAGGGTTCCCCGGAACAGCAGTTCCTCGCTCACCGAGCCCGGAATCGCGGACAGCACGACAGGCCACGCGATTCCGAACCTGACCCCGGACACGGCCCGTTCGGACAGGGCCGAGGCGAACCATTGCCCGGAGAGCATCAGGATGCAAGAGGCGGCAGCCGCCGCGAGGACAAGGCCGAGGACCTCTGCCACCCCTTTTCGGGGACGCAGATAGAGGCCGGCCTCAGTCCAGGTCAACCATCCCGACGCCGGGGCGATCAGTGCCGGACCCGCCAACACCAGCAGGCGGACGCACCAGCGAGTGACGGCGCCATCTGGCAGCACGCCCCTGGTGAGGCCGAGGACGAGAACAAACAGCGGGACCAGGGCGATGGCCGCCACCAGATGCCGCACTGCCGCACTTCTGCCGCCACTGTTGGGTTCCTGATCCATTGACGGACCTCCACCTCCTCCGTCCATCGGCATGCCCCCGCGCTCGCCTCGGTGACGGACATGATAAGTGGTTCGGCTTGGTCATATGGCAACACCTGCCATGTTGACGAGGAGGGATTATGCCCCTGGGCCCTGAGAGGGCACGGCTGTCCTCCAGCCGCAGCTGTTGTTAGCCGCGTATCCGGACTATAGCGGCCAGTTTCCTCAGCCAGTTAGACCACCGCGTTAGTAGCCCCGCTCCAGGCTGAACACGCCGACCAGCGGCTCTCAGGCGAGGTAGCGCTCCTTCCATGCCGATCCAGGGCTGAGGTAGGCAGGAACACAACTCGCCGATGGGCTAGGACCCGGCAGGCCGCCTGGAGCAGGAAGGATCCGGTTTCGTCAGCCGCTTGACCATGAAGTACCGCTGGTACCCCCTTGGCGTATCGTCCAGTACGCCGAACATCTCAAACCCCAGTTTCGTGTAGAAACCCGGCACCTCAAGCCCCTGCGCATCCAGGTGGAGTAAATCCAGTCCCCTGGCACGGGCGATGGCCTCGATCTCGCTCATGAGCCGCCGGCCGTACCCCATCCCGCGGAAACGGGGCTCGATCCACAGGATGTCTATGAACATGCAGTTCCAGTACTGCTGGCCCAGCAACCCGCCGCAGAGGGTGCCGTCCGCGTCGCGCAGGTAAAGGTTGACGTGCTCAAGCGCGCCTGACGTGTTCTCGCCGTCGAGCGCATAGAGTCTCTGCCGGACGTAGTCGCTCTCCTGTGTATCCCCATGACGGGTCATGGCGGTCTCGATAGACAGCACACTCATCCCACCCTTGCCCATTGGAGGCTCCCGGCCCGGTCGCCACCAATGCCCATAATCGCTCCGTTCGTTCAATACCCCCGCAGAGGATCATACACGTTGACTAGCGGCTCTCCGGCCAGGTAGCGCCTCAGGTTGTAGCAGAAGATATCCGTGATGCGCGAGTTCTCTTTCCACGATGTGCTCGCCGAATGCGGGTTGATGAGCACGTTGGGCATCGCCCACAGCGGGCTGTCGGCGGGCAGGGGTTCGCGTTCAAATACGTCGAGTGCGGCGCCGGCCAGACGCCCGGAGGCGAGCATCTCTATCAGGGCCTGCTCCTCGATCACAGAACCGCGTCCAATGTTGACGACAAACCCCGACGGCGGCATCAGCTCCAGCCGCCGGCGGTCTATCAGCCGAACGGTGTCTTCCGTGCCGGGCGTGGCGATAACCAGGTAGTCGGAGAGCGGCAGGATCTGCCCTAAGGCCTGGTCCACAGCCTCGATATCCAGGTCTTTTGGTACCGGGCGCGTCGACCGGACGGCTGTCACCGATTCATCCGCTGGGATGCTCGCCGTCGGCTTCCTGACGAGGCCCAGACTGTCGACGCCGTAAACCCGCACCCCGATGGCCTCCAGGTGCCTGCCGACCTCGCTGCCCACGCGCCCGTATCCGACAACGCAGGCGGTCCTGCCGAGCGCCTCGCCGCCGCAGAACCGCTCCCATTGGCGGTCCGCCTTTAGCCGGGCGATCAGCGGCCCCATCTTCTCGTGCCACAGCACGGCGAAAGTGACCCACTCAGCCAACGGCACGGCGTGGACGCCGCTGGCGGTGGTGACCGTAATCCCGGCCTTGTCGACGCCGCTGGCCTCCATGTAGTGAATGATGCCGGCGCTGGTCGACTGGATCCAACGCAGCCGGGGGGCCAGCCTCACCGTGTCGGCAAGGTGCGAGCGGTCGAAATCGAAGCACACCTCCGCCCGGGCCAGCATCGCCAGCCAGCGCGCCTCGCCCTCCGGGGTCCGCACCGGCGGCTCGCCGGTATGGTCGGCGACATAGCGGAGTTTGGGCCACAGGTCGGGGGCGACGAAAAGCTCGAGTCGCGGGCTGACGGCCCGGACGCGCTCAATGAGCTCGGCCTCAAGGGGGGAGGCGAAGAAGATCGCAACTCTGTTAGTGGACATTGGCATCACCAAGGAGTTCTTTGGCGATGAGGCATCAGGTTACCTGCGTTGGATGCTCAGCAGCATCGGCATCTACTTAGCCCGCCACTCGCTCAATCGCGGTCTACCCGCAAGCTCGGGGGGCATTTGGTCCCAGGTACGTCCATCCAATAGGCGTCCAGAGGCTCTTTTCCTCGCCCCGCCCCATTGTTTGAAGAAGAACGGTACCCCGCACGCACGGCATTGGTCTCTTATCTCCACCACCCACGATCTCTCCATGGGCCTTGCTCCCGGGCCCGACTCACCGCCTACGATCACCCAGTCGATGCCTGAGAGGTTAATCTCCCCGAGCGACCCCAGCAGGGGTTCGAATGACACGAATCTGACTGCCGCGGGCACCTCGCGAAGATGGTCCAGGCGGGGCAGATAGGCTCTGTTCTCGACACTCACACCCGCCCACACGTTGTCGGGCCAGTTTGCCTCCCTGGCGAACTCCAGGAGGCGCTCCGGCCGCTTGGTCAGGAGTTGGAAGGTGTGCCACGAAGCCTTCTCCATTGTCTCGAAAATGCCGTGGACGAAATCGAATGGCACATCTTCATGGAAGACATCGCTCATGGAGTTGACGAACACGGTACGCGGTTTCCTCCAAAGGAGCGGCATCCCGAGCGTCTGGGGCTGAAGTGTCACTCTAAAGCCGTGCTGGTAGTTGGGTTGCCCCATACCTTTCAGTCGAGCAGCCATCCTCTCTGCATAGCAGTGAGCACAGCCCGGGCTGATCTTTGTACAACCGGTGACCGGGTTCCAGCTTGCTTCCGTCCACTCTATCGTTGACAGGGCCATGTTAACCTCTCTTGGTTCGGTATTTGGCGAAGATATCCTCGACTATGTCTGCAGCCACCGGCCTCTGGCTAGCACACCCCTCGGGAGATACCAGATCGGGCTTCCGCCACAGGGCGTTACGGTTCATGTCCATGATTGGGAAGTTGACGAACAGCTCGATGGACCGCATTTCGCCAGCACATGCCATCACTTCCCACCTCAGATCTAGTCCGTAGGGGTCCAGCACACAAAGAGCTCTACGGTAACCCGCATACGGGATATTGGGGAAAACCCGCTCGACAAGCACACGGTTGCAGTCACCGTGGATAACTTGCACTTCATGGCGGCGGTGTACCTCCGGAAGCGAGCGGAGGTGCTCTACCTTATCACCGTCGAGGTCGATGAGGTAGTACTGGTCAAACGGCGGATCAACCGCGAGCGCGTTCAGAGGGCTCCCGGGTACGAACTGCTTGCTGCTCTCCGCGAGGTGCACCCCAGGTCCAGCGAAAGCGTCAATGTAGGCATGCCAGAACCGTCTCTTTGTTAGGATGACGGAATAAGCCTTGGCGTAGTCTCGGATTATGTCAAGCTTGATCTCGGTCCAATAGCCTATCTCGTCAAACCAAAAATCCCCTGTAGGCAGCATCGGGCCAGTCACCCCGCAATTACCCCCAAGAACTCGCGTAGGAAAGATCGGTTGTCACCTTTCTTGGTAGTTGGTTCCACAATGGGTGTTTTCCTGGCTACGCGCCACGGTATCGCTCGACACGGGCAAACCGTGATGCCGCGAACGCAAAGAGGAAGGCGCAAGGCCTCCCTCCTGCTACGTTTACGACGGGCGGAGTCCCAGCCAGACTGAGGCCTACCCGCTCACCAGGTTCACAATGTCCTCCACCGTCATTCCGGCCAGCCCGAGCTTCTCCAGGGTCCGGCCTTCCTTCCAGAAGTCCATCCCGCAGACCGACGACCCCAGGTAGATGATGGCCTCCACCAGGTGCGCGGGCTTTCCGGCCAACCGCGCCAGCTGGGCCGCCGGCACCAGGCCCATGGGCAGGTCCTCGGTGATGTACCGGTCGTAGATGGTCTTGGGCCCGATGATCCGCGCGATCTCACCAACCGTGTCAAACGGCGCCTGGAAGGCCACGCCCATGATGCTCACCGTCGTACGGAAATCCCTGTCCTCGTACTGCAGGACCTCGCTCCCGTAGAGGGCGGCGATGCCGGCCATTTCGTCATACACGTCGCGGATCACGCGCGCCACGGCCTCCGTGATCCCCTCGCCGTACATGTAGAAATCGCCCTCGCTGTACTGGATGCGCCCCACGTTGAGCAGCGATCCCGGCGGGTGGACGATGGGGTTGGGGTTGCTGAAGGCCGCCGATAGGGCGTTCTGCGTCGCCCTCACGCAGGGCCACAGCTCGCTGATGCCCGGCAGGACCTCGGCGTTGCGGGCGGCAGGCACCGCCGCCGCCGTCACGAGCGGCGCGGACAGGATGAGCTCCACTTCCGCCGGCCCCGTCAGCCGCGTCCCGTACGGCAGGGTGTTGGCCTCGACGACGTCAACCTTGAGCCCGGGGCGATCGCGCCGCAGCCGTGTGTACAGCTCGATGGCCCCGAAATCGCCCGCCCAGACGACGACAACCTGGCCGTCCTGCAGGTGCGGGATCATTTCAGCATAGAAACGCCCGTGTCCGAAAGCCGGGATGGCCAGGTTGATGAGCTTTGAGCCCTCGAGGGCCGTGGCCATGTCCGTGGTGATCAGGGCGGGCCGGACTGTGCCCGTCCGTCCGATGCCTGTCAGGGAAACCGTACCCTTCTCCAGCACGGGGGCGAATTTGCCCCCAGCCAGCTCGGGCAACTCGCACCAATGCACGGCCTGGCCGGCGAGCGTGAGGTCCGCGGCCATGCAGTGGCCGCCGTTGCCCCCGCCCAGCACCGCGATGGGATGGCCGGTGTATTTGAGCGCCATGAGGTTTCCTCCTCCGACCTGGTCTAGCGCCTGTGCCTCAGGACCTTCCCGGCGAGCTTGCCGGTGTGCTTTCCTTCCGAAATCACGACCTGCCCGTTGACCAGCACATGGTCGATGCCGTCCGGGAACTGATGCGGATTCTCGTATGTGGCGCGGTCGATGACCGTGTCGGGGTTAAGAACCACCATGTCGGCCCACCAGCCCTCGCGGATCTGCCCGCGGTCAGTGATCCCAAGCCGGTTGGCCCCGGCGGAGGTCATCTTGCGCACCGCCTGCTGGAGCGTCAGAACGCGTTGCTCACGGACGTAGTGCCCCAGGACGCGCGGGAACGTTCCGTAGGCGCGGGGATGCGGCTTGCCCTGGCCGAGCGGGCCGTCGGGCCTGATGGCGCTGCCGTCCGTGCCCACGCAGACCAGATCGTGCGTCATCATCAGTTTGACGTCATCCTCGCGCATCATGAAAACGATCATCCCGGTTCCCGGATCGACGTCGGCGAGCAGGTCAAACAACGCGGTATAGGGGTCCTGGCCCTGGTCGTCGGCGATTTCCTGCATCCTGCGCCCCTGGTACCGGGTATCGCTGCATCCGGAGATAAGAACGTGGGTCCACGGCACGGCCCGGAAATCGTTGTCCCAGCCCGGCAGGCTGCCACCCATGTCCTTGCGGATGCGCGCCCGCTCGGCCGGGTCCTTGAGGCGGGCAACCATCTTCTCGCGGCCGCCCTCGTGCGCCCACGGCGGGAGCATCGCGGCCAGCCCCGTGCTTCCGGCGGTATAGGGGTACTGGTCGGCCGTCACGTCGATGCCCTCCGCGCGCGCGGCCTCCAGCGCCGCGATGAGCTCCGGGCCCTTGCCCTGCGACACGCCCGACGCCTTGAGGTGGGCGATGTGCACCGGGAGCCCGCCCTGCCGCCCAACGGCCAGCGATTCGGCCACGGCTGCCAAAAGCCCCTCGCCCTCGCTGCGCATGTGTGTGAAGTAGATGCCCCCGACCTTTGCGGCGGCCCTGGCCAGGGCCACGAGTTCGGGCAGCTCCGAGTACGAGCAGGGGGTGTAGATCAACCCGGTGCTGAAACCAAACGCGCCCTCCTCAACCGACCCGCGCACCAGGCCGCACATCACCCTGAGCTCGTCCGCGGTGGGCGGCCGCTGGTCGAAACCCATCCCGGCCACACGCACCGGCCCGTGCCCGACCAGGCCCGCCACGTTGACGGACGTGCCCTGTTTCTCCATACGGTCGAGGTACTGGCCGAAACTACGCCAGCTCCAGTCCACCGCGTCGGCCAGCGGCCCGCGCATCGCGCCCCTATACAGGGCCAACGATTTGTCCGTGAGCGGCGCCAGCGTCGAGCCGCATTGGCCGATGACCTCGGTTGTTATTCCCTGGGCAATCTTGCTGTCGGCTGTTGGATTGACCAAAAGCGGCAGGTCCGAGTGCGAGTGCGTATCGATGAAACCCGGCGTAACGACCTTACCCCGCGCGTCCACCGCAACCGGCGCCTTGCCGGCCAGCGGGCTCGACGCCCCGGGCTGTACCCGAGCAATCGCGGCGATGCGGCCGTCCTTGACGCCGACGTCCGCCCAATACCACGGGTTGCCGCTTCCGTCCAGCACCCGTCCCCCGGTAATGACCAGGTCAAACATCCTCTGTGGGCACCTCCAGGCTCAACCTTGATTGCCTGCTGTTCGAGGTTTGGGTGGGGTGTTCCTGTAGTACGGGACACGGTCTTTTCGGATGATGCACACTGGTACACCCGTACGCCGTCCGGCTTGCTCGCCACGCGCTAAGTCGTTCCCGGCCCCGCCAAATCGGTCTCCGGCGGGGGATACCCCAGCATCCGGCCCAGCGAAACCACCTGGCCCTTGTGATGAAACTCATGCGTGATGACATGAGTCATGAGCCACAGAGGGCTCACGACAAACGGCCCCTCGGCCTCCCAGGGGACGTGAAGCTCCAGCGGAGCGGCGAGGCGGTCCCCGCCGTACGCAGTCAGGAACTCATCCACCAGCGGATCCACGGTCTCCCCGAAGAGCTTGGTGATGCTGGCCACATTGTCAAAACCCCGTGGGTCAAACCGTGGCACATCCCGGCCAAAAACAGTCTTGGCCAACCAGGACCGGTAGCAGTCGGCGATGTGAACCAGGGCGCCACGCATGCTCCCGAGCCCGAAGTCCTCGCGCCTCTCCGTCAGGACCTCTGCGGGCAGGGAAGAGCAGTAGTCCAGAAGACCGCGACGTGTTGCCTTGACCCACCCATACATCTCACGCATGTCATCGTGCATCCCTCGTCACCCTTTCTCGTACGCGTAGACGTCCAGTCGCGGGCGTCGTTGTGCGCCCACCTCAATGCCCATCCCAGTGCACCTCCGCGGCCTGTTTTCGTCACAGACGGGCGCGCTCCTCGGAAGAACCTATCGCCAAGCGCGAGCCCACACGGCCCTTGCCTTACCGGGTGCGCCACCGGGCTTGCTTGCCCGCGTCCGTCCCAGTGGCTACAATGGGAACGACACGTAACGGCATAAACTTGACGCGATGAACCAGACGAGTAGACGGGCACTGGTCACAGAGAGCGGGGTTCGGGGCTGAAAGACTCCGCGCCGGCAGATCCGTCGAAACCCACTGGCGAGCGGTCGCCGACGAGGCGAACGGCCGGCCGGCCGGTACCTGGCCACCGCCCGCCCATGCGCGGGTGGGCAGAGGGCTGCGTGCGGGGGCGGGGCCTGCGTCACGGCATCACCGCCAGCAACCGCGGCCAAACCAGGGTGGTACCACGGACCACCGTCCTTGGGCGGTGGTTTTCTTATTTCGCCTGCAAGTTATGGGTCCGGAGGGGATTGCGCATGAGGATGTCCAGATTGTACGCGCCGACGCTGCGCGAGGCGCCGGCCGAGGCTGAAACGCCCAGCCACCGCCTGATGCTCCAGGCGGGCCTGATCCGCCG
>JAUYEG010000162.1 GCA_030691505.1 Bacillota bacterium | reverse complement strand
CAAACACCTTGCCCAGAATCTCCCTCGCCTCGAGTACGCGCCTGGTCGCGGCCGGGAAAACCATCGTCCTTTCCGGATCTTCGCTCATAATTGCTCACCCCCCGAATTCGCCAGCTGCACCCTGCGTTGCTTCGGCGTGCCGTGTCGACGTCCCTTCAGACCGATAGTCAAGCGCTACGGCAGCGGGGAGATTTGTTGATTGTGCATTTCGCGCAGGCAAGCAACGTTTGACGAACAGAGGAAGGACACTAGCCCACCAAGCGTGAAATCCCATCGAGTTGAGCTGTCGTGCCTGCTAATCGCCTGACTGAATGCTCACTCCAAAACGCTGCACCAAGGCCGGACAGGCGGCACAAGAGGAGGGCCACGTGATGGCAAACAGACGTATCGTGCTCTGTGCGGGGACCGGATGCGTTTCATCCGGCTCCCTGGAGGTCAGAGACGCATTGGTGCGCGAGCTGACAAAGCGTAATATCGCCGACCAGTTCGAAGTCGTGACGTCTGGGTGCCACGGTTTCTGCGAGCAGGGTCCTCTCGTCATCGTCCACCCCGAGGATATCCTGTACTGCCGTGTACAGGCCGGTGATATCCCGGAGCTGGTGGAGGAGTACCTGATTGGCGGACGGATCGTGGAGCGTCTGCTGTACAGGGATCCAGTCACCGGCAAGTCCGTCTCCGATCACATGAAGATCGGCTTTTACGCCAAACAAATGCGCAATGTGCTGCGCAACTGCGGCGTGATTGATCCGGAAAACATCCAGGAATACGTCGCACGGCAAGGCTACGCGGGCCTCCGCAAGGGCCTGGCGATGGACAGGATGGCCGTGATCGACGAGGTCAAGAGGTCGGGACTCCGCGGCCGGGGCGGCGCGGGCTTCCCCACCGGGCTGAAATGGGAGTTCACCTTCAAGGCCAAGGGCGATAAGAAGTACATCGTGTGCAACGCGGACGAGGGTGACCCGGGGGCCTTCATGGACCGCAGCGTGCTGGAGGGTGACCCGCACGCCGTGGTCGAGGGGATGCTCGTCGCGGGCTACGCTATCGGGGCGGATGAGGGATACGTATACGTCCGTGCCGAGTACCCGCTTGCCATCAAGCGGCTGCGCGTTGCGATCGACCAGGCCGTTCAATATGGGTACCTGGGCCGCAATATCCTCGGCAGCGGTTTTTCGTTTACGCTCAAGATCAAGGAGGGCGCTGGGGCATTTGTCTGTGGCGAGGAAACTGCGCTCCTTGCCTCGATCATGGGCGAGCGGGGCATGCCGCGCCCGCGCCCGCCGTTCCCCGCCAACGCCGGGCTTTGGGGCAAGCCGACGTGCCTTAACAACGTGGAGACGTTCGCGAATATCCCGCTCATCATGCGCCAGGGCGGCGACGAGTACGCCAAGATCGGTACGCCCCGCAGCAAAGGCACCAAGGTATTCGCGCTTACGGGCAAGATCAATAATACGGGCCTTGCCGAGGTGCCGATGGGCATCACGATGCGCGAGATCATCTTCGATATCGGGGGCGGCATCAAGGACGGCAAGGCGTTCAAGGCGGTTCAGATCGGCGGCCCGTCAGGCGGCTGCATCCCCGAGAGCCTGCTCGATACACCCGTGGACTACGACTCGCTGATCAAGGCCGGCGCCATGATGGGCTCCGGCGGCCTCGTGGTGCTCGACGAAAACACCTGCATGGTCGATCTGGCCAGGTTCTTCATGGATTTCGTCCAGAGCGAGTCATGCGGCAAGTGTCCGCCGTGCCGCGTCGGCACCAAATTGATGCTCGAGACGCTGGAGCGCATTTGCGCTGGCGAGGGTACGCTCGGGGACATCGACTGGCTTGTTGAACTGGGTACAAAGGTCAAGGCCTTCTCGCTGTGCGGCCTTGGGCAGACAGCGCCCAATCCGGTGCTGACCGCGATACGGTATTTCCGCGAGGAGTATGAGGCGCACGTGCGGGACAAGACCTGCCCGGCCGGGGCCTGCACCGCGCTGGTCGACTTCGTTGTGGTCCCCGAGAAGTGCAAGGGTTGTACCCGCTGCATCAAGGTATGTCCTGTGTCGGCGATCACCGGCAAGGTCAAGGAAGTGCACCACATCGACCCGGCCGTCTGTATCAGGTGCGGCGCGTGTCTTGAGACGTGCAGGTTTGACGCCATCATCCGGGGGAAGGCGGCAAAGGTTGGGGAGGTGGCTAGCTAGTGGCCGATCAAATCAGGCTGCGTGTTGACGGGCACGACGTCGTGGTGCCGGCTGGGGAGACCATACTTGCGGCGGCCGAGGCGGCGGGAGTCAGCATCCCGACTCTATGCCATGCCCCCATGCTCAGGCCGAGCGGTGCGTGCCGGATGTGCCTGGTTGAGGTGGAGGGCGCCCGGGGCCTGCTGACGGCGTGCAGCACACCTGCGTCCGACGGGATGGTCGTGCGGACCCGCACGGACCAGGTGGTCGAGGCGCGGCGTACCGTGCTGGAGCTGCTGCTGACCGAACATCCGCTTGATTGCCTCACTTGCGAGAAAACCGGCGACTGCCGGCTGCAGGATTACGCCTATGAGTACGGGGTGACGGGCCGCGACGTTGCCGGGCAGTCACGCAAGGAACGTGCCCCTGGCGAGGCAATGCTCGACGACTCCAATCCTTTTTTCATACGCGACCTCGAGAAGTGCATTCTGTGCGGACGCTGCGTGCGCATGTGCCACGAGGTCATGGGCTATGGAGCGGTGGATTTTGTATCCCGCGGCGCCAGCACCAAAGTGACTACGGCTTTCGATGTGCCGCTTCAGGAATCGCCCTGCGTCTTCTGCGGCAACTGCCTCACGATATGTCCGACGGGCGCCCTGCACCCCAAGGCGTCCCGGGGCAAGGGGCGGGTGTTCCAGTACGAAAAGGTGCGGACGATCTGCACCTACTGCGGTGTGGGTTGCTCGATTGACCTGCACGTTCGCGAGGGACGGGTGATCGGTGCGTCGGCGGCGCCCGGGCCGGCCAACCGCGGCCTCGTATGCGTCAAGGGGCACTTCGGCCATGATTGGCTGCACAGCCCGGACCGGCTGACCACCCCCCTCATCCGTGGGGAGGACGGCACTTTCCGGCGCGCCGGCTGGGACGAGGCGCTCGATCTGGTGGCGGCGCGTCTCGAGGAGATCAAGGGCAAGGGCGGTCCGGACGCCATCGGCGGCCTGGCCTCAGCAAAGTGCACCAACGAAGAAAACTACCTGTTCCAGAGGATGATGCGGGCGGCGATCGGGACCAACAACGTTGATCACTGCGCGCGTCTCTGTCATGCCTCGACCGTCGCGGGGCTTGCCGCATCATTCGGGAGCGGGGCCATGACCAACTCCAACTGGGAGTTTGAGCACAGCGAGGCCATCTTCATCATTGGGTCCAACACCACCGAGACCCATCCCGTCATCGGAGCGGTCGTGGAACGCGGCCGCCAGGCGGGGGCGACGCTGATTGTGGCCGACCCGCGCGAGACCGAGATGGCCCGGCGGGCCGACATCCACCTGCAGCATATCCCCGGCACGGATGTTGCCCTGCTCAACGCGATGATGCACGTCATCGTCACCGAGGAGCTTGACGACCGGGAGTTTATCGCCCAACGCACAGAGGGCTATGCCGAGGCAGCTGCGCTTGTCGCCAAGGAGTACTCGCCGCAGCGCACGGAGCAGATCACCGGAGTGCCTGCGGATAAGATCGTCGCAGCCGCACGCGCCTTCGCCACAGCCGGGCGCGGGGCCATCCTCTATTCGATGGGCATAACCCAGCATACGACCGGCGTGGACAACGTTCGCAGCATAGCCAACCTGGCCATGATGACCGGCAACGTCGGCCGTTACGCCACCGGCGTCAACCCGCTCCGCGGGCAAAGCAACGTCCAGGGCGCCTGCGACATGGCCTGCCTGCCCGGCAACCTGCCCGGGTACCAGCTTGTCGCCGATGCTGCCCACCGGGGCAAGTTCGAGAAAGCGTGGGGCGTCGAGCTCAGCACCCGCCCCGGCCTGACGTTGACCGAGATGGTGAACGCCGCGGCGGACGGTAAGATTAGGGCGATGTACATCATGGGCGAGAACCCCATGGTCAGTGATCCCGACCTGAACCACGTTCGGGAAGCCCTTGAGAGCCTGGATTTCCTGGTTGTACAGGACATTTTCCTCACCGAAACAGCCTTGCTGGCTGACGTCGTATTACCGGCGGCGGCCTATGCCGAGAAAGACGGAACCTTCACGAACACCGAGCGGCGCGTCCAGCTCATCAGGCAGGCCGTGCGGCCGCCGGGAGAAAGCCGGGCGGACTGGCGCATCATCAGCGATCTGCTCGGGCGGCTGGGACACCCCCTGAGCTACAGCTCACCGGCAGAGATCATGGACGAAATCGCGGGCCTGACGCCGATCTACGGCGGCATCAGCCATGAGCGCCTTGCTTCCGGGGAGGGCCTGCAGTGGCCGTGCACGGACCGTAACCATCCCGGCACGCCGTTTCTGCACGGGGAGCGGTTTAGCCGCGGGCGCGGGCAGTTCGCGGCCATCCACTACCGGCCCGCAGCGGAACAGACGGACGGCGAGTATCCGGTCATACTGACCACCGGACGTATCCTGTATCATTTCCACACCGGCACGATGACCAGGCGGGCGGCAGGGCTGCATGCGACGGTTCCTGAGGGGTTCATCGAGGTCAACGACCAGGATGCCGCGGAGATGGGCCTTGCCGACGGCCTGAAGGTGCGGGTTGTCTCGCGGCGTGGCAGCATCGTCACGGCTGCGCGCGTCCTGCGCACACTGCGGCGCGGCGTGACCTTCATGCCGTTCCACTTTGCCGAGGGGGCGGCGAACATCCTCACAAATGCAGCCCTTGACCCAATCGCCAAGATCCCCGAGCTCAAGGTGTGCGCCGTGCGGCTCGAGCCGCTCGCCCCACCGGGGCCCGCCATTGCGGTCAACGCGGGGCACACTCATGGAGGTGAGGGCCGGTGAGCGAGGAACGCTCTTTTGAGCGCACGGCTTTGGACGAAATCCTGTCGCACTACGAAGGGCAGCCCGGAGCGTTGATTCCGGTTCTGCAGCAGGCGCAGGATGCTTACGGGTACCTTCCCCGGCCCGTGATCGCTGCCATCGCTGAGAGGTTGCGTCTTCCGGCCGCGCGAATCTATGGTGTGGCTACGTTCTACGCGCAGTTTCATCTCAAGCCACGTGGCAGGCACATCGTGCGAGTGTGCCTTGGTACGGCCTGCCATGTGCGCGGAGGCGAGCGCATCGCGGAGCAACTGGCTGAGTCCCTCGGGGTCGCGGTTGGCGGGACCACCGAGGACCGCCTTTTCACTTTGGAAAAAGTGGCGTGCCTCGGCGCGTGCGGTCTGGCCCCGGCGATGGTGGTCGACGGGACGACTTACGGTCGCCTGACACCCAAGGCGGCCCTCAATGTGATCGAACGTTATCGCCGCGAGCCGGCGGAGGTGGCCACTCAGGGAGGCCAGGCGCAGGATATCGGGCCGTCTAGCCAAAGGGGGCGGAGCGCGTGACCACTTCAACTGTGATGGTCGTCGGCGCCGGCCAGATGGGCCGGGGTATCGCCCAGGTCGCCGCCCAGGCCGGGCTCAGCGTGCTGGTATGCGATGCGGAGGAGGCCTTTCTGGACCGCGGCCTGTCGGCGCTCGAGAAGCAGCTCGCCCGCA
>JAUYEG010000077.1 GCA_030691505.1 Bacillota bacterium | reverse complement strand
GCAACCATAAACATGGACGGAACGGCAATTTATCAAGGGGTAGCGGCCTCTTCATTGCAACCCTGTACGGGATCCCTTTAGGGTTTCCTCAATATATGATGATCATATTGCCGGCAACTCTCGGATCGATAGGCACAGCGGGCGTACCTGGCGCAGGCCTGATCATGCTGGCCATGGTGCTTCAGGGGGTGGGGCTTCCGTTGGAGGGACTTGGTCTCATCGCCGGCATAGACGTGATTCTTCTTGACAACATGGGGCGCACTTGTCTAAATGTGACCGGAGATGTAGTCTGCACGACCGTCGTCAGCTATTCCGAAAAGGGTGAACATGAAAACGGCGGCTCTCTGTTCGGAATTGGAAGGACAGCCGGGGTCACAAAATTTAGAGAGATTTATCCGTAAATTTATCAGAATTTGGATCACCTCTGCATATCGAAAGCAAGCGTACAGGCGAAGGTTAAGAATACATTATTTACTTTCACTTTCAGGGAGGGAGCCATGAAAAAGATAGGCGTGTTAGGATGGATTCTTATCGGATTTGCGGCAGGTATTATTATCGGGGCTATCGTTGGCAAGCCCATCGTCGTCATCAAGCCCATCGGAACTTTCTTCATTAATCTCTTAAAGATGCTGGTTGTCCCATTGGTCTTTGCCAGCTTGACCGTGGGCGTTTCAACATTTACCGGAGAAAAACTGGGCAAGATGATTGGAAAAAGCTTTTTCTTCTATTACTTCACGGGCATCGTTGCAATGATAGTCGCCCTGATTATTGCCGCCATAAGCGGTGTGGGCGCTGGGTTTCCTGTAGGCGAATTAAAAGCGGTCGCCATAAAGACTCCGCCTGCTTTGATCGATGTGGGGCTCGCTATTGTTCCAACCAATCCCATTAAATCTCTGGCCGACGGGGATGTCCTTCCCATTATCTTCTTTGCTATAGTCTTCGGAATGTCCATTGCTGCAGCGGGAAAAGTGGCTGATCCTGTGAGAAATTTTCTTGAGGGAGTGGCCGAGGCAATGTACAAACTGGTCGGCTATGTCCTCTGGGTTGGACCCTTTGGCGTCT
>JAUYEG010000059.1 GCA_030691505.1 Bacillota bacterium | reverse complement strand
CCTTGAGCGTTTTGGCCGAGATCGGCCCGAGAGCGTGATATCGATCGAGGACCGTCTGCGCCTCAAAGAGGCCAAGGCGGCCCGGAGGGTCCCGGAATAAGGCTCGGCCCGGAGGGGTCGACGACATGAAGGGCGGCGCGGGGGCTCGCGGTGAGATGCTATAATGGCTCTAATGGTGACGGCGGGGGACAAGACATGAGCGAGCTCAACGGCAGGCTTCTTGACTTGGCGAGACGATACGCACAGTCAGCGGAGGCTGTGCTGGGTGACCAACTCGTCTCGGTTGTCCTATTCGGGTCCGTGGCGAGACAGCAATGCACGCCAACCTCAGATATCGATCTAATAGTCGTCCTGCGCGAAGCACCCAGGGCAGCGGGTCCTCGCCGTGCCATCCTCGAGCCTGTTCGTGCCAGCCTGCAGCCGCTGCTTGATGACTTCTGGCGGGAGGGCGTGTTCACCGACTTCACGGAGCTCATTTTCGCCGTTGGCGAAGCCAGGAAGACTCACAGGCTGTTCCTTGAGGTCATCGAGGACGGAGTGATTCTGTACGACAGCGGAGGGTTCTTCGCCGGCGTCCTTGAGCGCTTGGGGGCCGCCCTCCGTCAAATGGGCGCCCAGCGTAAGACGGTCGGCAACCTGCGCTACTGGGATCTGAAGCCGGACTTCAAGCCCGGGGACGTGGTGGAGATATGACCAACCGCGGCGCGGCCGAGAACAGCATCAAGCGAGCAGGGATTGTGTTGCAGGAAGCCGAGGCCCTATCCGCTGCCGGTCATTGGAACCTGTCAGTTAGGCGCTGCCAGGAGTCCGTGGAGCTTGCGCTGAAAGGCGCTCTAGCTTGGGCTGGCGTCGAGGTGCCAAAGGTGCACGACGTTGGGCCGCTGCTGAGGCTAAACGTGGGAAGATTCGCGCCCCAGTTCGCCGAGGCGATCCCGCAGCTCGCTTCCATATCCAGAGCCCTGCGGGCTGAGCGCGAACTCAGCTTCTATGGAGATCCCGAGAGCGGAATCCCTCCCGAGGAACTGTACACCGAAGATGACGCGCTCGAAGCTCTGCGGAAGGCACGGTTTGTGCTGGATCAATGCAAAGGCATACTTGCCACGTTTTGAGCAGCGGCTGTCACTCTCTCGGCGTCCTGTCTGAACTCATGTCGTTCAGGTTACCTCGCCATGTATGGCAGCTGGATCGTACATATCCGGTCGGGCGCGAGGCACCCGGAGTCTGTCCTGTTCATCCGCCCGAATGGCAGCCAGTGATGCGTTGAACCGGGCGTCCTCAGATCTCCTCCCAGTCCGGGATCACGCGGGCTGGCAACGCTCTAGAGATTCTGCACCTCAGCCGCCCTCCACGCCCTCCTCATCTCCCCCGGCCCCAGGACCTCTTCGGGTATCCGCATTCCTTTGCTCAGGAGTGAGACCACCTGTGGCCTGACATCCGGGCTCAGTCCGGTTGCCTGCTCCTCGGCCCTGCCGCCCGCGACCGTCCGGCCCTCCCCCGCCGGCCAACCTCCAGCATGCCTAAGCTCCGCCGCCGCCCGCAGCATTGCCAGGTGCAGTTCCTCTGCCGGCCGCAGCTCGGGCAGCCCAAGATCGCGCGCGGCGCCCCTGGCCGCGGCCGCGATCTCCAGCCCGGCCTCGTCCAAGTCGCCGACGTAGTGCAACGACTCGATGGGGCGTCCGATGGTCAGGAGGTGCCCAAGCGATGCCAAAACACTGCGCCCCCCGCCGTATACCACCAGGTCATACGGCCGCTCGTGCAGCCCCAGTTCCGTCAGCACTCTGCGGGCCACCGCGAACGGTCCCGCGTTTTCGAACACGACGGCCCTGCCGCCGTCCTCCCCAACGGGTTCCCAGGCCAGCGGCAGTACCTCGGGCCTGCAGTTGAGGGTTTCGAGGGTGAGACGCCCTGGCCCAAACAGCGAGGACGACACGAGATCGGCCAGATCCTTCTCGTCGCCTGTCAGCTGGAGCGAGCGGTACTTCAGCGGAGCGGGCTCCCGGAACCATCCATTTACCAGTCCTTCGTGGACCCGCCGCAGAAAGCCGAGCTGTCGCTCCGTCAGCCGGGGCAGCTCAGGTACCCAGGCCAGGGCTTGATGCCAGGGATAGGTATGCCGGTCAAATGAGTCCTTCCCGAGCCCTTTGGCCGCGATCAGGTCCACGCTGGTGGGCACTGGCGGGTTTAGCGACCGGTCCCAGCGGCGCCCCGCCGCGGGCGGGAGCCGCAATGCACCGGCTTCTGCGGCCGCGTGGAGCACAGCCGAGAGCAGTTGCCTTTCGGCCGGGCCGGCCGGCCGGTGCGGGTACACCTCAGCCAGGGCCTGCCACAGCCGGGCGCCGTCCACTCGCGTGCCCCGCCCAAGACGCAGATGCGCAATGAACCGGGTCAAATCGTGGTCGGTGATCCCCGGGCTACGCTGGATCCCGCTCATCCGCACCGCCCCTGCCCTGCTCGGAGCCTGCTGCAGTGGCTTCGCCGCCGACCGCTGCCTCGCCGACGGCAGGCAGACCTGGGGCATCCTGCGCGCGCGCCCGCCCCACTGCCGGCTCGCGCCGCCCGATGCGCACAGCTTGCAGCACGCCGGATTCCCTGTCGCCGTCATCGGCCTGCTCGTACTCCACCAGCCGCCGCCCGCTGTTGCGGTCGACGCGATCGTTGCGTAGCCGGATGATATTAGGGAGGGCGCTGAGGGCCTCATGGTCGTTGACCGCCGTGGTGTAGATGAGCTGGACGCCCATGGCCCGCGCCACGTCGCGCTGCAGCCGCAGGAACTGCGGGCGCGAGGCCCGCCCGATCGGGTTGTCCAGCACCAGCACACTTGACGGCCGGCGGGACTGGCCACGGGCCCGGCCCCGCACGCTGGCCAGGGTGCAGTACAGCAGGATAGCTCCGGTCAACTGCTCACCGCCGCTGAAACGGGCCATCTCGGGGATGCTCACGCTGTGCCGCTCGAGGGCGGGGTCGGGGTGCATCACGCGGACCTGAATGCGCCGCGCGAGGCGGCGCACAGCTGCCTGGGCCAGCCGGATCCCGTCGAGCTCACGATCACCGCGGGCGAGTTCATCAACCAGCTGGGCCAACCGTGCACGCCGCTCCTCGCCCTGCTCGGGTTCATCCGTACTGATCCGCAGGAATTGCGCCCCACCGATGCCGGCTATGTCCTCCGGCAACCGTGACAGCGAGCTTGCCTGCTTGAGCAGGCGCAAGCCGTCCTCGGCGACGGCCAGCAGCTCGGTGGCCAGCACGTCGCGGTGCTTATCGATTTCGACGAGCTGGTCGTCCAGGGTCTTGCGTCGCAGCGCGAGCTGCTCAGCAAGCCTTGTGCTGGCGTCCTCCAACTCCGGGTCACGGTGAGCAAGAATATGGTCCATCCACTGGGCCCCTTGGCGCGCGGCGCCGCTGCTGCCGCCGGCAACGGTCCTCACCTCGGCGGCGAGCTCGTGGCGGCGGTCGTTGAGCTTGTTCCACTCGTCGCGCGCCTGCCGCAGTTGCGCGGTAGCCCGCAGCAGAAACCGGCTGACGGCCAGCTCGTCCAACACCGGGGCTGCGCCATCGACCTCCGACCCGGCGGCCTCACCGCTAACGGCTGGCTCTTGGGTCTCGCCATGCGGCAGGTCCGCAAACAGGTCGCTGTAGTCCTCAATCAGGCCGTTGAGCCTATCTTCAAACCGTCCGAAGTCCTCGGCCCGGCCACGGATTGTGCGCACCCGCTCCCGCGCCTGCCCGGCAGCCGTCTCTGACTCCTGTGCGGCTGCTTCAGCCGCCCGCGCCGCCTCCTCGAGCTGATTGGCCTCGCCGTCGGCCAGTAGAGGCGACTCGGGGGCGCGGTCAACTTCCCCGCCGACGCCCATCCCGGCGCAGATGCGTTCGGCCTCGCCGATTGCCTGCCTTGCCCCCTGCGTTAGCTGAATCAGCCGGAGACACCGCCCGTGCAGCGACCCCGCCTCGGTTTCAGCACGCTTGCGCAAGACGTCAATCTCATCGGGGTCTGAAAGCGAATCCAGATGGCTATGAACAACGTCCTCCGTGACGTCCTCGGCCAACGTCAGGGCCAGCCGGCGCCGCTGCTCGCGCGCGTATTCCTCATCCTGCCCGGCCAAAGCTGCGAGCCCATCGGCGCCGACGCGTTCCTCGTAGAGCGCCCTGAGCGTCTCATAGCCGGTGCGCAACCGGTCCAGCGGCCCGGAAAGCCGCTCGATCGGCCCGTCCAGGTATGAGACCCGGCGCATCTCCTCCTCAAACCGGCTTGCCGCCTCGCCGTGCTCCTGCGCCTGCCCAGCCAGGGTCTCCGCTCGCTCCTGAGCCTCTTGGGCCATGGAGTTCCACTGCTCGGCCTCCGTGGCCGCATCGTGGGCCCTGTCCTTGGCCGCCGCCAGCTCGCGCCGCCAGCCTGCGGCGGGCTTGACGTAATCCGCCACAAAGCTCTCGAGCGCCTGGACCGCCGCCTGCGCGGATCGCACATCGCGCTCATGCCGTCCGCGCAGTTCTTCCAGGGCTTTGCGCTCCGCCATCCTGGCCTGCCGGTCCTCCCGCAGCCGGCCCAGCCGTCCGGACTGCTCGGCGTCGTCGTGCCGCGCACCCGCAAGTTCCTCGGCGGCACGGGCAAACCAGCCGACCGGATACCGGTCTCGAAAACCACGCAGGGCCTGCCGTGCCCGCAGCAGTTCGCCTTGCTTCGCCTCAGCGGCCTGGATCAGGCCCTGAACCTCGGCAAGTCTTGCCTGCAGCTCCTCGGTCTTGGCCAGGCCCGCCTGGCGGTCAAACAGCGCCGGTTCGCCCGGGCCCAACACCACCGCAGGCAGCTCGGGCCAAACCGCCTCGTCCGTCCCAGCCTGCGCATCATCACGGCTCTCGCGGGCTCCGCGGGCGGCGATGACGGCCAGCGGCCCGTCGGGCAGCACGTTGGCTCCCCGCAGCAGCGCCACGGCTCGCTCGAGATCCCCCGCCCGGACCACAACGCCCTCAGCCAAGTACGGCGCGCGGCGCGCCAGTTGGGCCCGCTCGCCGGGCGGCACGTTGGCCTCCAGCCACTCCCAGCCTGACCATGCCTGCCCGCCGAGCCGTGCCCGCAACAGGTCCAGCGCCCTCCTGGTGTCCGTCGACGGTGGCAGCAGGCCCCGTTCCGAGAGGTGGTCAAGGGCTTGCTCGTCCTGGACCGACGTGAGGCGCGTCTTGATCACAACACGCTGCTCGTCCCGCGCTGCCCGGTCGAGCGTGTCGATAGCCCCGACGTCCAGGGAGTCGGCGTCGATGCACTCGAGCTCCAGCATCGAGCGCAGGGTCACGTCGGCCTCGAGCGCCTTGCGCTCCGCGTTGGCGTCTTGCCAGCGAGCCTCCAGCGCCTGCGCCCTCCCCCGCGCCGCCGCATGTGCCTCCGAGGCGACCTGAATGCCGCGGTCCAGAGCCTCCAGCGCCGCACCGACGCCTTCGATTTGGGCTTGGGTCTGCCTGACGGCCCCCTCGCGGGCCTGCAAGGCCTCCGACCAACGTTCAAGGCCGGTCTCGCCGCCCTCGCTGGTTTCGAGGCAACCTCGCGCCACCAGCCGGCGTTCGCGGGCGTCCGCCTCGGCCAACTGCCGCGCCAGCCCGGCGGCGGTTTCCTCGGCCGACCGGGCGTTGCTCCGTGCCTCCGCGGCCTGCCCCACGTAGTCGCGGGCCTGGGCCCGCGCCGCAGCCTGTGCCTGCCGCGCCTGGCTCGCCTGCTGACGCAGGCCCTCCGCTACGTGCGTCAGAGCGCTGGCCAGCCGCACCGCCGCCGTTCCGACCTGGGCACGCAGTGGAGCATGCTGCAGTTGCCGCTCCTCCAGGTGCCGTCTATGTGCCCGGGCAGAATCCTCGAAACGCAGCGCGCTGCGCAGAGGGCCTGCTGCAGCCCATATGCGGGCCAGCCGCTCCTGCCTGCGATGTTCGTCTTCGGCGATCCGGTGCTCATTCTCATATTGCCGCAGGCGGAGGCGTGCCGCATGCCGGCGCAATCCCGCGGCCCGGGCCCGGTGCCCCGCCGCAGCCTTGTGGCTGGCCGAGGCGGTCGCCGCGCATCTGCTTTCCTCCACATCAGCCTCAGCCGCCTCGGCAGCCAGCTCTGACTTGCGGTTGGCCACCAGCCGCAGGTGACGGCCGATCTCACCTCGGACATGGCGCAGGCCGTCCCGCAGCCGGCCGCGGGCCCCGCTGACCTCCTGAAGGCCCGACAGCCGATCCAGCATTCGCGCCACCAGCTCACGTTCCGGCTGCAGCTGCTCCCGGCGCCGGACCAGCTCGCCGCGCCAGGAGGCGATGTTGCGGCCGACGTTGCCGGCCAGCGTGGGCTCCAGGGCCATCTCCAACAGGAAGTCCGCGAAGTCCTCAGCCGAGGCGAACCGGAACAGCTCGTCCACTCCGCCCTCGCGACGATTCATGCGTACCTGGTACGAGAACAGCTCGGGGTCGATCCGGGCCGCGTCAAGGATCTCCTGCCATTCCCGTTGGTGCTCCGTAGCGGAAACCCCGAGGTGCGGCGCACGGTCGCGCAGGTTGAGCCAGGCTTCGCGGAAACCTGTAAGGGTCGCGCGGCGCCGCCCCCCGTCGCCCGCGGCGGTGTACACCGGCAGGCCTTCCAGGGTGGATTCGGGCTGCTGAGCCGGCGAGACCCTGGTCGAGAAAAACAGCCGGCGCAGCTCGCCGCCGGCATCCTTACGCTCGTAGAACACGCCCGTGATCAGCCGCTCGCCCTCAAAGCCGAGCGTATCCGCCGCCGCGTCCAGGGACCATTCGGCCGCTGTCACCGACCGGTCGCCGGCCAGGATGTAGTCATCCAGCGACCGCTGCTTGGCGTCGGACTGGCCGCCGAGGAATTCGCTGCGGTGCGGCCGCATGATCGCAAAAAGAAGGTTGAGAATGGAGGACTTGCCGCCGCCGTTGCGGAGCCAGATCGTGGAGTCCGCGGCACGTCCCTGGGCATCCTGAAAGTCCAGCGTCAGGTCATCCATGCGCGCGGCGCGGTGCCCGACCGAAACCAGGCGGAGCCTCAGCAGCTGCGGCATCAGCGGCCCTCCCCTGAGAGCGCGCTGTCCATCCCGCCGCCCGACCCGCCACCGGCCACCGCTGAGCCCGGCGTCCCGGCCGGGTCTGCCAAGGCTTCCTGAACCAGTTCGTATAGATGGGTTGCAGCGAACTGCTGCACCATCACCTGATACCGCCTCGTCGGCTGCCATGCCGCGTCTCCTGGCGCGGCAACCTGGACGAAGCACCCAAAATCGCGCAACCGGGTGAGGGCGTACTCGATGATCCGCCTCGTCGACCGTGCCGCCTGGCGGTTGTCTTTGGTTTCGACAATGGCCAGGTGACGGAGGTACACCCGCCAGGCCTCGGTCAGCCCCCTGCGCTCGTCCGAGGCCATCGGGTCGCCTTCGCGGCGTGCCTGCTGTCCGAGTTGCTCGCAGATGCGCCGGAGCTGCTCCTCGATTTCCGCAACGGTGACCGGCGGGCGGGCCAGGTCGGGGTCCTCGTCCAGGTCCCGCGCCCGCGGAAAGACCGTGGTGGCGATGGCGATCTGGGCGAGCCCGTCGAGCAAGCGCATGTCGGCGCTGTGCTGTCCCGGCCGGAAGTCCGCCGGCCGCAGCGCGAACGCCGAGTCGTCGTCCGCTCCCAGCACGATGCCATGGTCGCTGACGTCCAAGACCGACAGGCCCAGGCCCTCGGCGACACCGTGCACGGCGGCCCGGAACGAGCTATCGTCATGGTATGCGGTGATGAGCTGCCTGTACTCGGGCTCCTGGACAGGGCGGGCCAGCGGCCGCAATCCCCACTGCACGAGCCTGGCTGCGCTATAGGCCTCGTCACCTGGCAGCACTGCGGGTCTCCCTCCTCGCCGCGAGCGCGATCAGCAGATCATTGCCGTATATCAGATGGTCGTCCAGGAGTCGCCCCTGGATCAGCTCGGCGCCGATGCCGGCGGCCGCCCGATCCTCGGGCTCAAACCCTTGCAGCGCCAGCAGAGCCAGGACCTCGCTGACCGTATCTGGCATCTCGGCCGCTCTTGCCGCGGCCAACAGGTCGGAAAGCCGGACACCGTCCCCATGGTGCTGGATGAGCGCGAAGGCGGCCTTCCGGATCTCCGGCGGGTAGCGGCGCAACTCGGATTCGATGTCCGCGGGGTCCATGGGCTCCACCGGAATCTCCCGTGGCACGTTGGGGCGGCGTGGAGCCAGAAGCCAGCTGGCCAGCTCCGTCAGGTCGAGAAGGGACGGCGCCCGCGGGCCGACCAGCCGGGGAAACCCCGCATTGACCATGCGGAGCGCTGCCACTCTTGGGAGGCCGAGCAGCGGCGTCAGGACCTCGTCCAACAGCTCCGGCCAGGGACGCGACGGCTGCCGGGAGAAGGACTGGGCCGCCTGAGCCTCCAAGAACACGTTGCGGGCCCCGATGAGCTGACCGTGCAGTTCCGCGTGGCGTCGATAGCAGTCGCGGGTCAGCTCCGCGACGACGGCCAGGGCGCGGCCGCTTGCGGTGCCGGTCTCATCAAGCGTCGACAGGCCGGCCTCCGCCGCCTCCAGGATGCCCCCTTCCACAGCCATCCTGCGCTTGATGTGCTCCAGGGCATCCTCCAACAGGCGGGGCGCCTCGTTCTGCCAGTCCACCCGGTCGACGTCCCGCCGGGTATCCCGCAAGACGGCTGAAACCTTCTCCTGAAACCGTATGGACTGAATGCGGGCCTGGCGGGCCGAGAGCACCGCCTCGTCAAAGCGCCCGCGCTCTAGCTGTGATTGGACCACCGCCTCGGTCGCAGCCTGGGCGTCCTCGATGTCCAGGTCCAGAAGGCGAAGGTACAGGTTGGCGGCCTCGTTGGTGGCACGCAGGACAATGCTGCCGTCCGGGTGGTGGGAGTCGTGCAGCAGGCGAAACTCAACGAAATGCCGGTTGGCCCTGCCGTCCGCGCCTATGGCCGTGTATTCCTGCCGGAAAGGGCGGCGCGCCTCGCCTTCGTTGCGCAGGCCGGTGAGCAGCTTGTCGACCATCAGGTCGTGCAGGAGCCGCGACGGCTCAATGCCGGCGTCCTGGTCCATGGCGCTCAGGATGGGGTCCAGCTGGCGTGCGACCGTCTCGCTGGTGGCCTCGCCTTCCAGACCCATGCGCTCGATCACTGTATCCAGCACCCGGAGGGCCAGCGCCAGTCCGTCATAGTGCCGCAGCTGGGGATCGCGCAGGCTGTCCGAGCGGCGAAGTGTGTCAAGCGGCAACGTGTGTAGGAAGACCCTCAGGCGCCGCGTAAGCTCGGGTGGCCAGGCTGCGGAGGCGTCAACGTGGCGGCTGGCGACGGGCGCGGGCGGCGCGTCGGGGCGAGGGTCTGGGGCAACGGTCGGCTGAGGCGGGGACCCAGGCGCGGCAGCGAAGAGCCCGGCATCACCCACGGCCTGGCGGGCGCGGGCGCGCAGGATAGTGGCTTGTGCTGTGGCTACCCGAATACCTGGCGCGATGACCATAACCTCCTGAAATGCTTGGCTGTGGTTCCTTCGCGGAGCGCAGGGGCTTTCCTCTCAACCACTACGCTGCCAGTGCCGGCAGGCTGGTCAACCCAGGGTTATCTGGAAGGAATAGGCGTCTCGGCACCGAACAGTCGTTCGTGAGGTGATGGACGTTGACGCCGCAGGCACTCGCAGAGCATCTTGACGGTCTCTTCAGCAACGAGAAGAACGGCTGGCACGCACCAGTGACCAAGGCCCTCGAAGGCATCCTCCCGGACCTGGCAATCTGGCGTCCCTCCGCTGACCTGTACTCCATCTGGGACGTGGTCAACCACATGGCCTGCGAACAGCAGATGGTGTTGCACTGCGTAAGCGGGCGTGACGGGTGGCCGGAGCCTTTCGGCCCTCCTGGACACTGCGGCTACAGCAACTGGCCGGCGCCGGAAACCGGTTCGGGAGTCGATGGATGGCAGCTTGCCCTAAACCGCCTGCTGGAGGGCCACAGCACGCTGGTGGCGGCCATCGGCGGCTTGAGCGCGGACCGACTGGCCTCTCCACCGCCCGGCAGACGGGCGCCTCTGTACAAGCTGATCCAGGGGTTGATCGGGCACAACAGCTATCACTGCGGGCAGATCATCCTCCTGCGGCGCCTGCGCGGGGAATGGACGGAGTTTAGCCCGGGCTAAGCGAGGATTCGCGGACAAGTAACGTCTGAAGGTTGCTGGCAGCACGACGTTTTTTGGCTAAATGAGGGATGTTCTCGTCCGCGAAGACCTCACCCAACCCTCCTGATGAAGGAAGTGGGCCCCGAGCGGTACCTCGCCGCACACGACCGCGGCACGTGGGCAAGGCTTTCCAGCTTCTCAATAATCGGGGCATAGCACTGGACCGCAGCTTGGGGGGGACAGGATACGTGTGATACCAGTCCTACGGGACCGTCAGCAAGTCCTTTTGAGCCGATTCGTGATGGCGTCGGCCACCTCTTTGGCCACTGCAAGCGCTTCTTCGGCTTCACGTCTGACGGATCGGGGAGGTCTCCCGGGTATCGGGCCTCAACGCCGTAGGGTGTCAGGGCTGTGGCATGCTGAAGGGTATCGGCCATACCGCTATCGATGGTCCTGACCAGCTCGAGTATCTCCCTGATGTTGTGCGTCTTGGAGAACTCCACCTGCCGTTGCGTTAGGAAGGCCTTCAGGTACTTCTCGGCAGCCTGCTGGGAATGAAAACATGACGGGTAGAGAAGGGGCGGGTCCTGAAGCAAGAGAGCTCTTGCGGCCCTGATATCCTGATCGGCCTTGCGGACCCACCCGCCGACGATCCTGCGGACGACTTGCGCATCAGGCGGGCTCATAGATTACCTTCCCGTACTTGTGCGCCGGATAGGCAATGTCACCGATAACGTCTTTGCTGGCCTCGAACCACTCACTTGATATCACAATGACATCAACAGGATATCCCAGCCCGCCAAGAGCCGCGTCGATCTTCACGCTCTTCCTGCGCCGGTCCCCCGGGTCCGACTCGACGATCAGCAGGTCGATGTCACTGTCCGGGGTCATCTGGCCCGTAGCCGCCGAGCCGAACATGATGATCTTGTCCGGAGCTGTCGCCAACAGGATACGCCGGACTACCTCCTCTATCAGTGAATCGTCGATTCGCACGGTCGCCCTCCTTCTGATGCAAGGAGTGCTGCTACGCAGCGATTATACCACGCCGGACTCGCCAACAATCTGAAGCAACCAGTTCCCGCGCAGCAGGGACAGTCTCCTGCAGGATTCCTTCCCTCAGAAGAAATCATCTTGGACGACAACCCGCCGCCCGTGACGCCCCGGCCGGGACGCAGGATCAGAGCCCCTTGACCCACGCCGCGATGTCGTCCACAACCTCACGGGCCACATTCCCCGCAGTGCCGTATTCGGTCGGGTTGGACCGCCCCTCACCGGCGATGAAGAGGTGGTTGAGGGCGGGATAGGACTTGAAGGTCAGGGCAGCGCGGCCCGCCAGCGACTCCTTCCAGAGGCCGAAATCCTCCATCGTCACCTGGTAGTCCCGCTCGCCCTGCATGAAGAGCATTGGGACGTCCAGGCTCTTGGCGGCTGCCACCTGGTCGTAAGCGAGGATGTCCGTCCAGTAAGCCTGAGATGCGCCGAGGACGGCGGCGCCCGGTTTGAGCTTACCCGCTCTGGCCTGGGAAACCTGGTCCCGCAGCTGCGCGAGTTGAGCCGTCTCGGTGTCGCTGATCTGCCCGTCCAATCCGGCGAGGTACTCCGTCTGCTCAACGATGAGCACAAGCATGTCCCTCGCGTTGGCCGCCATCAGGATCAGTCCCTTGGGCGCCCCACCCTGCCCCGCGCCGAGCCGGGCGGCGATCCTGGGGGCCGTCATCCCTCCCAGGCTGTGGCCGAGAACAAACACCCTGGCCGGATTGACCTTGTCCGTCGCCCGCAGCAGGGCGACCGCGCAGACCGCGTCATCCACGATTTCCTGGTCGAGGGTGAACGCGGCCGGGTCGCCGATCTGGCCCTGGTACTGCCTGGTTCGCTTTTCGTAGCGCAGCACCGCGATGCCCTTGCTGGCCAGACCCCAGGCCAGATCCTTGAAGGGCTTGTTCGGGCCGACGGTCTCGTCCCGATCGTTGGGGCCCGACCCGTGGACCAGCACGACCGCTGGGAACGGACCGCTGCCGTTGGGCATGGTCAGCGTTGCCGGCAGCTGCCACTGGCCGGTACCCACGACGCACTCGGTCTCCGTAAATGAGTCCTGGCTGGCATACGCGGGCGGGCTGTACATCCCCGAACCAGCGACCCGCGGCACCCCAAACCACAACCCGGCGACCTTTCCGGGAGTGTCAAAGACCACCTTCATGTCGACCTCCGCGATGGCAAAGGCGAGCGTCACGTAGACCACACGGTAGCCGGCTTCCTCCGCGCACCTGGTGCCGGGAGACGGCTGGTATGCGCCCAACGACCCCGTCAGACTGGCCCATGCCTCGATAAGCTTGGCCTCCGGCATGGCCGCCTTCATCGTCGCGTCCATCATATTGACGGCCTCGGCCGGTTTTCCGCCGGAGAAGAAACCGGCAAACTGCTTTGCGAGTCCCACTAGCTCCTCTTCGGTCAGCGGCTTGGGGGCGGGTTTGCAGGATAGCGTGGATATCAGCAGGCCAAGGCAAAGGACAGAGCACAAGGCGCGCAGCAGCATCGGTTTCAACCCCTATCACCCTCCGTAGCGTCCTGACGCGCTCCTGCCGGGGTGGCGAGTAGGTCGGCACCTCGGACCACTATCGGCATACCCTTCACTGCAGATTCCTGATTACCCTCCATGCCCAGGGAAAAGGTAACCTGCCGGGGCTCAGCGGCTACAACTCAATGGTGGCTGCGGCGGTCAGGGAACAACACGTTACCCTGGACACGTTCACGGGAATGGCCGATTCTTCATGCCGATGCTGACGGGATTGGCCGCGGCCGCTGTTGCCTATGGCGTGTTGGGAACGATTCTTCCCATCTCGCTGTGGTTTCTGCTCTCTCCGTTGTTCCTGATCACCGGAGCATTCGCTCACCTTTGGCTGGCAGCGGTTGTACTCGGTGGGATGCCCGCCCTGACAGCTTTCAGGATGGGGATACAAGTGCTGAGAGACAGGCTGGCTGTGTTTGGAATGCTGCTCGGAGCGGCGCTGGCTGCTGAGATTGTCCTCTCTCAAGCCTTCGCGCTGGTTTGGGGACACTCCGGCAGTCTATTCTGGCACTCTACGCTGGGCCGGCTGCTGTCCCTGATTTCCATGGCGGCGTCCACTGCCTTCAGTGTGGTCTTCAGGGTTGCCGTGTTCACTGCCTTCGCTGAGCAAGTGGACGTCGCCGCCGCCACACGGGCGCCCGCAGGCGGTGTCCCTGGGTAGACGACAGGCTCGGCCGGAGTCGAGCCGCTGTTTGCTTTATCTCGCCAAAGGCTCACCTCGCACCCGCCCAGCGCACCCGCCTATCAATCTCCCAGGCGAGCCACGCGGCCAGCCCGGCCTTAGCCAAATCCCAGGGCACAAACACCAAGAGGCCCCTCACCAGGACCTGAGACGCCGGTATGGGAATTCCACCGATCCATCTGAGAACAGCCCAGAGATACGGCGCCCCGATGGCGTAGCACGTGGCAGTTCCGGCGAGCGAGGCGACGAAAAGACCGCGAAGAGGGCATGCGGTTCCAGGGTTTCGCCACGCCAACCTCCCCGCCACGTAGGCCGCCGCCGCGAAGCCGATCAGGTAGCCGAAACCCGGCGTTAGCACGTATTGAGGCCCGCCGCCACCGGCGAAGACCGGCACGCCCGCAAGCCCGATGGCGATGTATAGGAGTTGGGAAGCCGCGCCGAGCTTGCCTCCGAGCAGCAGCCCCGCAAGCAGCACAAATAGGGTTTGCATAGTGAAAGGGACAGGCGGCAACGGGAGCCGGATAAGAGCGCCCACGGCGGTGAGCGCCGCAAAGAGGGATATTCTGGCCATGTCCCTGACCCTGCCGCCAAGACCCGCACCCGCAACTCTTCTTGTCAAGCCGTTCTCCGCAGCTCCCGCCGCAGCTGTGCGGCGAAACGCCCTATGAAGCGCTGCTTCTGGTCAAGCATGGCGACGGCCGCAGGCGTGTTGAGCAGCATCCGCTGCCCTGCACAGTACTCCATCTCCCTGCCCAGCAGGATCTGGCAAATATCGTGGAAGAAAAAGGCGGAATGACCATCCAGCTTGGAGATATGCATCGCTATGGACATGGCGCCGATCATGTCGAGCACGTCGGCGTCCATGAGGATTGCGCAGCAGAGGTCAGGGCACGCCTGCCCCTTGTCGGAATGGGCGGCGATTATGTGAGCGAGCCGATCTAGGTCGAGGCCGGCGCCCGCGAGAACTACGCTGCTTTGCACGAGGCCTCGACAGATCTCCGCGCCTCGCGCCGCGTGGTTTGCCGCCCCCCGGCCTGGCCTATGTCGTGAAAGATGGCGGCAACCCGGAGCAGTGGCAGGTCGCCGGGCGGGAAGGCCGGCGTCTTGCGTGCGATCTGGACGGCCAGGGCCTCCACCCGCAGGCAATGGTTCGCTGTCAAGCGCCAGTCACGCTCAGACGCCGTCCCGGTGTCGGTAGCCGGCAAGTTGGGGTCGCGGCCGGCACATTCAGCCAGGTAGTCGGATAGCAGCGCTCCGGCCTCGCGCGAGACCCTATGCAATGGTCAACCTCCTCGGGCGTGCCTGCGTTTTGGGGGGAATGGGCCACCAGCAGCTGCAGGCCTCCGGCCAATGTCCCGCCATATCCGTTGGCTATGACAGGGGCGGGTCCTGCATGGGCTTCGCCACCGTCCTCCCGAACCCACGGGCGGAGCAAAATGAACCAGGGCGTATTGGAAATTGCAGGAATGCCTGGCACCCAACGAGAATGGCCGCTACGTTTGCTGACGATGGCGTTGTGGGCCGGGACTTGGTCCCAGAGGGGAGCCTAAGGCGCTGGATTGAGACACGAGACACTCTACCACGGGTCCCCACTGCTGCTGGAGACGCTTCGCAAGGGCAGTACGGTCACCCCGTTTCGGGGGCTTGCCTGCGCGTTTGCGCACAAGCCGACCATCGTGAGCACTGATGACCTGGATCACATCGACCACAATGGCGTCCAGCCGGGGTACCTTTACGTGGTCGATGAGCCGCTTGGGGCGGACGACGTCCGCCAGCATCCCACCTCATCAGCACCCGGGGGCTACGAACTACTGACCAACCGGGATCTTCGGCTACGACTGGTCGTGAGACTCAGTCCCCCGGCTGCCAATGAACCGTAACGCAGCTCGTTTTTCGCCTCAGTTGGCACATTCACGATGTCGGCACTCACGGGAGGCAAGCGACATGACCTTGGATGTCTACCTGGATGGGTCACGGCAGGGGCACTGGATGGGCCATTTCCTCGAGGAACCCGGCTGCGTCTGGATCGCCCCGACGAAGGAGGAAGCGGTTGGCCGGGCCCAGGAGGAGATAACGGGTTTCTTCTCCTGGTTGCGTGGCCACGGCGATAGGCCCGGGGCGTCCCTGCCCACCGGTAAGCACGAAGTGAGAGCAGCCGCATTTCAGGAGGTCCAGGATTTCGGTCAGTCCGGGGCAGCCGTGGGGTTTTTCGAGCCTGACCGCGAACCGGCGACGCAGACAAACATCGTCACGGCCGTGCGGCGTCTTGGGTATGCGCGGAGGGACCTCCTCGAGGCCGTGGCCGGCCTGCCGGATGCGGCTTTGGATTGGCAGCCCCCTGGGGGAAAACGGACCCTCCGGGCCAACCTGCACCACGTGCGCAATTGTCATGGATGGTACCTTACCCGGGTCCTGGGCTGGTCGGTGGCCCGGTCCCTGCTGCCGGAGCCGTGGCCGGAGGCAACGTTTGCCAGCCTGGAGTGGGTGATGCGGCGGGCGGTAAATGCCCTCCTGGAACTGCCGGAGGAACTGCGTTCCGGCGTCCACCGGGCGGAGACGCCGGAGGAGGATTGGACTGCGAGGAAGATGCTCCGCCGCTTTGTGGAACACGAAAGGGAGCACGTCGAGGTAGTCAGGCGCACGGTCGGCTTGTGGAAGGCCGCCGGGGGCTAGGACCGGCTTCACGCCCCGATGGGGCGCATCGCTGCCCTTAAGGTCGACCTGAGCGAGGTGCGGGGATTCAGTCCGCCTGTCATACCCGGTGGGCCACCTGCCGGGTATTTCGTTGTACCGCTGAACGTTTCTCCGCCCCGCGTCGTAGTTGCAGTTCAGGTGGTGGTGGAGGCTGGTCTCCCAGGTCCCCGACGAGTCACTCATGCTGCGTGCGCAGGCAGGCGACCGGCAGGCGATCGCCTCGCTCATTGAGCGCCACCATCGGGACATGTTTCTTTACTTCTCGCGCCTGGCCGGCAACAGAGGTCTGGCCGAAGAACTGACCCAGGAGTGTTTCCTGAGGCTGGTGCGAGGCGTCGCGCGCTACAGTCCCCCCCGCCCCGTCCGGCCGTGGCTCTATGCGGTGGCCGCCAACCTGTGGCGCGACCACCTGCGCCGCGCGGCCCGCAGGCGCGAGGTGGCCGCAGCCGCAGCGGGCACAGGCCCGCTGGACCCCTCACCGTCGGTCGAGGACCAGGTAACACGGCGGTTGCTGGCTGACAGGCTGAGCGCGGCGGTGCGGGCCCTGCCACCTGAGACCGCGCAGGCGCTCGTGCTCCGCTTCTGCCACAACCTGCGGGTGCGGGAGATTGCGGAGATTCTTGGCACCCGCGAAGGCACTGTCAAGAGCAGGCTGTTCTATGGCCTGCGCCGTCTACGTGTGATGCTGGAGAGTGAGGAGGTGGCTGCCCATGGCCAGGCGACGCCGGCATCCCCCCGGGGATGAGGAGCGCCTTGCCGCCATGCTCGGCTTCTCGCCGGCCGATGAGTATCTGGGCCTGGACTTGTCTCCGGGTGAAACCGGCGGGCTGCTGGCCACAGCCGAAACCCTGGCGGCCTGGACGCCCGAGCCGCCGGCGCCGGAGCAGCAAAAACGGCTCCTGGCTGCCGCGATGGCCGCGGCCGGTGCGCTCGCCGCACCCCGGCTGACGCGGCCCCGCGGCGACCTCTGGACGGTGGCCGACGGTCTCTGGGCGGTCCTCGACGCCGTGCGCCCACACGTTCACGTCTTCCGCGCTCCCTTCTGGCTGGCCACGCTGGTCGCGGTGGCGGCCGGGCTGCCGCTGCTCGCGGGCAGCCGCTCTCTGGGCGGGTGGCTGGATCTCGACTTTGCCGGCTTTCTGGTGCTGATGGCGCCGGTGGTGGCCGTCGGGGGCACGGCCTACGCGTTCCGTTCGTGCGGCAGCGGCATGGCCGAGCTCGAGATGACCGCTCCGCTGACCCCCTGGCAACTCATTGCGGGGCGTCTGGCCTGGGTTCTCGCGTACGACTCGCTCTTGTTGGGCCTGTGTTCCGTGGCGGCGGCCGCGACAGGCCCGGGCCTGGCCCTGGGCTACCTGGTGGCCGCCTGGCTGGGTCCGATGCTGGCCCTCGCCTTGGCCGACCTGCTGCTCACCTCGATCCTGCAACCGTGGGCCGCCGCCGGCGCCTGTCTTGGCCTGTGGGCCGGAGCGGTCGCGTGCGCCGACCGGCTGCCGTGGATGGCACCGCTGGCGGCAGCGGGGACCGCCGGCGCTTTCGGCTCAGCCTGGGTGTTCGCCCCGGTTTGCGCCGCGCTGCTGGCCGCGCTGGCCTTGAGCGGGCAGCGGCTCGCCGCCAGGCTGGCCGGCCTTGCGCCGCAGGCGGGAGGTTAGGATACGTGCTTGAGCTGGAGGGCATCAGCAAGTCCTTCCCCATCCGGGCAGACCGGACGGTCGGGGCGGCCCATGCCCCACGCCGCCGGCCGGTGCTGCTGGATGTGCGGGGCAATCTGCCGCCCGGCGTCACCATCTTGACTGGCGCCAGCGGTGCCGGCAAGACCACGCTCCTGCGCGTGCTGGCGGGGATCATCAGGCCCGATGGCGGCAGCCTGCGGTACGAAGGTACGGAGTTTCAGCCGCGGGCGCGCTGGTTCCGTTCCTGTCTCGGGTACCTCCCGCAGCGGGTGGCCGTCTACCCGGAGATGAGCGTCCGCGTGTTCCTGGCGCATATGGCGGCGCTCAAGGCCATGCCGGTGGGCCTGGCCGGGCGGCTGGCCCAAGACGTGGCCGGACGGCTCGGGCTTGCCGCGTGCTTGGACCGGCCCTTGGGACGCATCTCTCACGGTCAGGCAAAGCTGGCCTGTCTAGCCCAGGCGCTGCTAAACGACCCTGACGTGCTGTTCCTGGATGAGCCGTTCGAGGGGCTTGACCACTCCGCCGGCAGATCCGTCGCCGCCCTGCTTGCCCGTCCGGGACGCATCGTCCTGCTCACGGCCCATGCCCAGCCGCGGTGGCCGCTCCCGCTGGCTCAATTGTGGCTGCTGCGCGGGGGAGTCCTGGAAAGGGGATAGCGGCGTATGGCGGTTGTGCTCAACGCGCTGCGCAAGGTGTACCCCGGTCGGCCGCCCAGGGTTGCCCTGGACGATGTGACCCTGACCATGGACGGCACTTTCGGGCTGCTTGGCCCGAACGGGGCCGGCAAGACGACGCTCCTGCGGATGGTGGCCACCGTGCTCAGACCCACTGCGGGCAGCATAACCATTGAGGGCGTGCCGGCCACGGACCGGCGGTCGGTCCGCGGCATGTTGGGTTACCTGCCGCAGCGCTTCGGTTTCCACCCGCAGCTTACGGCCTACGAGACACTGAGCTTCATGGCCTGCCTGGCCATGGTCAGTCCGGGCCGGGCTGACCTGATGTCGCTGCTCGAGCGCGTCGGCCTCGCGGGTATGGCCGGTACGCGCGTGACGCAGCTCTCCGGGGGCATGGTGCAGCGTCTCGGCATCGCGTGCGCCCTGGTGGGCGACCCGCGCGTGCTGATTGTGGATGAACCCACGGTTGGCCTCGATCACGAGTCGCGGCTGGAATTTCGTGCTTTGCTGGCATCGCGGGCGGCCGCCGGCCGCACCGTCCTCATCAGCACGCACGTGGTCGGCGACGCGGAGGCGGTCTGCCAGCGGCTCGCGGTGCTCAACCATGGCCGGCTGGCCTTCGTGGGCACGCCGGCCGAGTTGGCGGCCGCCGCCCGTGAGCGAGTGTGGCAGGTCCGCGTACCGCTTGCACACTGGGACGCCTTTTCGGCAGAAACCCGGCCGCTGGCCGCGGTGCGCGAGGGCGGCTGGGTGCAGGCGCGCCTTGTGGCTGCAGTCCCGCCGCCCGGCATGCATGCCGTGCCGCTGCAGGCGGTCGCCGAGGACGGCTACGCATGGGTGCTGGGCGCCACGGGCCCGGAGGCTGACGCGCCATGAGCCCGATGCGCGCGATCCGCTGGTGGCACGTCCTGCTGCGCTGGCAGTTGCGCCTGATTGCGAGAGGACCGGGGCTCTGGCTGGGAATGATCGCCATGGCGGCATTCGGCGTGAGGGTGGCCGGGCAGGCGTCCGGTCCCTGGGAGCAGGGCGCCGCCGCTGCCAGATGGTGCCTGGTCGTGGCGCCGCTGTTGCTGGCGCCATCGCTTGCAAGCGTGAGGCGTCGGGCCGAGGCCGCGGGCATGGCCGATATGGTGCAGGCGCGTCCCATGACTGCCGCCGGCCACGTCTACGCCGGGGTCGCGGCCGGCACGTTAGCGCTGATCCTGGTGTGGGGCGCGGGCGCCGCTGCGGCCGGGACATATGGTCTACTGATGCAGGGAGGACCGGCTCTGGCCCTATCGGCGATCGGAGTGCAGGCTCTGCTGGTGCTGCCTGCCCTTTTCCTCGCCGCCGCTCTGGCCGCGGTGGCCGATGCGGCGTGGGGCCGGCAGGAGCCCGTGTTGGTCTGTCTGGCGACGGCGGTCCTCGCCTCGCTGCTGTACCACCCGGCCACGCGCCTTTCCAACCTGGTGCCCCTGCTTGTTCCACGGTACATCTCCGCCGTCTTCGGGTTTGGCCGGCACGCCTACGTCGTCTGGGTCAACAAGGGCTGGTCATTGGGCCTTGGCCTCTTCCTTGCGGGGTGCGCGCCGGTGGTCTGCGCGGCCCGCTCGCCGCTCCACCTGTGCGCCGGCGAGCGCCGGGGCGCCAAGATCGTCGCCGTCTGCGGACTGACGCTGGCCCTGGCCTGTCTGCCGCCGTTGCTCGCGGCGCCGGCGCCCGGCCGGTGGGCCGATGAATCAAGAGCTTGGGAGACGGAGCAGATACGCCAGGCCCTGGCAGGCGCGGCTGGTCCAGCTCGGCTGTGGGACCGGCACATGTTCGACGGCGGGCCGGTCGCGATCGAGGTCTGGCTGGCGCGCGGTACCGGTGGCGCGCAAGCGGTCGCGGCCGCGGCGGCGTCCATCCTGCCGCACCTCTTGGAGCTCGCGCCGCCTCCCGCGGATCCGCTCGTCCTGATGGAGGGAGGCAGCCTGGATGCAGGGACCATGCTGCGGCCGGGCGCGCTCGCCTTGCTTCCCAAGGATGCCCGGCTCGCAGCGTCGGGCCGCGCCCTGCGTCCTGTGCTGCGCGCGATGACCGAGGCGTACTGGAATGACCTTTTCCATATAGGTGGGGCAAGCCTCTCCGGGAGCGCGGGCATATCGCCGGCCGTGCCCGTGGCGCTGTTTGACCAGTGGCGAGTGTTGGCCCAAATGGCCCCCGATCTTCTCACGCCCGAGCTTGACGCCTGGCGCTCGATGCACGGGACGGGGACCCCGGACAATCCTCCTCAATCTAAAGACCCCTGGAGCAGCCTTGACGAGCTGTGGAGCAGCGGCGCCGCCGGCGCCCGCATCTGGGGCGATGGCGTCCGCCAGGCCCTGAACGCGTGGGATCTCGCGCAGGAACTCGGCACGCAACGCGTCCGGGAGGCGCTTGGCGCGGCCGCCCGCGATCTTGCCCCCGGCGCAACCGACACCCCGGTCGCCTGGCGGGCGTACTGGCGCCGCGTCGCCGAACTGCTGGGCGTGGACGTGTCCCGGCTGGGCCCGGCGGGACCCGCCGGAGGGATGGAATGGTGACCGGGGTCGCGTGTACGCGCCGGGCCGGAAGTGGGCGCGGTCCGATGTTGGCCATCTGGTTCGCCCACGCCCGCATGATCTTTGGCGCGGGCCATTGGGGCGGGCTGCTGCTGGTGCTTTCCTTCGCGGGCCTTTGGCCGGCGTCGGGACCGGACGACCTGCGATTTCTGCGCTTTGTGCTTGGCCGCCTGGAGTGGCTGGCGCCGATCGCTCTCCTGGGTCTGACTCAAGGGCTGATCATCGTACGGGGGCGCGTCGACGAACGATGGGCCGCCTCGCCCATGGGCCTGGGCCGCGTATTCCTGCAGCGCTGGCTGCTGTCGGCGGCCTACCTGCTCCTGTGCCTATGCGTGCTGTGCTGTCTGGTGTGCGTTAGAGCGTCCATTCCGCACTGGTGGCGCCAGGCCCTGTCTTCGTTCGTGACCGCGGCGTTCTTTGCCGCCGTCGGATCGTTGGTCCATCACGTCGCCGGTTCCGAGCGCGCGGGGTGGACCGTTGGTATGGCCAGCCTGCTGGCGGCCGTGGCCGTGGCCGGGCGGTGGTGCCCCAGCGACGTGGCGCACCAGATCTGGCTGCCCTTCCTCGGCCAGAGCGCGGCCACCGCCGGCCTGCTGGTGCTCAACAAGCTGGGTTACGCTCTGGCGGCCGGGGGCCTGTTGGCCGGTTCGCTGCGCAGCCTGGAAGTGCCGGAGGCCCTGCTGCGCAAACCGGACTGACGTGTGCCGATGATGCCGCTCCCTGAGTAACCCGGGCGCGCATGATTTTACAGCTCGTGCAAAGGCGCATCGGTTCCCGCCGCCCGCAGGGCGGCCACCGCCTGGCGGTAGGTTTCAAGGAACATCCCCGGGTGGCGCATGCAGGAGAGGAGACGCTCCTCCCCTAAGCCTTTGAGCACTGTCCGCACCATCACGGCGCCGATCGCGTAACCCACTCCCCACCGACCGCGCAGGTACATCGCCGGGACGTCCCGCTCAAAGTCCTCGGCTGAAACCTCCCCCGCCGCGATGCGGGCAAGGTAGCCACGGGTCATCGCAAAGTGGTCGGCCATGCTCCGCTCGTGCTCCGCCCACTCCTCGTACCACTCGTCCCCGGGGCGCGGCTGTCCGTAGACGAGCGCCGTCGCGCTGCCCTCTCCGAGGAACAAACCTGCCAGCCTGACTTCCATCCCGCCGTCCAAGCCGCCGTCCCCGACGGCGCCACCCTCCGCGCTTTGGCCCTGGTCTGCCGCCGGTGCGCCCACGGAGGCGAAGCCGACGTGGTGCAGCTCGTGCGCGATCACGCCCTCCAGCGCTTCCAACTGGCCATTATACTGCAGCAGGTCCATGCCGATCCTCTTGCCCAGGACATAGCCGCCGCTGCTGCCGTCCAGGAGGAAATGGACCTCGGCGGTCAGGTCGGCTCCCTCCGGCAGCCAGCGCAAGGCGAGGGCCGCGGCGCGCTCCTGACAGCCGGGTTCCTCGACCTCGGCCAGCCTTGACTGGAGCTCGTCCAGGCGCGTCATGGCGCCCGAGAACGCCGCCAGCATGCGGGCCAGACGCGGCTGCGGCGCATCGTACGACTTGTCTCCGCTGACCGCCGCCGCCAGCATGGCGCGGAAGCGGTCCGCCGTGAACGACCCGGGCGCGAAGCGGTTGTGATGGTCCATGAACAGACGGTAACCGGGTGTGTCCAGGGCTAGCTCCAAGTCCCGCGTGCAGAGTAACCCGTGTTGCCGTGCATTGGCCAGCACGTCGAGCATACGCCGGGCGGCGGTGCAGTCAAAACCGGTCACTTTCGCCTACCTCCCTGCGGCCCCGCGGGCCGTCACGACTTCCTACAGCTCTCCGGACTGCCCCCTCGCCCACTCCATCGCGCAGAGCGATGTGGCTTTCCGGAATCCCAGCCTCTCGTACAGCCGCAATGCCGTCTGGTTGGGGGCCACCACGACGAGGGTAATCTCGCTCTTGCCGCGACGGCGGCCAAGGCGGAGTGCCTCGCGAAGCAACCGGCCGCCAAGACCGCGCCTGCGGTACTCCGGGAGTACACCCAGGTCCGCGAGGTGCAGGGCGGTGGGGCCTCGTTCCAGCAGAAAGGCAAAGCCCATCGCCGAGCCCGATGCGTCTCTGGCCACCAGCCAGAGTCCGTGAGCGTAGGCGCCGCCCCTTTCGCCGGCAAGGGCGGCTGCCAGCCATCTTGAGCATGCCTCGCCCGAACGGGCCATCTTTTGGGCGTCCGGGTCGTCCCCCTCGGCGAACGCTCCCTGGAGCAGGGATACGGCCAGACCGAAATCGCCGGCGAATGTGGGATCGATGGGCACGAAGGACTCATCGCCCGGCTCCGCAGGCGGATCGGCGGAATCTGACTGTTGGTCCAGCGGTCTGGACATGATCACCCTTTCGCAGGGTGACACGAACCCGGCCCGGCGGTACCACGCAATCATGCGGTGCGCCTCGGCCTCGTCGGCGGAGGTGAAGCGCATGGCATAGCGCGCGGACTCCACAGGGACCGCACCGTCCCCGGTCGCCTGGCCGCACAGGTCGTCCCGGTTGAGAGCTCCCAGGATGAGCGCCAGCGCGACCTGCTCTCGCCGTTCCGCGTCCAACTCCGGGTCGACGACCGGAGACCAGGGAACAAAGACAAGTACGGACCGGGCGTCTCCAGCGGAGGAGGCTTTGTGGTCCCGGTTGGCCGCGACCATGCCAGCCAGGGCGCCCCCGGGCGAGTACGCCGCCAGTACCACGGGCGGCTCCGGGCGGCGGGCACCCTCTTGGGAAATCGAGCCGGATGCCGCCTCGGGCAGAATAGCGGCGGCCTCCGCCACCGCCCTGCCAAGCAGCGTGTCCGCGGGGCCGCGCGCACCGGCCCATGACAGGCGGCTGTAGACCGCGCCCAACAGGGCCAGGACCTGTCCGTCCAGACCTGTGCGCGGGGGCCGTATATCCCACTCGGCCGCGTCCGCGCGCACGCTGCCACCGGGACCGCATCGCACTCCGCTCACGGTTTCAGATGCAGTCCGCCTTCAGGGGCACAGACAAACGCCGGTGCTTGAGCACGGCGTCAAGGTTTCTGCGGAACGTCGACGCGGGACGGCCGGAGGTCACGGTGCAGTCGCTGCAGCGCAGCGCCTGAATCTTGGCGCAGGTCTCCGGGGTCAGCGCGGACCCGGCGCCCTCTCCCAAGAGCAGCTCGGTCTCATCCTGGGTGAAGTGGACTCCCAGATGTTCAAGACGGAGGAGCCCTCTGTTGGCCGGGCAAACTTCCTGGCAGACCATACAACCGACCAGGCATGGGCGCTTGGCCGCGCCAAAAGCATCGGGGAGCGGCCCTTCGTATTCCGACTGCCAGGTCACGCAGCGATGGGCGTGGAGGAGAAAGCGGTCGGCACTGATCGCCCCTGTCGGGCAGGCGGTGTAACAGGCCTTGCAGGTGCGGCACTGGTCAAGTGCGGACGGCTCCACGCTATCGGGGTTGGAGGACGGCGCGAGGGAGATGTGGCTGGCAAACGCCATCAACTGCGCGTATGATCCAATCCCGTCCACGTAGGTGATGTTGTTTCTCCCGTACCGGACCAGGCCCGTCCTGGCAGCCACCCCCTTGAGAGGCGCCTTCACGGCGCGGAGGGAGGCGCCGTGGCCGAGAAAGCTCTCAAGGTCCTTCTTGACCTCATTGGGCAGGCCGCTGTAATTGTGGTACGTCGGCGGCAAGATGAGGTCGACGCTTTGGCCGTGGTGGTCAAACGTGGCGACGTGGGCGGGACGCGGTACGGCAACCACCACAACCGACTTCTCCGCGGGAAGGACCGGGAGCTCGGAACCGCAGACCCAGGATAGGGAGCGCTCGTAAAAAACGTCGTTGAACGCCCTTTGGTCCCTAAACCGTGTGATGGCCTCAACTGCGCGGTTGACGGCCGACACGCCGTACCAGACTGCGCGATACCCTCTGCTGCCGGCCCATTCGGCCAGTTCGGACTGCAACTTGCGACTCCCCCTATCGCCGTGAGTATGCTGAAGCTATCCGAGGTACCTCCATTACCACATTTAGACAAGGTGATGCCTCATCTCTACTGTCTCGAGGAGTTTGTTGATCTGGCTTCGGGGTCGCTGGGCTGAGCACAAGGGCAAATGCCGCCTGGGGCGGCAGGGTTTAGCGAGGAGCCTGCACATTCAGCAACGGCCGAAACATGATATGCCTTGTCTTGATCCCATACAGGGGCAGGACATTATGGATGAGCAACTCCCGGTTGAGCATCAAGACAAGAAAGAACGCAACCTGGACCGTGGGGCGCGATATCCCAAAGCCCCTGACAATGCCGTTGATGTCACCCCCGTAGATGAACGGGCCGAGGGAGAGGTTTAGCGCATCGGCCAGCATAAAGAGAACGGTCACCCAGTAGGCCGTCGCGCGCGGAAATGTGCTGCCGATAGTGGACAGCGGCCTCCTCAGGGCGAAGAGGATGTACCCTATCGTCAGCGTGATCAGGTTGCTGAGACCAGAGATATAAGCCCACTCGAACCCGGCTCGTTCATCCACCGGGGTGCGGAAGATCACTTCAAGCCCGTAGGGGTGCACCTGCATGGCCTGATATTCATCAAATGCAAGCGCCACAACCGCGTGAGTCCCCTCATGGATGACGGCAAATAGGATTAGCACGGCGACCAAGGGCATGTACTTCCGAAGCATGACCCAGCCCCCTTGCCGTGGTCAGAGTCCAGCGAACCTAACGCTCCGCGGGGTGGAAACCGTGACCATTATAGGGCTGCCAAGTATGGCGGTCAATGTGCGAGTGCCCGGACTGGTGTGTGGACAGAGACGGAGGGCTGGTGGTCTCCTACCTGGTGTTGACCAGGTGCGGCGGTTTCTGTCAGGAGGTCGAGAGCGGGCAGCGGCGGCGCGTGGGCAGGCCAAGGCGCGGTGTGAGGGCCAGGTACGGGTGCTTCGCCACCGTCGAGCTACCCCGACTCCTCCTCCATCAGCACCTGCCACTCTCGCCTCGCCTGCGCAAGCAGCTCCGGCTTCGCGTAGAGGTCGATGCAGGTCATGGCCATG
>JAUYEG010000166.1 GCA_030691505.1 Bacillota bacterium | reverse complement strand
CGGAAGTTGCACCCGGTACTGACCGGCTGGGCGAAGGGAGTGAGAACTCTTGATCGTGGCCGAAGCCAAACCGCTGGCGGAAATCTATGCTCTCCTCGAGGGCAAGAAGAAGGTCCTAATGGTCGGATGCAAGGAGTGTGTCACAGTCTGCCAGGCCGGCGGCGAAAAGGAAGTCGGCCTGCTGGCCGCGGCGTTGCGCGTCAAGCGCGAGCTCGCCGGCGGTCCGGCGCTGGAGACCACCGAGAAAACGGTCCAGCGCCAGTGCGACCCCGAATACGTGGTGCCGCTCAAGGCACTGGCAGCGGAGCACGACCTGGTCATTTCGATGGCGTGCGGCGTGGGCGTGCAGTTCATGGCCGAGCACCTGGGGGCGTGGGTAATACCGGCCCTCAACACGAAGTTCGGCGGGGGGTCTGTTGAACAGGGGATCTGGGAGGAACGCTGCGGTTTCTGCGGCGATTGCGTGCTGCATCTGACCGGCGGCATCTGCCCGGTCGCCCGGTGTTCCAAGAGCCTGTTCAACGGCCCGTGCGGGGGCTCGCACGACGGCAAGTGCGAGGTTTCGGACGATGTGGCCTGCGGGTGGCAGCTGATCTTTGACCGGCTCAAGGCGACGGGGCGTCTCGACCTGCTGACGGAGGTCCGGCCGCCGAAGGACTGGCAGACATCCCGTGACGGGGGCCCACGCCGGGTCGTTAGGGAGGACTTGAGGCTATGACCGAGGCATCAGCAGCCGTCACCGGCCAGCCCGGGCCCCAGCTCAAATCGGGGTCCCACCTGGAGCGGATCTTCGAGGCAGGCCACTTCGCCGTGACCGCCGAGATCGGCCCGCCCAAGAGCGTCTCCAGCAAGAGCATCCGCGAGCATGCGGCAATGCTCCGCGACTATGTCGACGCCGTAAACCTGACCGACAACCAGACGGCGATCGTCCGGCTGTCCAGCATCGCCGCGGCCGTGCACGTGATGAGCGAGGGCGTCGAGCCGGTTGTGCAGATCACCTGCCGTGACCGCAACAGGATCGCCATCCAGAGCGACCTGCTCGGGGCCTACAGCCTGGGTGTGCGCAACCTGCTGTGCCTGTCCGGCGACCACCAGGTATTCGGCAATCACCCGGGATCCAAGAACGTCTATGACATCGACTCGATTCAGCTCATCGCGGCGGTCCGTGACCTGCGCGACCGCGGGGTCTTCATGTCCGGCGAGAAGTGCCGCTATAGCCCGCGCATGTTTATCGGCGCGGCGGCCAACCCGTTCGCGGACCCGTTCGAGTACCGCGCGCTGCGGCTGGCCAAGAAGGTCGCCGCGGGCGCCGACTTCATTCAAACCCAGGCGGTGTACGACCTGGAGCGGTTTGAGGCGTGGATGGGCATGGTGCGCGACATGGGGCTGCACGAGAGGGTCAAGATCATCGCCGGCGTGGTTCCCGCCAAGTCTGCGGCCGCTCTGCGCTACGTCAGCACGGTCCCGGGCATGCGGGTGCCGGAGCGGCTCATCGACCGCATCGCCGGCGCGGCCGACCAGGCGGCCGAGGGCGTGAAGATCTGCGCCGAAACCGTGGCGCACCTCCGCGAGATCGAGGGAGTGGCCGGGGTGCACATCATGGCCATCGCCTGGGAGAAAATCGTGCCCGATATTGTGCAGCAAGCTGGACTTTTGCCGCGCCCGAGGTTTGAGGCCCGGACAGACGCCGTCTAGGGCGGGGGGACACCGAGATGGCAGGACAGCGGGCGTCCGGAAGCCAAATAGACATGTGGGCCAATACGTCTTGTCCTTGAACGGGAATGGGGGGAATCGGGTGCGAGAGGTCAATGCCGCCGATATTACCGCGGCTACGCGCGAGATGTGCATCGAGGCCTGCTGCGTCCTCCCGGACGACGTCCGGGCCGCGCTGGAGCGGGCCCGTACGGCCGAGGAGTCCGAACTCGGCCGCGAGGTTCTGTCGCTGCTGATCGAGAACGCCGACATCGCCGCCGGACAGCAGGTTCCGCTGTGCCAGGACACGGGGCTGGCCATTTTCTATGTTGAGGTCGGCCAGGAGGTCCACGTGACCGGCGCGGGCCTGCGCGAGGCCATCGACGAAGGCGTCCGGCAGGGGTATAGGGACGGCTACCTGCGTAAGTCGGTGGTCGCCGATCCGTTCCGGCGTACCAACACCGGTGACAACACCCCGGCCGTCATATACTTCGACATCGTTCCGGGAGACCGGATCAAGCTGACCATCGCCCCCAAGGGGGCGGGATCGGAGAACATGAGCGCCCTGACGATGCTGACGCCGGCCGACGGTGTCGAGGGCGTGCGCAACTTCGTGGTCAGCCGGGTGGTCGAGGCGGGAGCCAACCCGTGCCCGCCGCTGGTTATAGGAGTCGGGGTGGGCGGGACGATGGAAGGGGCGGCGCTGCTGGCCAAGAAATCGCTTGTCCGCAAGGTCGGCGAGCCCAACCCGGCCCCTCACCTGGCGCAGCTTGAGCGCGAGATCCTGGCGGCGATCAACGACAGCGGGGTCGGCCCGCAGGGCCTTGGCGGCCGCACAACGGCCTTGGCGGTGCACGTCAACGCCGGCCCGACGCACATCGCCTGCCTGCCGTGCGCGGTCAACATCCAATGCCACGCGGCCCGGCACGTCGAGCGGGTCATCTAGGGGGTGCGGGGCATGGCCACACTTACCACTCCGCTGACCGAAGACAGCGTCCGTTCGCTGGTTGCGGGCGAAAAGGTCACTATCACGGGGGTCATTTACACCGGGCGCGACGCGGCGCATAAGAAGCTCGTCGAGGCGCTCGACCGGGGCGAACGGCTGCCGGTCGACCTGCGCGACCAGATCATCTACTACGTCGGCCCGTGCCCTCCCAAGCCTGGCTGGGCCATCGGCTCGGCTGGTCCGACGACCAGCTACCGCATGGATCCCTACGCTCCCCGGCTCATCGAAATAGGGCTGCGGGGGATGATCGGCAAGGGCCTGCGCTCTCCGGCGGTCGTCGAAGCGATGAAGCGCTGCGGGGCGGTGTATCTTGTGGCGCTGGGCGGCGCGGGGGCCCTGCTCGCCCAGCGCATCAAGAAAGCGGAGGTTATCGCATATCCGGAGCTCGGCGCCGAGGCCGTCTATCGGCTGGAGGTTGTCGACTTTCCGGTGATCGTGGGTATCGACACCGCGGGGCGCGACGCCTACGCCCAGGGAACGGCCAAATACGCGCGGGCCGGCGGGTAGACGGCCTCCGGTTTAGCGGACATCCAAGCCTAGTTCCACCGGTATGGTGGTCGGGGGGGGTTAGATCAGATGACGCTCAGAGATGAAGCATTGGCCCTGCACCGCAACAACGCCGGCAAGGTGGAGATCAACTCCAAAGTCGCACTGGTCGATAGACAGGACCTGAACCTCGCCTACACCCCTGGCGTCGCCGAGCCCTGCAAGGAGATCCACAAGGACCCGGATGCGGTCTACACCTACACCGCCAAGGGCAACCTGGTGGCCGTGGTGTCCGACGGCACCGCCGTCCTCGGACTTGGCGACATCGGCCCCGCGGCGGCGCTGCCCGTGATGGAAGGCAAGTCGCTGCTCTTCAAAGGTTTTGGTGGCGTGGACGCCTTCCCGGTGTGCATCGCAACCAAGCAAGTCGACGAGATCGTCGCCTTTGTCAAAATGCTTGAGCCGACGATCGGCGGGGTTAACCTCGAGGACATCTCGGCCCCGCGCTGCTTTGAGATAGAGACCCGGCTCAAGAAGGAGACCAGCATCCCCATCTTCCACGACGACCAGCACGGCACGGCCATCGTTGTGCTTGCCGCGCTGGTGAACGGGCTCAAGGTCATCGGCAGGCCGCTGTCTGAGGCCAAGATAGTGGTCAACGGCGCCGGCGCGGCCGGCATGTCGACCTCCTTGCTGCTTTTTGACCTGGGCGCAACCGACCTGACGCTGTGCGATTCGCGCGGCGCGATCTATGAGGGCCGGACAGAGGGCATGAACCCGTTTAAGGTGGAGATCTCAAAGCGCAGCAACCGACGCAAGGCCAAGACTCTTGCCGAGGCGCTGGAGGGCGCGGACGTCTTCATCGGCCTCTCTGTGGCCGGCGCAGTCACCCGCGAGATGGCCGCCAAGATGCGCAAGGGCGGTATTGTGATCGCCATGGCCAACCCCGTGCCGGAGATCTTCCCAGACGAGGCGAGGGCGGCGGGCGCGGCGGTGGTCGGGACGGGCCGTTCCGATTTCCCCAACCAGGTCAACAACGTGCTCGCGTTCCCCGGTGTCCTGCGCGGCGCGCTCGATTGCCGGGCCAGCGACATCAACGAGGCCATGAAGATCGCGGCGGCCAAGGCCATCGCCGGCCTGATTGAGCCGCACGAGCTTAACGCGGAGTACATCATCCCGGGCGCGCTCGACCGTCGGGTCGCGCCTGCTGTGGCGGCTGCCGTCGCCCAGGCGGCGATGGATTCCGGCGTGGCGCGGATTAAGGTCGATCCGGCGCAGGTCGCGGCGCGCACCGTTTCACTCGTGGAGAAGGCCAACCGGAAATTCGGCCAATAAGCGACAACCGACATAGGCGGGACGCGCGGGCCCGAACGGCGAATGTAAAGCCTTCGGGCCCGCGCTGCCCGAGAAGCGAGGCTGATGCATGTGCGTCTTGAGGCACAAATGCTGCATTCCGAGGCGCTGCGGCGGCTCTCCGAGATCAGCGGCGAGGTTGTCGCTCGCTGTTATCAATGTGGGAAGTGTTCTGCCGGGTGCCCGATGGCGGCTTCTGCCGACGTCGCGCCGCATCAGGTCATACGGTTGGTCCAGCTCGGGCAGCCCGGGGAGGCCCTCGCGTCGGCGACGATCTGGCTGTGCGCAGCGTGCCGGGCCTGTGCATCGCGCTGTCCCCGCGGCGTCGATCTTCCCCGGCTGATGGAGTCGCTGCGCTCAATGGTGTTGCGCCAGGGGGCGCCGGTGCTGATAGCCTCGGATCTCCCCAAGGAGATCCTGGCCCGGGCGCCGCAGCAGGCCTTTGTAAGCGGGTTCCGCAAGCTCTCGGGTTGAGCGCGTCCGGGCCCGGCCCGGAGGAGGGATTTGATGGCTTACGCTTTTTACCCAGGGTGCACACTGCACTCTCAGGCGCGCGGTTTCCGCGAGTCTGTGAACTTGAGCGCTCAGGCCCTCGGAATTGAGCTGACCGAGCTGCCCAACTGGCAGTGCTGCGGGGCGGTGTACCCTCTGGTCCAGGACAATCTCTTCCCCGTGGTGTCCGCGGCCCGCAATCTGTCCGCCGCGGCGGCCACGGGACTGCCGATGGTCACCGTGTGCTCGGCTTGCTATCACGTGCACAAACGCACCAACCTGCTGATGGCGGGTGACGAGGAGAAGCGCGCGAAGCTCAACGCGTTCATCGAGTCAAGCTATGACGGCCGCGGCGAGGTGCTTCACCTGCTGGAGGCCTTGCGCCGGGAGGTCGAGCCCGCCGCTCTCGCCGGCAAGGTCACCCGCCCGCTGACCGGGCTGCGCGTCGCAGCTTACTACGGCTGCATGCTGTTGCGGCCGGAAAAAGAGCTCGCATTCGACGACCCGGAGAAACCGAGCATC
>JAUYEG010000125.1 GCA_030691505.1 Bacillota bacterium | reverse complement strand
CGAAAAGGGCGTCTTTAGGGTCGACGGCAAGCCGGTGGTGCTCGCCGAGTTTGACCGCAAGACCCGGCAGAGCACGATAACCGTGCTCGAGCCGAGCGGGCTGGAGAGGCGGCACGGGTTTGATGTGCGGACGGGGGAGAGGGATGTAGAGATTCCCTTCCACAGGCCACAGGTGCCGTGAGTCAGGGCGAGCAGCGCCGACCCAACCTCAACAGCACAGAAGGGCGTGGATGTCCGCGATGAAGGGCAAGTCAATCATCGAAGTCACTTCCTTTTTCGCTTTGCTTGCAGCTTTTGGCCGTTGGCGATACGCAGTTACGCAGTCAGTTTGGAGTCCCCTGACCCAGAGTTTCGCCTTGGGGCTGCTCATGATCTTGGCTCCGGTTCTGCTCATTCTCATCACACGCAGGTCGTTTGAGGTCTACGGGTTCACTCTCAAGGGCTGGCAGGCCAACCTTGACGTGGGGCTCAAGGGCTATCTGGCCCGTTTTCTGCCATGGGGCTTGGGCTACGCAATTGTTGTGAAGTTGGGCGGCAGCTACACGGATCCGACAGGAGCCGTGGTTCTCTCAGCGGCATACATGCTTGCCACCGCTGTTCTGTTGCGGGTTCTCAGGAAGGCGTCCACCAAGAACAAGCCCGTATCTGACCTGTTGCTTGTCAGTGGGCTGCTGCTGTGCCCTATTCTGGTGGGTCTGGCCTTAAGGCGGCTCACCGTCGCTGTCATCACTACCGTGGTCTGGCAGTTCATCTTCTCGGGTTTCGGTGAGGAGATGATATACCGGGGATACATACAGTCACGGGTCAACGAGGAGTTCGGCAGACCCTGGGAGCTCATCGGGGTGAGATTCGGCCCCGGACTGATTGTTGCCGCACTTGCATTCGGCCTCTCGCACGTTGCTAATACGTACAACCCGTGGGTCGGCCAGTATAGCCTGTCTTGGTATTGGGGCTTGTGGACGTTCTTTGCCGGCCTCTTCTTTGGTTTCATCCGGGAAAAGACCGGCAGCCTGTTAGCGGCTGGGCTCGCCCATGGACTTCCGGACGCCGTCGGTGAGGGCTTTGCAGTGCTGCTCGGCTGGAGGATCTAGCGGCTATCTGGAGGCGGCAGTCGGCACGCGGTCGGAGTGCGTGGCACTGTCGCGTCTGAATCGGATGGGCGGTCTTCCTGGTCCGCAGGTCGTCAACCTGACCTACCAGCTCAACAACTGCCTGCAGTACCGCTGCGTCACCTGTCCCCTCATCGACGAAACCTGCCGCTACGAAGGCTGCCTTTCCTACCAATTCCACGTACCGTCCGGATTCCACCGGCTCGGTCTACGGATCAGCCCGATCTGGTCGAGGAGCTGGCGCATGAGGCTGCTCCATTGGCAGAAGACTCCATCCCGAACACACTCAGGATCCGGCACACAGGCCCCTTGGCGTGCCTGGTCGAGGGTTGTAACCACAGGCGGGACCGGGACAAGTCTTGCGTACCTCTCCAGAGCTGGGTAATAGCACCCGTGCGCTTCGTCGAGGATGACCTGGGCGTATCCTGGTGCTTCCGTGCTCACCTGGGGACTGAGGCCAATACCGACGAACACGTGGAAGAGAATGAACATGACGATGAAGTAGCGCCTGGCCCATGACTTGACCTTGCCCATGGTCCGTCTCTCCCTCGGTTCACAACCTCAGACCGAGTGGCGAAAAGCCGTCAAATCCTTCGCAGTGTCCTTCCAGTCTCTCTAGAGATGCGATTCAATGGCCTGAGCAACCCGCCTAATGTGCTCCTTCATTGCCTGCAACGCCGCTGCCTGATCGTGGTCCTTGATACCTTCCAGAATCGACCGGTGACCCGCAAGCGACACCTCCTGCCGGTCAGGCACCTGCAGCGAGGATGCCCTGACCTCCGCCAACAGGCTCATCACCAAGTCGATGAGGTGGACCACCATCTGGTTCCCTGTTGCCTCGGCAATGGCGTAGTGGAAGCGGGAATCCTCCTCTGCCGTTTGCAGCCCCTCGGCGGCCTTCCTCGCCTGAACCGCCAGGATACTCTCCAGTTCCTCGATGTCTTCCGGGCGAGCCCTCTTGGCAGCCCACTCCGCAATGGGTGGTTCGATGATCTGCCTCAGCTCAAGAATATCCTCCACCAAGACCGAGTGTGTAAACAGAACAGCCGCCAAGGGGGCGACCAGCTGTTCGAGATCCACCTCAGCCACATAGGTGCCGTCGCCCTGCCTGGATTCGATCATCCGCAATCCTTCCAACACCCGGAGGGCGCTGCGCAAGGTAGACCGGCTAACTCCCAGCGTTTCAGCCAATTCTCTCTCGGGAGGCAGCCTATCACCGGGCCTCAGCCTTCCCTTTCTGATGAGCTGCGTTAATTGCTGAACAATACCCTCGTGGACGCGGCTCCTCTTCACCCGGACGAAATCGCTCTCGGTCATCTGAACGCCTCCACCCGTCGAAAGGTGGACTCAAGGCCGTTACGCCACACATCGCAGCCTGTCTTCCATGCTGCTTGCCCGACTCCTCTGTAGGTCCTGGGTCTTTCGCCTATGGACCATCGGGGAAGGAATGGGGGCTTACCCCATGAATAATTGGTGGAATGGTCCAACCAATTTCGACGCGTCCTCGTGTAGCCCAAAGAGAGGTGGAGCCAGCGTGTCTGACGGCTCTGGCGGCCCGAGTTGTGTGGGTACTCCTCCTGGTTCCTGGCGTCTGGCCGTAAGGCAGGCGGATCAAGAGGACGTGGGCCGTTGGCTGGCGCGCCTCAACCAGGCCGACATGTCCCGGCTGGGGCTGGCCGATGACCAGGTGGTCATGCTGACCGGTGGGCGCTCGACAACCATCGAGGTGCGTGCGGGCGGGTCCTGCGCCCCCGGACAGATCGCCCTGGACGGGCTTACCCGGGCCAACGCTCAGGTGCTGTTAGGTGAGCCCGTGGTCGGCAGTACCTGCCTTAGTAATCCCGCGGCCTCTGTTCTCTTGGGGTTCACGGGCAACTCCCTCTCCCTGGCAAGTGCCCCTGGGGGCGAGCGAATCAAGAAGGATTGGTTGCTAGGTCGTGTTCTAAGTCTGGACGACGTGGTGGGCATCAACCAGGGCGGGGCACGGATCGCGGAGTGCCGGGTCATGGGGACGGCCCCTGACGGTCCAGTCCGAATTGTTGACGACACAAAGGTGGAGATAGTCGAGGACGAGGCTGCAGTCAGAAGATTGCGTGCTGGATCCGGCCCGGGCTCGGATGCCGCCGCGGCAGGAGGGCGTTGGGCATACGAGGACGTCGGCGGTCTAGGAGAGCAGGTCGGCCGCATCCGGGAGATGGTGGAAGCTCCTCTTCACTACCCCTGGGTATACACGGGCCTTGGCATCCGTCCACCGAAAGGCATCTTGCTTTGCGGGCCGCCGGGGTGCGGAAAGACGCTGATAGCTCGGGTATTGTCCTGCGAGGTCCGAGCGCATTTCATTCACGTGGACGGCCCGGAGGTCATGCATAAGTACTACGGGGAGAGTGAGGCGTATCTCCGAAGTGTCTTCGAGGAGGCGGGCAAGAAGGCGCCAAGTATCGTTTTCCTCGACGAACTGGATGCCATAGCCCCCAAACGGTCGGCGGTCGCGGGAGAAGTAGAGAAAAGGGTTGTCGCCCAACTGCTGGCCTTGATGGACGGCCTGGCCTCCCACCGGCAAGTCATCGTTCTCGGGGCGACCAACATGCCCGAACTTCTGGACCCGGCCCTGCGGCGCCCCGGGCGTTTCGACGCCGAGATCCAGCTGGGAGCCCCCGACGCCGGGGGGCGCCTGGAGATCTTCAGAATCCACAGCCGCGGCTTGGACTTGTCTCGCGAGGTCAGCCTGCCCTCCTTGGCGGATGCCACCGGTGGCTTCGTGGGTGCGGACCTGGAGGCACTGTGCCGAGAGGCTGCCCTGTCGGCGTTGCGGCGGGTGATAGGCGCGGCGCGTGCCGAGGGGCGCGGTTTTGGCCCGTACGCTTTCGGCCCGTTCGGGGAGACGGACGTGGTCATATCGCCGGCGGACTTCGCCGAAGCATTCCGGAGGGTATCGCCAGCCACGTACAGAGGCACCGCGGTGCAGAAAGTAACGGCGGGCCTGGACAGCGTAGTCGGCCTCTCCAGCACGCGCCAGCTGCTAATGGCGGCTGTCGGAGCGGGCCGCCGCGCCCTGAAGGCGCCGGGCCCGCAGTGGACGGCCTCCAACTCCAAGTACGCAGCACCTCGCAGCATCCTTCTCTACGGACCTCCCGGGGTGGGCAAGACCCTTCTCGTGCGGGCTGTGGCCGGCGAGACGGGAACCAACCTGCTGGAGCTGGTGCCAGCGAACCTGTTCTCGCGCTGGGTCGGCGAATCCGAGCGCTCACTTGGCGACCTCTTCCGGACAGCGCGCCAGAGTGTCCCCTGCTTTCTCTTCCTCGACCATCTGGAGGTCTTGGCGCCCGCCGCCGAGATCAGCCAGGATGCCCACCTGACCAGAAGGCTGGTGGCTCAACTGAAGCACGAAATGGAGCAGGCAGCCAAAGTCGATGGGCTGTACGTCCTGGCGGCGACAAGCCGCCCGGGCTTGGTGGACAAAGGAGTCTGGTCGGGCTTCGAGGTCAGGTTGGAGGTGCCCTTGCCGGACCTCTGTGAGCGGCGGCTTCTCTTGCGCCACTTCTTGGGAGCAATGTCGGTGGAGGTGAGAGCGGACCTGGACCTGGTGGCCGAGAGGACGGCGGGGATGACGCCGGGGGAACTGCTCGAGTTATGTCGCAGAGCGTACCTCTTCGTCTCCGCGACAGAAGAACCCGCGACCAGGTGTCCGGTCATCGAGCAAATCCATTTCGTGCAGGCACTAGCAACCAACCCCAACTGAACGAAGGGAGAGGCAATCACGAAGGAGGCGAAACCGTCTTGGCAGTGCAGCCAAACCTGATCGAGGTCACCGTCTGGTATCGCGGCGTAGTCGAAGGCCGCTTGGCGAGGCAGGTCACGAATTCCCTTGCCGATGCCGCGCAGGCGGAGGGCTTGCACGTTCAGGCCTTTGATAACTACACAGACCTGCCGGACCGGGTGTACGTGCCCTGTCGGTCATATGCGCGGATCTGTCCGGAACCCATTGCAGAGCCATACACATATGTCAACAGCAACCCGTCCCTGGTGGTGTGCACTGATGCGGCGCTGGTCAAGGGGTGCAACGTTCTGAAGGGCATCGAACCCGGCAGCACGCTCCTGGTCAACACGTTCCGGCATCCCCAGGTCATCCTGGATTTGATCAAGGATCTACCCCAGAACACGCGCCTGATGAAAGTGGCCACGATCGACGCGGGCATCGCCCATCAGCCCAACACCCCTCAGGGTGGCATAGAGGGCTCCACGGAGAAAGCAAGCACTATGCGGACCGCCGCGGTGCTCCTGGGGGCCATCTCCAAGGCCACGGGCATCGTCAGCCTTGACACCCTTACAAACAAGGCTCCTGCCGCCGCGGAGGCCATTTCCTACGGCTATGAAGACGTGCACGAGCTGCTCAACCCCAACTACGACCCGGAAGACACCGCCTCGGAGGCCGCCGAGTTCGGCCGGCGGCTCAAGGTGGACCTCATCGTGCCTGCCCCTGAGCCCAACGGTGTCCAGGAGGGCCACATTACCGGCAACTACCGGCTCCTGCGGCCGGTGGTCGACCAGCAGACCTGCACGGCCTGCCGCATCTGCTGGATCAGCTGCCCTGATGCCTGCATCACAGTGGCAGGAAGCAAGGCGGGCGCCGGCGCATCGGGTGATGCCAATGCCGGTCAGACAGATGACAAGATTTCGGTGGACCTCAGGTACTGCAAAGGCTGTGGCATCTGCTGGGACATCTGCCCGCTGCAATGCATCAAGCCCACAGACGAGTTGGAATTCGCCGACGGCATGGTCCGCATCACATACAGCATCTAGGAGGTGAGCAGCTTGGGCAAACAGGTCAGAATCAGCGGCTGCAAGGCCGTGGCGGAAGCGGTCAAGGCCGCCAACGTTGACGTCATCGCCTCTTACCCTATCCGTCCCTACACCGGGACCATGGTGGAATTGGCCCGGATGGTGGCAGAAGGCGAACTGGATGCGGAGTTTGTCCACGCCGAGGGCGAGCACGCCCAGCTAAGCGTGGTCTTGGGCGCATCGGCGGCCGGCGCCCGCGTCTTCACGGGGAGTTCCGGCGTGGGCGTAACCTACGCTTTTGAGGTCTACTCCCCGATCTCCGGGGAGTTTCACCCCGTTCAATGCATGATCGGCAACCGGACCCTGGACCCCCCAGGGGACTTCGGGTCGGAGCACACCGAGGCCATGTCCACCCGCGACCAGGGGTGGATCATGGGATGGGCCGCGACACCACAGGAGGCGTACGACAACACGCTCCTGTACTACCGCCTGGGCGAGGATCCTCAGGTGATGCTGCCCCAGTTTCCCTGCCAGGATGGGTACTTCGTCACGCACATCCCCGGCCCGGTCGAGTTGGCCGACGCCTGCCAGGTCAAGGAGTTCCTGCCCGACTTCAAGCCGGCCCGGGCCCTCGACCCCAAGCGGCCCGTCATCATGGGACCGCAATGCCATGCCGACCAGGGGGCAGCCATCGAACTGGGGCGAGCTGAAGCGATGCGGAATGCCCGGAAGCTGATCCCTCAGGTCTATGATGAGTTCGCCCGCATCTTCGGGCGCGGATACGCCCCCTTCCTCGAGGAATACAGGACGGACGACGCCGAGGTGGTGTTCTTCGGCCAGGGTGCCCACACGGTGCCCGCGCGGCTGGCCGCCGACCAGCTGCGCGCCCAGGGGCTCAAGGTTGGAGTGGTCCAGTTGCGCTTCATGCGTCCCTTCCCCACCGAGGTGGTGGCGGCAAGGCTGTCCAGGTTCAAGGTAGTTGGTATCCTGGAGAACAGCAACTCCTTCGGGTCCGTCTACAACTCGGGCCCACTTACGGCCGAAGTCCACTCCGCTCTCTACTATGGGCAGAACCGGCCAAGGATCCTGACCTTCCTCGCGGGCCTCGGCGGCGAGAACATCCGGCTGGAGGCATATGGCAACATGGCGCGGGCGATGCATTCAGCCGCACAGTCCGGGCCCGTCGGTGCTCGCGGCGGCGACCTCGATGGCGCAAAGCACGTGTATTGGGTTGGTTTCGAGCCCTTGAGCGGCCAGGAAGCCGGAAACGGGGGTGCGCGGTAATGCGGGAGACGATCAGATGGCTGGGGTCAGAAGCCCCCACTGAAATGCAGATTGACGCCTATGAGGAAATCAAGAACGTCAAGGATGCGCCGGATGTCGAATACTACGTTCCCGGTCACCGCACGTGTGCTGGGTGCGGACCGGCCTTGGCCTACCGCTTGACCGCCCTGGCGTCCGGGAAGAACACCATCTTTGCGGGCCCCACGGGCTGCATGTATGTAGCCAACACGAGCTACTTGTGTGGCCCGTGGGCGGTGCCCTGGATCCACACCCAGATCACCAACGGTGGGGCGGTCATCTCCGGTATCGAGGCCGGCTACCAAGCCATGATCCGCAAAGGGAAGTACGATGGCGAGCTTCCCAATATCATCTGCTTTGCCGGTGACGGCGGATCATCCGACATCGGGCTCCAGGCCCTGAGCGGCTGCATGTACCGGGGCCACGACGTGCTGTTTATCTGCTACGACAATGAGTCGTACGCCAACACCGGCATCCAGACATCGCCGATGACTCCCTACGGAGCCCATACCACCTTCACGCCACCCGGGGCGGTTGTGCCCGAAGGTAAGAAGACGTTCCCCAAGGACCTCCTGAAGCTGGTGGCTGCCGGCCATCCAGCAGTGAAGTACCTGGCTGCGGCCTCGATCGCTTTCCCCGTGGACCTGATGAACAAGGTGCGCAAGGCCCTCAATGTAGATGGCCCCACTTTCCTCCATATGCTTGCACCCTGTCCCAAAGGCTGGAAGTTTGATGAAAAGTTGACGCTGGAGATGGGCCGTCTGGCGGTAGAGACCGGGATGTGGACCCTCTATGAATGGGAGAATGGGGTCTACAAATATTCCCACATCCCCAAGAAGTATAAATCCGTCAGCGAATATATGAAATTTCAGGGGCGTTTCTCCCACCTGAAGGAAGAGCATCTTGCTAAGAT
>JAUYEG010000114.1 GCA_030691505.1 Bacillota bacterium | reverse complement strand
GGAAGAATTATAATTTATAAGGAAGAGTCCTGCGGGGCGGGTAAAAGAAGAGTTTATATAAAGTTGGTTTAATTAAAATGCTGCCCATTTCAAAAATATTCGACAAAATAAACCGTCAACAGGAAGAAAGTGAATTGTACCTTGTTTTATCAATCGGCGGGGGAAAGGTTAAAAGCGGAATTTGGACGTTTGAACAAGGAGAGGGGAAAGTACTTTCTTTCGGTTCTTCCGAGCAATGGGGAGGCGATAGTCCCGAGGAGCTGGTAGTTGCTTCCGATACTTCCATTGCTTCCGCCGTTGCCAATCTTTCGACAATTTCCAATCGGCAGCCCAATAAGGTTATTTTAGGCTTGCCAGAATCTTGGGTTGAAGGAAACGGCGTTAAACCCGCACAAACAAAGATTTTGCAGACTATCTGTCACAAACTGCTTCTTAAACCTCAGGGGTTTGTGGTTACGCCGGAAGCAATTTCCCATTATTTTAAAAATAAAGAAGGGGATTTGGTTAGTGTTATTTTGGTCAGTCTTGAAGAAACTCAAATTAGTGTTTCACTGGTAATTCAAGGTAAATTCAAGGGTAACCAGATTGTGGGAAGAAGTAATAACTTGGCCCTTGATCTTGAAGAAGGTTTACTGCGCTTTAATTACCAGGACACTCTTCCTCCAAGAATTGTGATTATTGACGGAGAAGGCCAGCAGGAGGCGAAACAAACCTTGGTCGCCTATCCTTGGATCAGTCCGGAAAAACAAAAAAGGATTTCCTTTTTACAATTGCCGAAAGTTGATTTTGCCCCAGAAAATTTGGAGATAGAAGCGGTTGTCTTGGCCGGCAGCCAGGAAATTGTTTTCGGGAAATCCAAAACAGAAACACTTGTGGAATAAAAAATAAATTTTTCTTTACCCGAAGAGGATTTTGATTTTATTAAAGGGAGGGATATTGTTGCGGAAGCGGGTCTTGCGGTTTTGCCGTCCGAAGAGCCCGAAACCACACCGGTATGGGAAATTCCAAACCCCCCTTCCTCATCAAAAAAACCGTCGAATGTTAAAAAGAGGTTACTCCCGTTTTTTGGTTTTTTCAAAAAAATTACCGGTTTGTTAAAATTGGTTAAATTTAGGTTCGGTTTCCCTAAGGGGGGGTTTGTTTTTTTGGGTCTTGGGGTGGGTTTTGTTTTACTCCTTTTCCTTTTTTCTTATTTAAAATTGATTAAGGCACAAGTAAATCTATTGTTCCAACCGGCCGTAATTGAAAAAGAAATTGAGTTTACGGTTTCCGACAAAATTTCCGAGCCGGATATCGGAAAGAAAATTCTGCCGGCACTTGAAGCGACAACCGAAGTTTCCGGAAATAAATCAGACAGCGTTAAGGGCCGAAAAACAGTCGGGGAAAAAGCAAAAGGAGAAGTAGCTG
>JAUYEG010000108.1 GCA_030691505.1 Bacillota bacterium | reverse complement strand
TTTGTAAAGCTGGCCCTTCTGGGGGAACGAGAGTGCTACGCACTTCGTCAAAGCGTCGAAATCCGTGGGGAACACCTTGGCGCTAATTTGCCTATAGTTGGCCCCGTCCACCTGAACGTACTCCCGCACCGTGTTGACCTGTGTCAGGTTTATCATGTCCAGCTCGATGTCCACAAGCTGGGTTGCCGCTGCGACGATTATGGCGTCCTGCTCGGCCACGTTGTTGACCAGGCTGAAGGGGGAGCCCGCGACAGATACGACGCCTAGCAGGTTGTCGAGGTAGGCGGCACGGACCGCAGTCCAGGTGGCTGTGGATAGAGCCGTCGCTGCAAGCGCAACCGCACCAGCACTCAGGTTGTCCAGGTATCCTGCACGGAGAGCCGTGAGCCGCAGCAGAAGAGCATCTATGTCAGCAGGGATGTTGGCAGCGTCCAACTCGGCAAGCCTGAGAGCCGTTATCTGGTCCAGGAGCGCCGCCCTGGCTGCGGTGACCTGAAGTAAGCCAGCCTGGTTGATGTTGTCGAGGTAGCCACCACGGGCAGCTGTCCATATAGCAGTAGAGAGGGCGGTAGCAGCGAGGGCCACCGCTCCTGCCGACAGGTTGTCCAGATACCCCGCCCTGAGTGCGGTGAGGCGTGCCAGAAGTGTGTCCATATCAGCGGGCAGGTTCGCAGCGTCAAGCTCTGCTAGCCGCAGGGCCGTTATCTGGTCGAGCAGGGCGGCCCTGGCAGCCGTCAGCTTGTTGTGTAGGGTCGTGGCCCCCTCGATGGCTCCGATGGCACCTTCCAGGGAGTCAACGTAGTCTGTTAAGAGCTGTTTCCAGTTCGTTGCCATCTACTCTACTCCCTACGTCGCCAAGGCGTGCGAGAATTGACCCGTTACGGCATATGGGCCGCCAGCCGAGGCCTGCACCGTTACCCGGAGCTGGTCGCCCGCCAGTTGGAAAAGACCAAACATGTCTGTCAGGCTCTGGTAAGTTCCAAAGTTGGCCGTTGTCATGCTGAACGTGTCCACGACCGTGAGCACATCGTTGACCAGCTCGTATAGCCGCACCGTCACGGTGTTGGCGCCCGGGTCGGCGGACTTCAGGCGCAAGCTCCTGACCACGTAGCGAGTGGCAGCGACGGCCAGGTTCAGCACGTTCGTCTCCCCCGCCGCGATAGCGTTGATAGTAACGGGGGTGTCGGCCTGCTCATGGAGGATGCCCGCACCAACCAAGGCAACCACATCGTTGTAAATCTGCCGCAGAACCTCGGCCATCGAGACGCCGTTGCCTGGAACTGCCGCTGCCGGATAGGTCACGATGCCCGTGGCTCCTGCCAGCACGTCCCCCAGGTCTTCCAGCGTCTCCTCTATGTTGGTCTTGGCCACGGCACCGGGGTTGACGGTGGCAGAGTACGCCGCGCCCGCTGGGGAGATGTACGTGGCCATTGCATCCCAGGCGGCCTCGAAAGTTGTTCGAGCAGCTCCCTGAACAGTGGGATTAAAGACGTTGGCTCCGTCACACCCCACAACGGCAAAGTAGTCTTCCAGCACCAGTTCGAGGTTTGCACGGGCAGCCCCACCGTTTACTTGGATAGACATGGCCGCGCCTGCGGCAGCGAAATAGATTGCTAACTGCGCGAGAGCGGCATCCAGGTTAGTTTGCCCAGCCCCCTGAATCGTGGGGTTGAAGACGTTAGCTCCATCAGCGCCAAAGACCGCGCTGAAGTCTTCCCAGACCTGCTCCAGGTTGGTCCTGGCAGCATTACCGTTAATCTGCACTGACCAAGCGGCCCCAGCAGCCGAGAAGTACGTGGCCATTGCCGCGAGAGCCGCATCCAGGTCGGTGCGGGCAGCCCCCTGTACGGTTGGGTTGAACACGTTGGCGCCGTCGCAGCCAAAGGCGCCAAAGAAGTCGATGAGTGCCTGCTGGAGGTTGGTCCGCGCGGGGTTGCCGTTGACCTGCAAGGCCATCGCCGCACCGGCCGCGACGAAGTAGGTCGCCATCGCGTCCAGCATGTCATCTTCGGCGGTGCGGGATGCTCCCTGAACTGTCGCGGTGTAGGTTCCGGGGGACTGGCGAGTCAGTATGCGGCGCAGCTTGGCCTCGATGCTGGTGGTGGTGACATCAGACAGGTCGTCGAGGGTGGCGGCGTCGTCCCGCTGCCCCACGTTGGTCAGGAGTGAGTCGTCGGGGTCGGCAGGCGTGGCCCCCACGCGCTCCAGAATGGCTTTGATGTGGCGAACAAGGTCGTCCGTGGCCGACGGGGCGAGGTTCATGGCCGGGATGGTGCTGGCCTTGTTGCCAGCCACATCTCGCATGAGCACGTTGGCGACCGAGTCCACCCCTGGAACGTTCAGCCCTACCACCAGGGCAGCTATCGAGGGGTGAAGCAGCAGTATCTCGTCCCCAACGCCCACACCGGGAGCCGCGAACGCACCCGCCAGGAAGTTGCCGGTCGCCGTGTCGTAGGTGATGACTAACTGGGTCTCGCCTTGAGGCACAGCAGCCAAACCACCCGCGTCGCGCAGCACATAGGCGGAGTATTGGGTCGCGCCTGGCTGGAACTTGCCCGCCCCCAGCCCGGCCAGCGTGGGGATGGTGAACTGGTCCGCGCCCGGCACAGCGGTGACGACGCCGTAGTAGGCCAGGCCGCCTACCGCCTCGTCACCGCTAGGCGCTAAAGGGATTATGGCATAC
>JAUYEG010000058.1 GCA_030691505.1 Bacillota bacterium | reverse complement strand
TCGGCGATGCCGGGACAGGCCGCCGGGCGCACGTCGACCTGGGCCAGGGCAAGGCCGAAGGATACGGTGTGCAGGTGCGCGTCGATCAGCCCGGGGACAATCGTCGCCCTGCCGAAATCGAGCACTTTCGTGTCCGGCCCCCGGCACCACGCCGCGTCCTCACGGCGGCCCACCCACAGCACACGCCCGTCAAGGACAGCGACCGCCGTGAGGGTCCGCTCACGTTCAATCCCGTCGAGCACCGGGTCCATCGAAATCACGCGTTCCGCGGCAAGCAACAGGTCCGCCTGCGGCATCTCAACCACCCCCGAGGGAGGGATTTCGGCGGATGATTGGCCACCCCTCGCGGCTTTCGGCAGGCCCGTCGCCCTTCTGGGCAGAAAAGGACATGGTGGGCCAAGATGCGCACACTATCGCGGGAGGTTGCGGCCATGACTGAGGTTTTTGCACTTGCCTATCCGGGCGGCACGGTCGAGCTTGCACCCCTGGACCGCGAGGATCTTCAGTCTTTGGTGCAGTTGACCCGCAAGCTGATGGAACCGCTGCTGCGGTCGGGCTTCGGTTTCCAGTGGGATCTACGGCTCGAGCGCGCTCTTATGAACGACCTCACCCGCCAGCCTGTTGTGCTGGTCATCCGGCGCTTGGGCGGGATCATCGGCTACGTCTCGCTGGCCCCCGGGCGGCCGCGCGCCAAGCTGCACGCGCTCATGATCGAGCCCTCCCACCAGCAGCAGGGCATCGGCAGCGCCGTACTTGAGCTCGTCGAGGACCGGGCCCGCGCCCTCCGCGCCCGCGAGATCGTCGCCGCCGTCCAGCCCAATAACCGGCAGGGGCTGGAGTTTCTGAGGCATCGCGGATTCGCTGACGCCGGGGCCGACGGGGCCAACGTGCTGTTGCGCAAGACGCTGGTCTAGACCGGGCGGGCGCTTGAGTTGCTCGTCCGGCGGGGGTTGGGCGCGCACATCGGCATAGCGTGAGCGTTGTTGCAGAGGACTCAGGCATCGGCCACGGGAGCATGTGGGCCTATCCTGGAGGTGTGTACCTGGCCAGGACGCTGATCCCGAGCGGATCGAGGCTGCGCCCGAGCTCCGTGAACCCGGCAGTGATGTAGAGACTGGCCGGGCCAACCGAGAGGTGCTCGAGATCGGCCTTCTCCATGCCCATGGCCTCGATCACCCGGTTCTCCCGGGCGGCCTCGTCGAGCACCGCTTGGAGCAAGGCACGGGCCACCCCTCGCCCGCGAAAGCCGCGGTTCGTCATTATGCAGGTGATAACCCAGGTATCCGGGAGGATCTCCGCCTGGAACTCCCCCCTGAACCCCATGAAGGTAGGAAATGCGGACATCGGCCCATATTGGATGAACCCCATTGGCGTGCCGTCCTCGGCTTTGGCGAGCTTACCCCTCAGGACGCCGCAGGCGAACATGCCCCTTCTGCCCGCGACCGGGTCGCCCGACGGCTTGCCATGCCAGTAGGTGCAGCTCCGGCAATCGGCGCCCTCCATCGCGGGCGCCGGTATCTGGTCAAAGGTGTGTTCGTCAATGGGAACGATAATCACGGCGCCAACCTCCTGCTGATTCACCTTACCTGGCACGCCGGGCACACAAACGAGCTGGTCCCGCCGGTCTTGATCTTCTCGATGGCTGCGCCGCACCGCGGGCAGGCCTCGCCCTCGCGGTAGGCGACGGCGTAGTCATCGCGCCCGTATCCGCCAGCTGCGCCGTAGAGGTCGCGCTCATACTGGAGCCCGCGCTTGGCGATCGACGTTTCCAGCACCGTGCGCAGCGCCGCGTAAAGCGCGCGAAGCTCTTCCGTTGAAAGGCTGCCCAGCTTGCGCAGCGGGTGGATGCGGGCGAGCCACAGCGGATCCTGCCCATAGACGTTGCCGACGCCCGCCAGCTTGCGCTGATCTAGCAGAAAGGACTTGACGCCCGACGCCCGGCTCCCCGCGGCCAACCGCTCAAACTCCTCAGCCGAAAGGCCGAGCGGCGACGGCCCAAGCACCGCCGTGGGCTCATGCGTGCCCTGGCCGGGCGGCGGCACCAGGTGCACATGTCCAAACCACCAGAAGCGCGCCGTCAGCGCCGCGCCGTCCCCAAACGCCACCCGCACCTGATAGGGGTGGGTGGTTTCGACGCCGGGGGCATGATAATAGAGGTCGCCCCCCATTCCGAGGTTGATCGCCAGCGAGCCGCCGCCCGAAAGCGATGTGAGCAGCCATTTGCCGCGCTGCCGGGTTTCGCCCAGCATCTGCCCGGTCATCCCGCGCGCGAACTCCTCCGCCGGCACGTTAAGGCACTTGGGCTGGACCACGTCGACGGCCCCGATGGTGCGGCCCTTGAGCTCCGCCGTCATCTGCGTGGCGAGGACGGTGATCTCCGGCAGTTCAGGCATCTAAGCCTACCCCCGGATGGCTGCCCAGGTCCGCCCGCGCCGCTGCGAGGTCCGCCCGCGCCGCTGCCAACAGCGCCGGGTCGGCTGCCAGCCGCCAGGCGGTCAAGGCCATGCACTTGGCCCCGACGACCAGGCCCCGGTGCGCGGCCGGCGACCGCGTGGCAATGGTCGCCTCCTTGGTGTGCAACACCAGCCCAGGCGGTCCGACGATGATCCGCCCGGAGATGGTGGGGATGTGCTTGGAGATGATGCCGGTATCGTCGGAGTGCGTGACCTGGCCCGGCGATACGGCGGCGATCTCCTGCTCGGGGACGCCGGCATCGCGCAGCGCGGCGAGGAACAGCCCGTTGAGCGTCGGGTTCGGGACGACCTCATCGTACAGGTTGGCGTGGCGGTCGTACTCGACCTCGCCGCCGACTGCCGCGGCAGCCCCGCGCGCGCAGTCCATAATCCTGGCGACGATGGCCCGCACGGTGTCCATCCGCGGCGCCCGCACGTACAGCCTGGCGACGGACTCGATGGGGATGATGTTGGGGTTGTCGCCGCCCTTTTCGATGAGCCACTGGATCACGACGCTGGGCGGGACGTGCTGGCGCAGGACGTTGATCGCGGCGTGGGTGAGCATCAGGCCGTCCTGCGAATCGACGGCATCCCAGCGCGGCGCGCCCACCCCGGGCCGGCGCCCGCGGAAGGTCAGCCGGAAGTTGTCGCGCGCCAGCGAGGTGCCCCCCGCCGTAAACGGCTCGCCGGGGTGGACGATCATCGCGGCGTCGACGTCCTCGAAGACCCCGGCCTCAAACATGACCACTTTGCCGCCGGCATTGGGCTTGAACCCCTCCTCGGCGGGTGTGCCGACGATACGCACCGTGCCGGGCAACTCGCCGCGCACCGCAGCGAGCCCCACGGCCGCGCCGAGCGCCGCCGCGCCGATCACGTTGTGCCCGCAGGCGTGGCCGAGTCCGGGCAAGGCGTCGTACTCCGCCAGGACCGCGGTGGTCGGCCCGGCCTTGGCGCCGGCAAGCTCGGCTACGAACGCAGTCGCCAGCCCGCCGGCTCCGGTGGTGACCCTCAGCCCGAGCGCCTCAAGCTCCGAGACCAGCAGCGCGCTGGACCTATGCTCCTCGTACCCGAGCTCGTTGAAATCGTGTATCGCATCCGAAATCCGGGCCAGCCGCGCCGCCTGGCCGTCGATCGCCGCAACAATCGCGGACTCCTGAGCCGAAAGCGACACCTGCCACACCTCCAGGGATAGCGCCAGCGGCGCAAGGCATTGGCTGTGCCGGGCGAGAAACCATAGCAGTGGGTTTCGACGCGCCGTCTACCGCTCCCTGGGCGCCTGAGGGCTTGAGCGTCTGGGCGCAGGGGTGCAGGCAGGTGCGGCGCAGCGGAGGTGTTTGGCTTGTCGCAGGGCACGGACAGCAAAGCCGCAAATCTCGACCCGGCCCGGGTCAGGGTCTTGCTGGAGGAGATGGTGGCGATCGACTCGACCAACCCGTCGCTCGTTCCGGGCGGGGCGGGCGAGGAGCGGATCGCCCGCTACGTCGCCGGGGTGCTGGAGCGGGCCGGTTTTGAGGCCGTCGTCGAGGCCCCCGCGCCGGGGCGGCCCAACGCGGTCGGCGTGCTGCGCGGCACGGGCGGCGGCCGGTCGCTCATGCTGGTGGGGCACCTTGACACGGTCAGCACGGAGGGGATGGACATCGCGCCGCTGGCGCCGCGCGTCGAGGACGGCCGGCTGTACGGGCGCGGCGCGTGCGACATGAAGGGCGGGCTGGCGGCCATCCTGGCAGCGGTGGAGGCCGTGGCCGCGAGCGGGTGGCGGCCTGCGGGCGACCTGATCGTGGCCGGCGTGTCGGACGAGGAGTACGCCAGCATAGGCGTCGAGCACCTGGTCAGGCGCTGGCGGGCCGACGCGGGCGTGATCGCCGAGCCGACCGGCCTCGACCTCGTCATCGCGCATAAGGGGTTTGCCTGGGTCCGGGTGGACGTCGAGGGCGTTGCGGCGCACGGCAGCAGCTTGGACGGCGGGGTGGATGCGATCACCCAGGCTGCCAAGGTCATCACCGCCTACGACGACTACCAGCGCCGCGAGCTTACCCGCGTTGTGCCGGAGCTGGTCACCCGCCCGTCGCTGCACGCCTCGCTCATCCGGGGCGGGCGCGAGCTGAGCACGTATCCCGATCATTGCCGGGTCGAGTTCGAGCGCCGCACGGTTCCCGGCGAAACCGAGGACGCCGTCCGGCGCGAGATCCAGAGCATCCTGGACCGTCTCGCTAAGGACGACTCGACGTTCAGGGCCAGCGCGGATGTTTTCTTCTATCGCCAGGCGTACCAGGTCGCGCGGGACGAGCCGGTCGTCACGGCAATCGTCGCAGCCTGCCGCAAGGTGGTTGGCCATGTGCCCGGTTTCGGCGCGTCCTCGGGCTGGATGGACTCGGCGGTCATGGGCGCGGCGGGCATCCCGACGGTCATCTTCGGTCCGGCCGGCTCGGGCGCGCACTCGGCGGTGGAGTGGGTCGACCTTGAGAGCGTCGTGACAACCGCGCGCGTGTTGACGGAGCTGGTGCGGGAGTCCTGCGCGGCCCCGTAGGGGGACGGGCTCTTTCTCCTACTGTTTACTGCAGCTCCACCCGCGACACCGGCACGCCCCTGGCGAGCAGCAGCGTGAGCGCGGATTCCAGCGTCTGGACCCTCAGGCGCAGGGCGTATCCGCACCCGTGGGGGTTCTGGATGACCTCGGCAGTCATACCGCCCCTGGACAGGGCCGCGTGGGCCATAAGGGCTTCAGCGTTGCTGCGAAATATCAGCAGGGCCCTGACGCCGCCGCTCACCGCCGCGCCACCTCGGCGACGGCCTCGATGGCGCGCTCCACGTCGGCTTCCGTATTGGTTAGGCCGAGAGACATGCGCACCGTCCCTCCGGGGAGGGTTCCTATCGTCTTGTGGGCGGCGGGGGCGCAGTGCAGGCCGGTGCGGCAGAGGAGCCCAAAATCCTCCTCTAGCTGCGTTCCCACTTCTCCAGCCGGCATCGCCGGGACCGAGAAAGACACGACGGCGACCGATTTGTCGGGATCTTGCGGGCCGTGCACCGTTACGCCGGGTATCCGTGCCAGCCCGTCAAGAAGCAGCCAGGTAAGCTCGCGCTCGTGCGCCCTGATGTTCTGCACTCCTTGCCGCAACACGTAGGACACCCCTGCCCGCAGTCCAGCCAGCCCGACGCCGTTAGCCGTTCCACTTTCGAACCTATCCGGCAGGTAGTCCGGCTGCTCCTCCAGCTCGGACTGGCTTCCGGTGCCGCCGCAGACGAGCGGTTCGATAGACTCGGGGTCCACGCGGGGGCCGAGGATCAGCCCGCCGGTGCCGGGTGCGCCAAGCAGCCCTTTATGCCCGGTGAAGGCCAGGATGTCGACGCCGAGCGCCTGCATGTCGACGGGGCAGACGCCGCCCGTCTGTGCGACGTCGGCCAGCAGCAGCGCGCCTGCCGCGTGCGCCGCCTGGGACAGCTCCGCCAGGGGGAGGATCGTGCCCGTCACGTTGCTGGCGTGATTGACGACGGCAAGGCGGGCGCCTCCGGCCAGCGCGCAGCGGAAACCAGCAGGATCAAGGCAACCGCGCCGGTCGCACGGGACGACGGTCAGCTTGACGCCGCGCCGTTCGAGGGCGCGAAGCGGGCGCATCACCGCGTTGTGCTCCATGCTGGACGTGACGACGCGGTCGCCCGGGCGGAGCAGCCCTTTGAGGATCAGGTTGACGGCATACGTGACATTGGGCGTAAAGACCACGCGCAGCGGGTCCGGCGCACCGAACAACGTCGCGACCGCCTCGCGGGTTTCATGAATAACCATGGCCGCTGCAATCGACAGGCGGTGGCCGGAACGTCCCGGGTTTCCGCCGGAACACCGCATGTACTCGACCATCGCCGCGATGACCTCGGGGGGCTTGGGATACGAGGTCGCCGCGTGGTCAAGGTACACGTACTCGCCGGCCTCGTGCGCCGAGCGCCACGGCCCGGGCAGGGGACGCTGGCGCGGCCTGCCTGCTGGTGGGACAATGCGCACGGCACAAAACCTCCTGTGGGCGATTGGCCGCCTTGCACTGCGGGCAAAACAGCCGTACGTCTCAAGGTATGCGGCGGCGGGCACCGGGGTCACGGCCCACTTGCTGCTAGAAGGCGCTGCCGCTGGGAGGCCCACGCGCGCGGGGCGCGGCGTGCTGCGTGCGGCGTGCTGCGTACAGGAGTCCCGCGGACGGGGCGCGAAGCACGCAGTCTCATGACCGTCCAAAGCAGGCCCGCCGCCGCCCCGCCGCCTCAGCCCGTCGCCACGGGCAGGCGATCCGTCGTTTCGGCCGGTGAGCAGTTCACCGCGCCCCAGCTACAGCGCCGCGTGCTTGAGCTTGCCTGGCCAAGCGTCGCGGACAACCTTCTTGCGACGATGGTCGGCATCGTGGCCATGATCATGGTGGGCGGGCTCGGCTCGACCGCGATTGCCGCCGTCGGAATCAGCAACCAGCTGGTGTGGTTGGCGTACGTGGTGTTCCTGGCCCTGGGGGTTGGTTCCACGGCGCTGGTGGCCCGGGCGGTCGGTGCGGGCGACATCACTGAGGCCAACCGCGTGGCCAGGCAGGGCATGCTGCTCGGTTGCGCGCTGTCGCTGATCACCGGGGCCGTCGGCGCGATATGGGCCCCGACGTTTCTAAGGATGATCTCTGATGACCCCGAGCTGGTGCGGATGGCCCTGCCGCACATGCGCATCTCGATGTGCACCACGCTGCTTGCCGCGGTGAGCTTCGGCCTGTCGGCGACGCTAAGGGGCGCAGGCGACATGCGGTCGCCTATGTTCGCCAACGCGGCAGCCAACGTGGCCAACGTGTTCCTGCTCTACGGTTTCATCAACGGGAAGCTCGGCATGCCCCGGATGGGCGTCGCGGGTGCGGCCGTCGGCGCATCGCTGGCGCGGCTCATCTCCTGTGCGATCCTGCTGTGGGTCGCCGGCAGCGGCAGGTGTGTCATACGTCTCGCGGCGCGCGACGACTGGCGGCCCGACCTGGGGCTGATCCGGCGCATCGCCAACGTCGGCATGCCCTCGGCCATGGAGCAGGGGCTGATGACTTTGGGCATGTTGATGTTCTCGAAGATCGTGGTCGGCATCGGCACCGCCGTCTATGCGGCGCACCAGATCGGCGTCAATGTGGCCCAGCTGGCGTTCATGCCGGGGCAGGGCTTCGCGATGGCCACGACGACGCTGGTCGGGCAAAGTCTAGGCGCGCGGCGCACGGACCTGGCCGAAAGGTTCGCCCGGACTGCGCAGCGCATCGGCGGGGCCATGATGGTCGCGATGGGGGTTGGTTTCTTCCTGTTTGGGCGGCAGATGGCCATGCTGTACACCGCCGAGGCGGAGGTTATCGCCCTGGCGGCGACCGTGCTGCGCTGGTCGGCGTTCAGCCAGCTGCCCAACAGCATCTACTTCATCTACGCCGGAGCGCTGCGCGGGGCGGGGGACACCCGCTGGCCGCTGTACATCAGCTTCGCGGGCATCTGGGGCGTGCGGCTCAACCTGTCCCGGTTCCTGATCAACACGCTGGGCTGGGGCATCGCCGGCGTGTGGTGCGCGATCCTCTGCGACATGCTCGTGCGTGCGGGTGTCATGACCCTGCGCTTCAGGTCGGGCAAGTGGAAGGCGGTGCGGGTCTAGTGTTGGGGGAGGTGCCGGCATGACGAGCGGCGGTCAGAGGGGCGGCCAGAGCAGCGGCTCAGGTATCGGCCCAAACGCCGGCAAGGTGCGGTCATACTACGACGCGTGCGCCGAGCAGGAGTGGCAGCGCCTTGATCGCCACAGGATGGAGTGGCACACGACCTGGAGGGCGATGGCCGAACACATCCCGCTCGGGTCGGATATCCTCGACGTCGGCGGCGGCCCCGGGCGCTACGCGATTGCCCTGGCACGGGCCGGCCATAGGGTCACGCTGCTCGATCTGTCGGGCGTGTCGGTTGACCTCGCACGGCAAAAGGCACAAGAGGCGGGCGCCCGGCTGGCCGGGGCCGTGCAGGGCGATGCGCTGGACCTCGGCCGTTTCGGCGACGAGAGCTTTGATGTCGTGCTGCTGATGGGCCCGCTGTACCACCTGACCGGGGCAGCGGACCGCGAGAGGGCTCTCGCCGAGGCGCTGCGCGTCCTGCGCACAGGCGGCCTGCTGTTTGCCTCGTTTATCACGCGCTACGCGCTTCTGGTTGACCTTCTGAAACACGACCCGGCCGGGGCGGCGGCCCGCCAGCCGCTCGTCGAGCAACTGCTCGCGACGGGGATCAGCGTTGTCTCCGGGGACAACCCGGGATTCACGGACGCCTACTTCGCCATTCCCGCGGAAATCGACCCCCTGATGGCCCGGCGCGGACTGCGCCGGTTGCGTCTCGCGGCCAGCGAGCCACTGGTGGCCATTGCCGAAACGGCGGTCAACGCATTGCCCCCCGAGGCTTTCGCAGTTTGGGCCGACCTGTGTTACCGGCTGGGCGAAGATCCCGCCACTTGGGGCGCGGCCGAGCACATGTTGTATGTAGGGCGCAAGATGCCCGGTCTGCTGCGGCGGCTGCGCCGGGAGCGCACCGGACGCGGGGTCTGATACGCGTCACAGACGATCGGACGGTACCACACCAGGGCCCTCATCGCCACGCTGGCCCGCCGAAGCTCGGTAACCAAACCGTAACCGGTTTGAAACCCTTTTCCGGAACACCGCGTCCTTGCCCGCGTCTAACCCATTCTGGACAGGGCGATGCCGCCCCATCCGACGTAGACGCACAAGGAGGCTCACACAATGCGGACCAGAGTACTTATCGTCGCCGTGATACTCGCCACGCTGGTCACGGGCATTGCCTGGCGCGTCACCGCCCAGGCCGCGGACCCGGATGTGATCACAGAGGGCGATATCCAGCTGACAGACGAGATGCGTCAGTGGGTGGAGGCCCGGAAGACAATCCCGGGCGTGCATATTGGAGTGTTTGACGGTTTCCGGCTGGTTTTGATATCGGCAGGCGAAAAGCCCACCGCCGGCTACGCCGTAACGGTCGAGAACGTTACCCGCAACGGGCAGGCCTGGATCATCCGGGCCAGAAACACCGGGCCCGCAGGCGGCATGGTCGCCCAGGTCATCACGCATCCCTACGCGCTGGTGGGCGTCAAGGGCGATGTCGAACTGCCGATCCGCGTGCAGGATCCGGCGAGCGGCCGGGACTGGCCGGCAGCCGTAAGGCAGACGACACCGATCTGACGGTACACGGTCAACGAGCACGGCCAGAAGGTCATGGTCGAGATCGTAAGCAAGCTCAACTAAACCCTCCCGGCACGTGGAGTCAAAAGACGAGAGCCCCCGAGGCGCAACCGGGGGCTCTCGCGTCTACGGGCGCTATGTTTCCCTACGCTTCCGTTCCTACCACCGGGTGGTATCGTCCGGAGGCCTGACCTCGACGCTGCTGTAATTGAGCACATCGTAGATCGGGCAGTAGCCCGCGACACCCGTCAACACCAGCGCCCCGCCGGCAAACCACGCGAGCGTGGACCAGGGCGCTGCGGCGAGGGCGATGATGCCCAAAAACACCGCGATCGCCCCGGCGATGCCCCGTACCCACCGTTCCGAGTCAGACAAATTGCGCCGCACCGCCAGGTCACCTCCGCCCACTGTTGGGCCTAGAGTCCGACTTTGGCTAGTGTGAGCGCTCATCGGCTCATATATGTCCGAGTTGGCGCGTTTAGCTGGGGTTATGCGTCCGCCCGGCTCGCCGCCCTATCCGGCTGCGCAGTAGCCGGTGATCACGTCCCACAGTACCTGCGCCCCGAACCTGATGCTCGCGAGCCCGATGCGCTCGTTGTGCCCGTGGGCGTTGCCGAACGGCTCGCCCGGCAGCATCGGCGAGAAGCCGTAGACCGGTATGCCCTTCGGGCGCAGGAAGCGGCCGTCCGTCGCTCCCGGCATGAGGAACGGGACGAGGGGCGCCCCGGCGGCGTGCGTGCGGATCGCATCTGCCATGCGTTCGACAAGCTCGCCCGCGAACGGAGATTCGAGAGTCGGAGCATCGGTCCGCGCCGCCTCGAGCTTGACCGTGCCGGCCAGCCCGGCGGCGGCCAGGACATCCTCCAGTTCCTTGACCAGTTCCTCCGGGCTGGAGCCGGGCAGCAGCCTGCAGTCGAGTTCGGCGGTTGCGGCCCCCGGGATGACGTTGACCTTGTATCCTGCCTTCACGATCGTAGGCGTGGCGGTGTTGCGGATCATGGCCTTGAACGCGGCGGTCTTGAGCGGGTCCGCGGTCACGCGGTCGATGACCTGTTCGGCCAGCTGCGGGTTGAGCATCTGTCTCGCCAGGGCGCCCAGGACGGGCCCGAACGACGCCGCCAGCGTTTCCACGAACCCGCGGAAGCTTGAGGTGATCTTGGGCGGCAGGCGTCGCGACCCGATCGCCACCAATGCGCGCGAAAGGGTGACGACGGCGTTGTCGTCGCTCGGGACCGACGCGTGACCCGGCCTGCCGTGTGCCGTGACGGTGACGGGGCAGGGGGCCTTTTCGGCGGTCTGCACGGTATAGACGGTCTTGCCGCCAAACTCCAGGCCGATCCCGCCGCCCTCGTTGATCGCCGCGTCCGCGTCAACCAGTTCCAGGCGGTTTTCCGCGATCCAGCGGGCGCCGAACCAGCCCCCGGCCTCCTCGTTGGCTGTCGCGGCGAGCACCAGATCCCGGCGAAGCGCCAGGCCCCGGCGCTTTACGGTGATGAAGATCGCGGCCTCGAGCGCTGCAAGTCCCTTCATGTCTATCGCGCCCCGGCCCCAGACCTCGCCGTCCCTGATTTCGCCGGAAAACGGCGGCACGTCCCACTTATCCGGCTCGGCCGGCACCACATCGAGGTGCGAGAGCAGGAGAAGCCCTTTGCCAGCGGTGGCGGTGTCCGTGTCCGCTTTGAGGCGGGCCACCACATTGCCGCGGCCTGGCTCCGGCTCGAGGATTTCCCCGGCAATACCCTCGGCCGCGAGCAGCTCGTGCAGGTAGCGTGCGGCGATGATCTCATTGCCGGGCGGGTTGCTCGTATCGAGCCGTATCAGGTCTTGCAGGATTCGGGTCGCGAGCGACGCGAGCTCGTCCAGTTCCTGTGGGGTTAGCGGTGATGGCAAGGTCTTTGTCGGCACGGGGCACCTCCTGTACGGTGGCGTGTGTCGCGCCTGAAGTGTTCCAACGGCCCGGGGCCCATTCCTGCTCGTCGTAGGACTATCGGTGCCGGCGTACGGGGTATTCGGTGAGTTCCGCAGGGCTCGCATTGCCCGATGCAGTGCAGGAGCAAGAAAGACATGGACGAATACAACGTAATATATTTGCAGCTGGCTTATGATTTATCAGAAAACTGCACCGACGCACCACACCGGAAGAAGGTATGGCAATGGACGCACCAGCATCCGGGGGTCGGCCAAGTTTCGCCTCGTGGCTCGCCTTCTGGGCGAGGGCTTCGCGCGCGCCCTTCCTTACGGCATCGCTGTTTTCAGTGGCTCTGGGCGCAGCCGTTGCCCGATGGGATGGCTACGCCCTGTCCTGGGGGCTGCTGTTGCTCACGATGGTCGGTGTCGCCGGGGCCCATCTGGGCGTCAACCTGGCCAACGACTACGCGGACGATCTCCTCGGCACCGATGCTGTCAACCGTTACCGGAGCCCTTTCAACGGAGGGGCCGGCCTGATCCAGGCGGGTCTGGTCGCTCCGCGCAGCGTGCTGGCGGCCTCATCGGCGTGTCTTATCACAGCGGCGCTTGCGGGTGTCTGGCTCGGCGCTGCGCGCGGGCCGGTGGTGTTGATTTTGATGAGCCTTGGTTTCGTCTTGGGCGTGGGCTACTCCGCCGACCCGCTTGGCCTGATGCGCACCGGGTGGGGCGAGGCGGTTGCCGGGCTGTGCTGCGGCCCGCTGGTCGCGTTCGGGTCGTACTTCGTGCTCACCGGGGCGGTGTCCGCGAGCGTGTTGTGGCCGTCGCTGCCGTGCGGCCTGCTGGTCAGCGCGATCCTGGTGATCAACGAAGTGCCCGACTACGAGGCCGACCGGAGCGTCAACAAAGACAACCTCGTTGTCCGCTACGGCCGGCAGGCCGGTGTCCGCCTGCACGGCGGGCTATTGGTCCTGACGTATGGGTTGATTGCCCTGTTTCCGCTGCTCGGCAGGATGCCCTGGCAGGCCGCGGCAGCGGTTGTGACCGTGCCGACTGCCTGGCGGGCGGTGCGCATCGCCCTCGCCCGGGCGGAGGACCCCGTGGCGATCATCCCGGCCAATGCCCGCACCATCCTGCTGCACGCGGCTGTAGCCCTGCTCATCACGGGCGGCTACTGGATGGCGGGCGGGCGTCCGTAGGGCGGTTAGCCTTTGGCCCATCTAACCTACCCGGGGTCGGGCTCGATGATTAGACCATGCCACCGCTAGAAACCGCTACGGCTAGAAACCGCTGGGTCTTTGCCCGCGTGGGCGTTGGGTTGTGCCGTGGGCAACCCGGGTCCGAGGACTGCGCTGTGGATTGAGCGTCTGGGCCCAATACGGACGGCCCGGTTGTGCGTCAGAGCCCAACGCGACGGCGGAGATTGAGCTGTAGCGCACAATCACGCTTTGGCCTCCTGTGCGGCGGCGCGTCGCGCGCGGCTCACCTGCAAGTGAGCGACGGCCGCGATAATCAGCGCCCCGCCGGCCAGCTGCGGCGGGCGGAGCGACTCGCCCAGCAGCACCCACGCAAACGTGGTGGCCAGCACCGGTTCGAGCATGGCGGTCAGCGTCGCCTGCACCGGCGCGACGGTGCGCAGCCCAGCCAGAAACATCATGAACGGGATCAGCGTGCCAAAGACCGCAAGGTACAGGAGGAAGAGCCAGTCTGCGGCGGTCCAGCCGAGATCGAGCACCCGCCACGGCGGAAAGAACGGCACCAGTGCCAGGCCTCCAACCCCGAGCGCCCCCAGCAGCAGCGTGCGCGGCCCATAGCGCTGCACGCCCCGCGCCCCGTAGACTGTGTAGAAACTCATGAACCCCGCCGACGCCAGCCCGGCCAGCAGCCCCAGCCGCGAGGTCGTCAGGCCCGCGCCGCCGCCGAGGAGCAGCAGCCCGGAGCCGCACAGCGCCAGGAGCAGGCTTGAGACCACGCCCTTTTCCGGGAGGCCGCGGCGGGCCAGGCCGACGTACAACGCGGTAAACACGGGCGCAAGGTACTGAAGGAAGATCGCCGTGGCAACACTGCCCTCACTGATCGCCAGGAAGTACGATAGCTGCACCATAGCCATTCCGACGGTCCCGTACGTGAGGAAGTACGCTGCATCGGCGCGGCGCAGCAGGCGCACCCGCAGCAGCTCCAGTTCGGAAGGGTCGAATATCGCCAAGACCAGGGCAAGAAGCACGAAACTGCCCAGCAGCCGAAACTCGACCAGCACCAGCGGCGCGATGGGCCTGTTGCTGAAGAGAAACTTGGCCAGCGTGCCGGAAAGGGCCCAGAACACCGTAGCCCCGGCAATGAGCAGATAGCCGCGCGTTTCCTCCCGCCACATGAGAGGACGCTATTCGCGGTCGTTGGCCGGGGGCCTGCTGAGGGGTGAAATACCCAGATCAGCGGGAAAGCCTGGTGCTTCTCTCGAGTTCAAGAAGCAAGTTGGCTGTGTCCACGAGGATCAACGAGGAAGTTAGCACCCCACCCACGACCATCGAGTGCTGCGGCAGGGTCTTGGAGCGATACCATTGCAGATCGATGTCAAAGCACCGGCGCACAAGCTGACCGCAATCTACCCCTACTGCTTCAAGACTGTAGGTCAAGAGGTCGGGCCTGACGCAAGGCCTGCCATCTTGGCGCGCACAGCGTCTGCATCTCCTGCATGAGCCTGATCCGAGGGGGTAGCCAGAGGGTATTGAGGCCCGTAAGGAGTCGAGAATGCGCCCAAGCCTCGACCGCATCATGCTGTTGGCCATCCGAACTTGGTGATAGGGGTTGGGAAACCTGGGTAGTTGGTTCAGAGGCATCCGAAGAGCCAAAACCAAGAGCCATATCTCTGATGGTGCAAGCTCCTCGAAGGATGGTGAGTAGGGAGGGCAAGTGTGTTTGGCCGCATAGTTGCGGCAGCCCTCTTGGCACTTGGCAGCGAAGAGCTGCTTGTCAACTCTGACTTCCTGACGGTCCAAGAACGCTGTGTGAAGGTGAGCCTCCCAACAACCACTCTGGGAGCGCAGGAAGAGCCTATCCCTCGTCGGACTCAGCATAGAGATCAGTTGTTTTTCCGTCGATCAGGTACGTGAGTTCTTGGAAGGGCTCCTTGTTGGAATCGTAGACGAACACGTATTTCCGATCGCTGAGAACCGTCCACTTGAATGAGATCCTACGGTTATTGTCCTCAATTGCGGCTCGCATCAGTTTACCGAACTCACAGAATCGCCGGCGAACATCCTTTTCGTCAATGGCGCCAGGTTCATAGCGGACGGTGGCCTCAAACACACCCTTCTTGAGATCATTAGCATTGATGGTCACACCGGCCTGCAGTCCCCCGACCCGTCCAAGCTTGAGTTGCCGAAACGCGGGGCGCCCCCATTCCTGCAGCTCATCTGCCAGTATCAAGAGGAAGGACAGGTTGTTCATTTCAAGGTGATAGATGTCGGTGCAGGTATGAGAGGCTATCGCTCGTAGTATCTCCCGTCGGATATGGAACTGCCTGGCATCCTCCCGTTTGAGTCCGCTCTGCGAATGATCGTAGTCGGTCTCCAGGAAGTAGACCAGTGTCTTGAGCAGGACGAGAACAGAGACGACCCCGTGCTGGAATTCCTCCAACGAGTGTGCGAACTTCGACAGGTACTTAGCCTGAATTCTGGTGGTGAACTTCCCATTGCCAAGGCCCACGGCCTTAGACGAGATGACGTCTAGAGCGGTCTCAATGAGCCTATGGTGTTGGGCCTGAAAAGCGTAATGGTACTGGCTGGTCGAGATATTGCCGAAGTGAGCAAGCATACTGTTCATCGCGTCATTTAGCTTATGGGTCTTTTCGAGAGGATAGCCTAAGTCATGACACAGACTAACAAGGGTCCACATCGCCCATCTCTCGGTAGGACTTACGCGTGTAAAACCGATATCTAGGTCGTCCACCTTTGAGTCATGCGTCAGAATGTAAGCCCCAATGAGCCAAACGCGGAGGGCGTGAGTGACGTGATCGCGGTAGTGGGTCTCTGATGCGTACAGAGCACTTTCATACTCCACAAAACCCCTAAAATAGTCCATTAACTCCGTAATGCCAAATGTGTTTTGGTTTCTAACCCTGCCATTGTCTGGTGCGTGGGGATCCCATTTTCTAATACAGGCCTTCTCGCGGCGATCTCGGACTTTGAGAGCGTGGATGGAATCCACGATAAGATCGCGCCAGAGTTGGTCAATCTTCTCACAGGTGCCAAGGTCCAGGGCCGTGACTCCACCTAGCGCAGTGAGCTGTCGCATCGTCGGCTCAGTAAGGAAGCCAAGATCATCAGCCACAGACAGCACATGCCCGATCAGAAGCGGATCAGACAACTCCGGGTGTTTTGGCGGGGCAGAGGAGGCTCCGGCAATCATGCCTAATACCCTTTCCCTAGGAACTCTTCACGTAGAGGAGTTGGGCCGGGCACGAGTCCCTGCCTAAGGCTGCTGCCCTTAACGACTTGAGCGTATCGTTGGCCCAGGCACTTCTCAGGGCTTCCAGGAGTGAGGTCTGACCGATTTTACCCAGTACGAACTCGGGTCGACCGCACTCCTTGAATGCCTCACACGGGAACAAAGTGCCGTCCCAGCGAACGATCAGCTTGGTTACTCCGGCCTGGCACACGTTATTAGTACCAGTGCCGAACGGTACACCCAGCCGGTAGCGCGTCCCGTTGTCTGCCTGACACTTAAGCTCTGCAAGCTGCCTGCCCAGTTCAACCGTGTCCGGGGACGAGATCTCGACCTTGTCCCGATTGATAGCGGCATATCCTTGTGGAACCAGACGAAGGAAACTGACTTTCTGAATACCTTTCTGGATGAGCCACTCCGCAGTGGTCTTGAGACTAGCGTAGTTTGCCGCATGAGGGACGAGGTGACACTCAACCGATAGGCCAGCATCTAGGGCGGCCTCCATAGAGCTCAAAGTCAGCGCCCATCTTCCCCTAGCTCCCACAATGCCATCATGGACCTCCGGGAATCGGGACTGAATGTTGAAAATCAGACGAACTCCTGCATTGCGAGCAAGGTCAATCAGACTTGAGGACAAGGAATCGGGGGTGCCTCTTGGCCCTAGGACAACCCCCGAGGTGTAGAGTGAAACGTCGGCCACGGAGCGCAACCAACGGCTAGAAAGGACATGCTCTATATGCGGATGCAGAAACGGCTCACCGCCAGATATGGCCAGGCTCCGTAGCCCGAGGCCCACCGCCTCCCGAATGAGCTCCTCGATGACCTCAAGGGCTAGAGGGGGATCTGATGGACGAACCATTGCGGTGGAAGAGCAGTAGAGGCATTGATTAAGGCACTGTCTCGTTATCTCCAGAGTAAGCTCTTCCAACGCTGGATCCTTCACAGGCTAACATCACCTTTCTCCAAGTTACGCTGGCCAGCAATGCGAGGGCCCATTCGAAGCACGCAATCCTCCATGGGCTTACTCCCTTCTTCCTAGGGGGTGGGGTGTTCCTGCCATGTCGATCGAACCCGTGCCAACACGCTAAGCGTCCGACGTTACCACCGGCAGCACCACCGCCGACGGATGCTCGGCGTCGTGGTAGACAGAGTTGGTGACCACTGCCATTCGCCGGTGCCGTCCAAGCGGCTCGCCGGTGTTGGGGTTGACGTCAAAGCGCGGAAAGTCGCTGGATGAGATGTCGACCCTGATCCGGTGTCCCCGCGCGAAGAGATTGCTCGTCGGGGGCAGGGTGAGCCGGAACCGGTAGATCGTCCCCGGTTCGAGCAAGGTCGCCTGCTCACGCGAGTCCCGGTAGCGGGCGCGCTGGATCGTCTGGCAGAGCTCCAGGGCGTACCCCTCCGGATAGTCCTCGTTCGGCGGGCACCAGTCGACCAGACGGGCCGTGAAGTCAGTATCCAGGCCGGTTGAGCTGGCGAACAGCTCCACGACCGCAGAGCCGGTCACCTCAACCTCGCGGGCCAGCGGCTCGGTGGCAAACACCAGCACGTCGTGCCGGTTGCCGAGGGGGACGCCCGGGCCGGTTTCGCCGGAAGTCGGCCGGGCCCGAAGGTCAAAGCCGCCGCGCGGAAACAGCGCCTCCGGCTCGCGCGGATCGTACGCCGAAGGCTGCGGATCCCGGGAGTCAAAGGTATAGCTGGTTGCCGCAGCCGGATCAGGCTGCGCACCGGGCTCGCCCAAGTCGGCGGGAGCCGGCGGGTCGGCACTGAGCTCCCCCGACGCGTGCATGTATAGGCGCGTCTCCACCGCTCCGGCGAGCGGCCAGGCCTGTTCGTCCCGCCACCGGCCGCCGTGGTCCAGTCGGCCGTCGGCGTTGCGTCGGCCCGTGCCGCCGCCCATGACGAAGATGCGCACCGGGGCCGCAACCTGTTCCTGTACCTGGTCCCGCCACGCGTCCTCGCGTCCCTTGAGCCAGCGGTCAAACCACGCCAGCCGCAGCCTGTCATACTCAATCGCCGCGTCGGGTCCGAAGTCCACATCGCCGGCGTGCGTCCAGCCGAGCGCCGCCACCCCGTGGACCCACGGCCCCATGATCAGGCGCACGGGACCGCGCTTGCGCGCCGCGAGGGCGACGTAGTTGTCGGTGACCGCCCGCGCGTACGGGTCATACCAGCTACCGAGGAAATGGGCCGGCACGTCAGCGTACCGGTCGTAGTATGGCTCGAGGCTCAGGGCCGGGTTGAGCCACCATTCGTCGTAGTCGCCGCGCGTCATGAAGTCGAGCAGCGCCCGCTCGTACGACGGGACGAGGGCGAGCGGCGACATGCCCGGCCGCACCGGCCACAGCCCGATCCAGTCAGCCGGGCGGTGATGCGCACGTTCGAGCGCCTCCTGCAGGACCGGGTCGGCCTGGGCCTCCTTGCTGTCGGCGGCCATGCGCAGCAGCCACTCCGTTCGGTGGTGCTCATAGGCCCCGCCGCGCCTGCTGCGGGTCGTGTGGTAATTGGAGAAACCCTGGCTGACCCACTGCACCACCAGCCCGGGCGGGTCAAGCGCCGCCAGCGCGGCCTGCGTGCAGGCCAGATACGAGGTGCCGGTCGTTCCGATCCGGCCGTCGCACCACGGCTGTCCGATGAGCCACCTGACCGTGTCCACCCCGTCCTCCGCCTCATGCAGGAAGGGCTCAAATACCCCCTCGGACGCGAACCGCCCGCGTACATCCTGCAGGGCGACCACGTACCCGTGAGAGGCGAAGAAGTGCCCCTCGGCCTTCAGCACCCCGCACTTGTCGTACGGCGTACGCTGGAGGATGACGGGCCAGGTGCCGGCACCGGCTGCGTCGCCGGCGGTGCCGCCGCCGCCCTCCGGGAAGTATACATCCGTCGCGAGCCTGGTGCCGTCGGCGAGCGGGACGGGCACGTTTCTTTCAACTCTTACGGCGTAGGGGCCGTTCGCGGTCATCCCTGGTCCTCCTCCTACCCGGTTTCGTCAGAGGCTAAACGTCGTGTTGCGCAGATTGTGATAGTAGTTGCCCCACCGCGCCTCGATGGCCTCCTCCGCCGTCGGTGCAGTTGACTCGCTCACAGGCGCCACTCCCTCGCGGAAACGCCGCACCGGACCGCACCGGACCGCACCGGACCGCGCCGGACCGCGCCGGACCGTGCCGCGTGCCGCCGCGCCGCCGTTCCAGGCTTGCGCCTAGCGGGGCACGGCGGGCCCGGTCAGGGCCATTACCGCTTCCAGATTCCTGGCCCGCCCCAGCTGCCAGATCGTGTCCATCAGATTGCGCGCCCCGGCCGCGCCCAGCACCGGTGCCGCCGCCTCGCCAAACTTGCGCTCCAGCTGCTCATTTGTCATCGGGTTATCCTTGCTGCCGAGGCAGTGCTCCACATACAGCTCCGCGACCCGTCCGTCGCGCAGCACCGCCCGCGCGCGGATCTGGTCTTCCGCGATGGACGGGTCGACCGTCGCGACAACCCGCCGCCGCAGGTCAATCACATCCGGCGCCGTGACCCGCTGGTCCTTGAACTGGGCCAGCCCGACCCACCCGTCGATGAGGCCCGCCGCGGCGCAGTGATACACGCTAAACTTGGCCTCAAGCCCGTCGCGCGGCTCCTTCTTGCCCGTAAGCTCCAGCACCAGGGGGTGCACCGATAGCTCCAGCCGTTCCACGTCCGCCGCGCGCACGCCCTGCTCCCCGCGCAGCCGCACAACCGCGTCGTTGGCCGGATGGATGACCACGCCGCACGGGAAGGGCTTGTAGCTGTTGTACATGATCTGCCAGCTCTCACCCCAGCCTTGGGTCAGCCGCTCCAGCTTCGGAGCCTCTGACGTCACGTGCGCGAAGCCGCGCGGAGCCTCGATAGAGCGCATCGAGCTGTTAAAACCCTTTCCGGCCAGATAGGCGGCCTGCAGGCCGTTGGCGGCGGCCTTTCCGGGGTGAAATGCCTTGGTGTGCGTGCCGAACATCTCCCGGAGACCCACCGGTTGCGTCGCGGCGAGCCCCAGTGCGTACGTCATCTGCCGCGCGTCAAGGCCCATCAGCCAGCCGACGGCCGCGGCTGCCCCGAACGCTCCCACGCTCCCCGTGATGTGCCAGCCCCGGTCGTAATGCGAGGGGTAAACGACCTGCGCCACGCGCTGCTCCGCCTCGACCCCGAGCACGAATGCCTCCAGCAGCGGCTGCCCTGCCAACCCGTGCCGCTCGCCATAAGCCAGCAACGCCGGCCATACCGGGGCGCTGGGGTGCAGGATGGTATCGAGCAGCGTGTCGTCGTAATCAAAGATGTGTGACGAAATCCCGTTGACAAGGGCGGCGGTGTGCTCGTCGACCTTGAGCCCCCGGCCGACCACGGTCGCCTGAGGCTGGCCGCCCCATGCGGCCGCCACCTCCAGCACCATGTCCACCATCGGATGGTCCGCGGCGCCCACCGCCACTCCCATCCAGTTGAGCAGGCTTCGCTTGGCTTCGGCGACAGCAGGCGCGGGAACCGCCCCGCGCGGCGTGCCGGTGATTTTCTCTGCGAGTGCCAGCGTGGTCATGTCAACACCCCTGTTTTCGACATTCCGGAAGTATTTCCGGTCCTCCGGCTGGGTTCCTGCCTCACCTTGCCGCAACGGTGCAGGGCACGGCGGGGCAGGGAAACAGTCCATAGCTACCGAACGTATATTCGCCAGTGTAGGCTTTGAGGAGGGAGGTTGGGCATATGCCGCGTTCAGCATCTTGCATGTACACCTGCGGCATTATCGTGGAAAGCTTGCAGGATAGGGACATTCTCCGGAGCCTGGCTCCGCATCTGGTGAGGGAGCGGGTGGCGGAAATGCCCGGTGAGCCGGAGGGCGTATGGCACATCCGGGAGTACGGCATCCCCGAGGACGCGCTGGAGCAGGTGCTCGCGGCGCTGGAGGGGGCGGTCAAGCACGAGTGGTACAGCCACCTTTTCAACCTGGAGCTTGGGATCCTCTACGTCGTCTTTGCCGGCAAGCACTTCCGGTTGCCAGCCGTCAGGGACGATAGCTGGGAAGCGATGATCTCCTACGGTCTGACCGTGGGAGTCGACCGGAAGTGGACCGGGAGTATTCCCTTGAGGGTTTGACGGACCGGCCGGTCGGGAGGAGTGGGATGATGGCAGGTGAGGAGGGCGGGGCGAGCGGCGGGCACATGGGTTTTAAGGGCCTGCATCCGGCCGTCCGCACCTGGTTTGCGGAAACCCTGGGAACGCCCACGCGCCCGCAGGCCGAGGGCTGGCCGCCCATCGCCCGCGGCGAGCACACCCTGATCCTCGCCCCCACCGGGTCGGGCAAAACTCTCGCGGCCTTTCTGCAGTGCCTCAACAGCCTGTACCTGCGCGCGGCATCGGGCGAGGACCTCGAGCGGCCCGCGGGCGTACAGGTTGTCTACATCTCGCCGCTCAAGGCGCTCAACAACGACATCCACCGCAACCTGGAGGTGCCCCTGGAGGGCATCGCCGCGGCCGCCGCCCGGCTGGGGCTTGAGCTGCCGCGCCTGCGGAGCATGGTCCGCACCGGCGACACCCCGCCCGAGGAGCGGCGCGGCATGCTCCGCCACCCGCCGCACATCCTCATCACGACGCCGGAGTCCCTGTTCCTGCTGCTCTCGTCGCGGGCCCGGAGCGTGCTGCGCTCGGCCCGGACCGTCATCGTCGACGAAATCCACGCCCTGTTTCCCAACAAGCGCGGCGCGCATCTCGCCCTCGCCCTGGAGCAGCTGGCCGACCTAACCGGCGGGCGCCTTCAGCGGGTGGGGCTGTCGGCGACCATCCGGCCGGTCGAGGAAGTGGCGGCCTACCTGGGCGGGGGGCAGGCCGGGCCCGGCGGGGGTTGGCAGCCAAGGCCGGTGACGGTGGTCGACGCGGGCGGCGGCAAGCCGCTCGACCTTGAGGTCACGGTCCCCGTGCCCGACATGCGCGAGCTTCCCGAACACAGCGTCTGGCCCGAGATATACCGGCAGGTCTGGCAGCTGGCCCAAGAGCACCGCTCGACTCTGGTTTTCGTCAACAGCCGCCAGGTCGCCGAACGGCTCGGCACCGCCCTCAACGACCTCGCCGGGGAGGATTTCTGCCGGGTGCATCACGCCAGCGTATCGCGCGAGGTGCGCCTGGAGACCGAGCGCAGCCTCAAGGCCGGCCGCCTGCGCTGCCTGGTTGCGACGTCAAGCCTTGAGCTTGGGATCGACATCGGGACCATTGACCTTGTGGTCCAGGTCGAGTCGCCGCATGAGGTCGCGCGCGGGCTGCAGCGCGTCGGGCGCGCCGGCCATGTGCCGGGGCAGCCAAGTAAGGGCCGCATGCTGGTCAAGACCCGGCAAGATCTCCTGGAGGCGGCCGTGGTTGCCAGGGGGATGCTGGCCGGGGCCATCGAGCGGTTCCCGGCGCAGGAGAACGCGCTGGACGTGCTGGCGCAGTTCGTCGTCGGGCTCAGCGCCGACGGAGACCGTTCCGCGGACGCGATCTACGCGCTTGCGCGCGGCTGCTACAACTACCGTGCGCTGCCCCGCGGGCCTTTCGACGATGTCCTGGCGATGCTTTCCGGGCGGCACGACACCGGTGAGTACCTTGGTCTGCGGCCCCTGGTCTACTGGGACGGCGCGGGCGGCCCGGTGACGGCGACGGAGCGCGGCCGGCGGCTGGTCTACACGAGCGGCGGCACCATCCCGGACCGCGGCCTGTTTGGCGTGCACCTGCAGGGCAGCGGCCTCAGGCTCGGGGAGCTCGATGAGGAGTTTGTCTACGAGCGCCGTCTTGGCGACCGTTTCACCCTTGGGACGTCGGCGTGGCGGATCGTCGAGCTCAAGTCCGACCGTGTCGTCGTCGTCCCGGCAACCGGCGGCACGCGTCCCCCGTTTTGGCGCGGCGAGTGGATGAGCCGCCCGTACCAGCTTGGGCGGGCGATGGCCGACTTCCTGGACGCTGCGGAGGATGCCCTGGCGCGCGAGCACGGCGGCGGCCAGCACGGCGGCGGCGACCACGGAGGAGGAGTCGGCGGAGGCAGCGGAGTCGGCGGAGGCGGCCCTGTCGGCGGCCGCAAGCCTGATCCTTTCTGGCGGCGGCTCACCGGCGAAGCGGCCCTGACGCCGGACGCAGTCCAGAACCTGCGGCAGCTCCTCACCTCCCAGCGGGCCGCCACCGGCAGCCTCCCGTCGCGGCGCACCCTGGTCGTCGAGGAGTTTCGGGACGAGCTCGGCCAGTGGCGCGTGGCCCTACACCTCCCATACGGACGCCGGGTAAACGAGCCGCTCGCAATGCTCCTCGGAGAGGAAATCGCCCGGCAGCACGGGCGGGAGGCCGACGTTGTCACGTTCGACGACGGTATCCTGTTCGGCTGGACCGCATCCGAGCACCCGCCGCACATCGACCCTGGCGCGATCGACCCATCCGACCTTGTTGGGCGCGTGGCGCGCCTGCTCAGGGCGGCCCCCCTGTTCGGGCTGCTGTTCCGGGAGGCCGCTGCGCGGGCCCTGATACTGCCCCGCGGCGCTTTCGGGCGCAAGCGCACGCCGCTTTGGCTGTCGCGGCGCAAGGCCGCCGGGCTGCTCGCCCTGGCTGAGCGGTGGCCCGGGTTCCCGATGCTCAGCGAGGCGTACCGTGAGGGCCTGTCGATGTACTACGACCTCGACGGGCTGCGTGAGCTGATCGAGGCCGCGGCGGCGGGGCGGATCGAGACGAGGCGGGTGCGGCGCGACGTGCCTTCGCCGTTCGCGCGCCCGATGGTCTTTGCCGCGACGGGCGCCTACATGTACGAAAACGACCTCCCGGCGGCGGAGCGCCGGGTCAGGTACCTGGGCCTGGATCGAGAGGCGCTCGCGGAGCTGATCGGCGGCCGCGGGCTGCGCGACCTGCTGGACCCGGCCGCCATCGCCGAAACCACGCGCCGGGCCAGCCCCGCTGTGCTGGCCGAGGAGCCGCCACCCCATCCGGAGGAGCTCTACCTGTGGCTCCGAACCTACGGCGAGCTGCCGGTGCAGGGCCAGCCGGACGCAGTTGCCGCTCAGGCTCAAACCCTCCGGGCGGCCGGCCGCGCGGCCGCCGTATCCTGGCTGCAGGCAGATGGCCAACCGGTAGAGGCCTGGGTAGCCGCCGAAGACTTGCCGCTGTACCGGGCGGTCTGCGGGGGCGAAGAAGGGCCGGGGCAGGGGCCGGAGGGGCCGGAGGGGCCGGAGCAGACGTTCCAGCAGGCCCTGGCCCGGCTCGCGGTGCGCTTCGCCCGCCGGCACAGCCCCTTTTCGGCGCAGGATCTCGCGGGCTGGTACGGGGTCCGATTGGAGGCCGCCGGGAGTGTCCTCGCGGGGCTCGAACGCGAGGGCAGGCTGCGGGGCGGCGAGTTCCGGCCCGGCGGGACAGGTCGTGAGTGGAGCGACCCGGACCTGCTTGAGGAAATGCACCGCCGCAGCCTGGCCCGGGCCCGCCGTGCGGTGGAGCCCCAGTCGCCGGCCGACTTCGCCGCCTACCTTCAGGACTGGCAGGGCATCGCGGCTGACCCTGAACGGGCAACGGGCGGCGGGCGCGGTCCCGGTCCCGGCCGCCAGGCAGGGGATGTGCTGAGCCAGCTTGCGGGCCTGCCGCTGCCAGCGGAGATGTGGGAGTCGGCGGTGCTGCCGCTCCGTCTTGCCGGCTACCAGCCCGCGACGCTTGACGGGCTGCTCGCCAGCGGCCAGTTGCGGTGGATCGCCGGGGGCTCCGCCGAGGACCTGAGGGTGGCTTTCTGGCCGGCGGAGCTGCTGGCGCCGCCGGGTGAGGACGGCGGGCAATCGCCAAACGCATCGACCGCGCAAGGAGCTGGTCCTGCGCAAGCAGCCGTTCCTCCCCAATCAGCTGGGCCTCTCCGAGATGCCGGGCAGCCCGCCGGCGGCGGGGAGGGCGGGGCGGGCCAGACAGGTGCGTCAGGCGACACGGTGGCAGCGGCCATCGAACAGGCCTTGACCGCTCGCGGAGCCCTGTTCCTGACGGGCCTGTGGCAGGCCACCGGGGCGGCGCCAGGCGAGGTGCTCGCCGCCCTCGAACGCCTCATGGTCGCGGGCCGGGTGACCAACGACACGCTGGGGCCGGTCCGGCACCTGCTGTCGCTCGGTCCCCGGTACCGGTCACTGCCCCGTACGGTGACGCCGGCCCTGCTAGGTGCTATGGGCCGTTGGGCGCTGCTCCCCGGAGCCGGCGGCGCCCCCGTCCTGGCCCCTGAGCAGCTGTGCGACCTGCTGCTGGCCCGCTACGGGATCGTCACGCGCGAGGCCGCCTCGGCCGAAGGCCTTGCATGGACCGCTCTTCTGCCGGTGCTCGCGCGCCGCGAGATGCTGGGCCGCCTGCGGCGCGGGTATTTCGTGCGCGGTCTTGGCGGCCTGCAATACGCGCTGCCCGAGGCCGTCGAGGCCCTGCGACGCGCGGCGGCGGTCAACCGGGAGCAGGAGCCGGGGGTGGTGCGACCGTGCGCCATGCCGGGCGTCGACCCGGCCCTGGCCTGGGGGCGCCTTCTTGAGTGGCCCGAGGGCGCGTACCGTCCCCGTCTGCCTGCCGTCGTGGTCACTCTGGCCGGCCAGCCGGTCCTGGCCGCAGAGGGTAGGCCGCTGCGGATCAGCCCTTTGTGCCCGCTTGCGGATGAGGACCTGCATGCCGTCCTCGGGGACCTGGTGCGTGTCGCGGCGATGCTCGCACCGCCGGGCGGGCGGCTTGAGGTGGCCGACTACAACGGGCGGCCGGTCCTCGGCGGACCCCTGGAGGGACTCCTTGAGGGGCTCGGGTTTGCACGCGGCCCGCGGACGATGGTGCGATGGTAGGACGCTGTTTGCTATCGTCAGGCTGACTGTCTGCCCATACCAGAACCCTACAAGACAAGGCAAGATTCGCTAAACCTGGCTCGAAACCTGTGTTGAGGATACGGAAAGGAGGTGGAGGGAGATGAGCAGTATGACGGCAGAGGATGTTCGGCAGGTTCAGAGAGTAATTGACCGCTTGCTGGCAAGTGGTGACGGATTGGCGCTTTTGCACCTGACCCCGCACGGCTTTGGTTGTGTGTTTAATGATAGCGTAGAGAGCCGATCCTGTTGTCACGGGACAAGCAGCTTGAGATATTCCGCGCGACTTGTTCTCCTCGTCCTACATCGGACGGCTAAGTGCTTCTTGTAGAGCCCGCGCTGTCTCCGCCATGAGGTTCAGTCCGGTTCCATCCCAAGCTCCTAGTTCTCCCACAAACAGCCCGTCATTTGCATCCACGAAGGGTTGCAGCTTTTGGCGAAGTGCAACGACCGGCAAGGGGCTCTCCACCAGCCAAACCGATTGCAGGGGCCATTCGTGTGTGCCGAGAAGTGCTATCTGTTTGTGCAGACAGTCGTAATTGCGTCCTTCTGCCCTTAGATCGTAGCTGATGAGGCGGTTCATCACAGCACTCTCCCCCGCTATATTGCTGTTGGGTCGATTCGCCAGAGTTGACAGCAAAGCCTGTGTGGCTGATTGCCACAACTTGTCAGATTCCCTTGTGCCGTGGGAGGTAGTCTTGCGGTAGAATATGAGCGGGGAAAGGGGGTGTCAACGGATGGTCAGTGTGTTTGACGTGGCCCGCAGTGTTCTCGAAAGGACTGGGCCAATATCCTCGATGAAACTCCAAAAACTTGTTTACTATGTTCAGGCTTGGTCGCTTGTCTGGGATGAACGTCCCATGTTTCGAGAGCGTATTGAGGCTTGGGCAAGCGGTCCCGTGGTACCAGAACTGTACGCTCATCATCGTGGGCGATTCACAATCAGCGAAAAGGATATTCCCGGTGACCCGCATGATCTTGATCAGGATGCGCTGGAGACAATCGAGGCTGTTGCTGAGTTCTATGGCAACAAGACCGCTCAATGGCTAAGCGACCTTACTCACAGCGAAGCTCCCTGGAGGGACGCTAGAAAGGGCCTGCCAGACGGCGCAAGGGGCCAAGAGGAAATCACCTTGGCGGCAATGCACGAGTACTACAGCTCCCTGGGGCCTGATGGCGAGTAAGACTAGACGGCCCAGGAAAGAGTCCGATCCCGCTTCTTCCAAGAAGCCGCGCACCGCCTCAGAAAGCCCGCAGCCATTCCGCTGGCGTACGGATCATGCCGACCTGTCCAAAAAGGGGTGGGGATGGGGCCGCCTATCTATTTCCGAGTTCTTTCGGGATATCGCTAGCAAGCTCCATCACTTCGAGGATTGGACTTGGCCAGACATGGTTGCGCAGGATCAGGTGCACTTTACACCCCCAGCCAAGATCGTCAGGAAAGCCCAGAAGCGCCTTGAAGAATTGGCGAAAGAAGCAATCATACCGGATGACTTGATCGGCGAGGAGCTTGCCTCCATTCATGTGGCTTCGCGGCCAGTAGTTTGGGGGTACAGAGTGGGGAAGTTCTTCCATTTGCTCTGGTGGGATCCCGAACATACCGTCTACCCAGTAGAAAAGAGACACACATAGGGAGGGCGGCTTGCGAATCCCAAGAATGGTATCCGATCAATCACCAGGGAGCAGTTCCTGGCTGACCTCAAGAAGGTGTCCCGCCCCACAAAGGGTGTCCCGTCTGGTCAGCCCGCCGACAAACCAAAGCCAGCCAAGTCTTGAACATGTGTGCCAGATCGCGGCGAAGTCGGGGGCTGACCGTTCGTCTAATGGCGCCAGCCTTGACCTCCGGATGCTCGGCTTGCACGTGTGCCCAGCCAGCGTTCCCCATGGACACAACGCGGCCAATACCACACGTCGTCCGGAAGGAGCTCACGCCGGTTTCCCCTATTTCTCCGCCTTAGCCCGGGAGAACTCAGGTGAGTCACAGCCAGGTACGATAAGGAAGCAGGTCTTCCTCCTGGGCGCTAACATGCTGCAGGCCTTGATCGAGGCGGCACCCGTGCCTGAGTCTCCCTGTAGGGTGATCAAGGAGGATGACAGGTCACTCACGCTGGTGTATGA
>JAUYEG010000027.1 GCA_030691505.1 Bacillota bacterium | reverse complement strand
CTGCCGCCGCTGCCGCCGCCGGGCGTCGTCTCGGGCTCACGCCGGCCCGTGCAGCGGGCACGCGCGCAGAGGTTTTCGGCGCACGTTCCCCAGGCCAGCGCGCGCGCCGCACGCCCGATGGCGGCCCGGCCGGCCCCCGTTACGGCCCCGACCTGTTCCGCCGCCCGCTGCAGGGACCCGGCGCGGCCGCGCGACAGATCGATCAACGGCGAGAGAATGCTCACCGGCCCCGGAACCGCGAGCCTGATCATGTCCGGGAGCCCAAGAAGCTTGGGACAGCTGTACGCTCTGGGTTCGGTGCTCACCACGCGCGGGACAAAAATGCGGTCAACCTGCTCGGCGAGGTGCAAGCAGTGGCCGTAGGCCACCTTGACCGGCAGGCAGGCTTCATCGAGAGCCTCGCACAGCCCGGCCTCGATTTTGGCCCGGGTCGTGGGCCCCGACAGCAGCGGCACGGCCCCGAGGATGCGCAGGAATTCCTCCCACGCCGCGCCGTACTCGTAATATAGGAGGGCGCGAGGCAGCCCGATGGCGACTTGGTTGCTCATGCCTTCCATCTTTGCCAGCGCCGGCCGGTCATATGCCGCCTAGCCCTTGGGGTTAAAGATGATGGCGACGATGGCGCCGGATACGACCGCTACGCTGAGGCCCAGGGCCGTGGCCCGCAACCCGCCCGTAAGCAGGCCGACCGGGCCCTCGGTGGCGACGTTCTTGGCCACGCCCTGAAACAGCGCATGGCCGAAACCGGTCAGCGGCACGGTGGCACCGGCGCCGCCGATTTCGACGAGGGGCGCGTACAGGCCAAGCCCGCTGATCAGCGCCCCCAGGCACACAAACAGGACCATCACGTGCGCGGGGTTTATCCTGGTCAGGTCGAGAATCAGCTGGGCGACCACGCAGATGGCCCCGCCGACGAGAAACGCCCGGACGTAGGTCATGGCCGTCTGGGCTGTCATATCCTGCCGCCTCCTCCGCCGCCCGCGCCCGTCGCGCCGGATGCATTCGCCTCTACGGCCACGGCGTGCGCGATGCCGGGAATTGTGTCCCCCTGCTGGTAGCTGGTGGGACTGAGGAGCGCGCCGGTGCATACCAGCAGCAGCCTCTCGATTTCCCCCGCCAGCAACCGGCGCATCAGATGGCCGCAGAAGACCACCGCGGAGCACCCGCAGCCGCTCCCGCCCGCCTTGACGTTTTGCGCTTGCCGGTCGAAGATCATCAGTCCGCAGTCATCCAGCCTGTTACCGAGGTTCAAACCCGCCTCGCTCAGCAGCTTAACCAGTATCTTGTTGCCCACCTCGGCCAGGTCTCCGGTGACGATCAGGTCGTAGTGGTTGGCCGGGAGGCCCGTGTCCTGAAAGTGCTGCACTATGGTCTGAGCAGCCGCGGGGGCCATGGCCGAGCCCATATCGTTGGAATCCTTGATCCCGAAATCGACAACCTTGCCGATGGTCGCGGCCGTGATCGCCGGCCCATCGCCCCCCGCGGCAACGATGGCCGCGCCGGCCCCCGTCACGGTCCATTGCGAGGTCGGCACCCGCTGCGCTCCGAACTCCGTCGGATAGCGGTACTGCCTTTCGGCCGAGTCGTGGTGGCTCGAAACCGTCGCCAGCACCCGCTGGGCATAGCCGCCGTCCACGAACACCGAAGCAAGGGCCATGGACTCGGCCATCGTCGAACAGGCCCCGTAGAGCCCGATGAAGGGAATGTAGATCTGACGGGCGGCAAAGCTGGATGCCAGCGTCTGATTAAGGAGATCCCCCGCCAGCATCAGGTCCAGCGACTGTAATTCCAAACCGCACTTGCCCGCTGCCGTGGCGGCGGCCTCACGCATCATGGTGGTTTCGGCGTGTTCCCAGGTCGCCTGGCCGAAATGGGTGTCCGGCTTGATGACGTCAAACTCCTGCGCCAGCGGCCCCTGCCCCTCTTTGGGGCCGACCACGCTGGCTGCGCTGATGATCGCCGGCCGGGTGGGAAACAGGACGGTCTGGTTGCCGATGCGCCTCTGCCCTGCAATGGCGGGTCTCATTGCTATGGCGCCCCCAGAAGCAGCCGGACGGCGCCGACCAGGATGCTGACGACGAGTCCCCAGACGATGACCGGCCCGGCCACCGTGAAGAGCCTGGCGCCGACCCCGAGCACGTAGCCCTCCCGTTTGAACTCCAGGGCGGGCGAGACGATGGAGTTGGCAAAGCCGGTGATGGGAATGGCCGAGCCCATGCCGCCGAATTCGCCGACCACGTCATACACACCGATGCCGGTGAGAAGCGCGGCGATAACCACAAGCGCGGCGGAGGCGAGCCCAATTCCCTCTTCCTTGGGCAGCCCGCGTGCCAGGAGGTAGTTGAGCACCCCCTGCCCAAGGGCGCAGATAGCGCCGCCGACGACAAATGCGGCAAGCACGTTGCGGGCCAGAGGACGCTTGGGCCCTACCTCCTGCGCGAGCTGCTTGTACCTCTCAACCTGCTCCGAACGCTTGCCCGGCGAGCGTCCCACGCCGGGAACTCCCCTGGCCATCAGCGCCCGGGCGGTGCCCCGGGCTTTGGATTTCGTGCTGCGCCGGTTCTTCGCCACCCGTTGCTACCTGTGCTCATCAACAGCAAATGCGATCTTGCAGTTGACCTTGAACTCCCGGATTCGGCCTCCCTCAACGTTGCAGGTCCAGTTGATTACCTCGATCCCGACTACATTTCGCACGGTCTTGCAGCACTCCGCGAGCGCATGCTCGACCGCCTCCTTAAACCCATCGGGCGAGCCTCCAACAATTTCAATGACTTTGACGACTGACATCCGATGACCCCCCATTTGGGCTCCGCCGCCCACGCCTCGCTCGGGCCGCCGTTACGGCACCAGCGGTGGGTAGAGCCAGTAGATCAGCGAACCCGTGATCTTGCCCAACACGACAAACCAGATGAGCCTGGTGACCCACGTGCCCAGCCCGGTTCGTCTCGCAACGACCGGTATCACGCCGATAGTTTCCGCCAGCGCGCTGGCAAGCATGCCGACGTAGACTCCCATGGCCGCCCCGACGAACCCGGCCGCGGCCGGCGCAAGCCGGAGCGTATACGGAAACACGAGCCACACGGCGGCCAGGAACGCGCCCGCGGCCATGGCCGCCTCGTAAATGCGGGTCATGTGCCTGGTGTAGGTGAGGGCGGCAAGCCGCGCGGGCACCCGCAGGGCGTTCATGAACGCCACATAGGCCGCTCCGACGACTACCCCGGCGCACGCGCCGACGGCCGCCAGCAGAACGAGGCCGGCAGCAGCAGCAGCAGCGCTCACTTCTGCCTGGCCTGGTCTGCCCGGTGGGCCGCGGCACTCTGGCTCACAAGGTAGTCCTGCGCGTCCTGGTCATAGATGTGCATCTGGACGTCAAGCGGGCTGGGATCGCTTGACGGCTTCCGCCGCGACAGGCTGTTGAAAAAGAGGAGCACCCCGACCCCAACGCCGATGGAGTACGGGATCTGCAATACCAGCGGTCGTGGAGCCGCCTCGCCGGTGACCAGCTGATACACGCCGCGGTGCACTAGGGGCATGTCGACGTCGGCATGGAAGAACATGATCGCCATCAGCGATCCGAAAAACAGGAGTAAGGTCACAGCTGCGGTCCATATGCCGGCCATTACCGGATTGGGCCGCACGCGCGGCTTGACTACGGTGTGGGCTGGGCCGACGATCCGCAGGTCGAGGTCCTGGCGCTGCCGCCTGATTGCGCGCACAAGGTCCAGCGATGAAACCGAGATTGCGCCGTGCCCCTCGGTCAGGCCGGGCAAGAAGGGCTGCCCTCGCAGCGTCCGCTCCAGCTCATGGTCCTCGGCGGCGAATTCCGCCAGCATGCCAAGAGTGATGTCCTCGCCTGGGGCGACGATAAGCGAATCACGCGGTTTGAGATAGACCGTCGGCAACAGGGGCGCCCCCCGAAGTCTGAGAGTCTGCGCCGGCACGCGGCTGGCTCACACTAGCTTGCCCGGCAGGCAGGCCATTGTCGCGGCAGCTAGGTCTCCAGCAAATACCCGCGCAGCCGTCGGAGGGCGCGCTTTTCCAATCTCGAGACCTGCACCTGGGTCATTCCGAGGCGTTTGCCGGTTTCAACCTGAGTGAGAAGGCTGAAGTAGCGCAGCCTGACGAGGTCGCGCTCGCGCTCGGGAAGCTGGTCGCAGGCTTGCCGCAGCGATTCGCTCTCGAGCATCCTCTCGACCCCGTCTCCCGGAGCCGCCACGCGGTCGCCGATCACGTCGGGTAGGTCCTGGCCGGGCAGGACCGGCTCGTCGAGACTTGACGGCGCCGTCATGCCCTCCATGGCAAACAGGAGATCCGCGGGCGGCACGCCGATGATTTCGGCGATGCGCGACAGACTCGGCTCGACCCCTTCCGATTGGAGCAGGGACGCGCGCAAATGCCTGGCCCGGGCGACCAGGGCCTGTGAACTGCGCGAAACGCGGACCATCCGGTCGTCCCGCAGGTAGCGGCGAATCTCGCCGATGATCAGCGGGACGGCGTACGTGCTGAACGCGACGCCGCGCGTGGGATCAAACCGCCGCGATGCCTTGACCAGTCCGAGGCAGCCTACCTGGAACAGATCCTCAAGCTCGGCCCGCCCCGCGAAGCGGCGAATGACCTTGCGGACCAGCCCGAGGTGCTCCTCAGGGAGGTCATAGCGCCGGATGGGGTGGCTCTCCGCCATTTGTCTCTCTGCCGCCTCCCTGCGCGCGGTGCTCGCTTGAGGCCTTGCACATCTTGACCCTCGTGCCTCGCCCCGGCGCGGAGGCCACGTCGACCTGATCCATAAAGCTCTCCATCAGCACAAACCCAAGCCCCATGCGATCAGGGCAGGTTGTGAACGAAGGCTGACGGGCTTGCGAGACATCGGCGATGCCGCATCCGTTGTCCTCTACGGTGACCTCAAGATCATGCCCGCGCAATGCCGCGGTAACTGCGACGTCCCCGCCGGCCGGGCCGTAGGCGTGAAGGATGACGTTGGACACGGCCTCGGACACAGCGACCTTGATGTCCTCCAGGTCCTCGACGGTAAACGGCAGCTGGGCGGCAAAGGCGGCGACGGCCGCCCGGGCGAGCGACAGGTTGGCCGAGCGCGCGGGAAGCACAAGATACATGCGGTTATCCACCGCCAGCCCGGGGCCGGGGGCCTCTTCAGCGCGCACGTCCGATCACCCCTGGCACGGCCGCTTGTCTGCTGCGTTTGGCTGACCGTCCGCGCCGCGCGCGGGCCATGGAGCGAAGGCCCGTCTCCCGCGTGTTGAAAAGGCTGACGATCTGCGCCACGCCGGACAGCCGGAGAATGCGCTTGACTCCGGTCCTCGCGCCCGCGATGCCCATTCTCCCGCCGGCCGCAGCCACGGTGCGATAGCGCCCGAGTATGGCGCCCAGGCCCGAGCTGTCGAGAAAGCTGACCCCCGCCAGATCGAGCAGCAGGTTACGGGCTCCGGACTGGGCCAGCTCGCTGTCCACGAGGGTACGCAGCCGGGGAGCGGTCTCAAGGTCCAGTTCCCCGGCAACAGAGACAAGTAGAGTATTGTCCAACACCTCGTGCTGGATCTGAAGCATCGGAAGCCCCCCCAAGACATGGTCGCTTTTCCAGGCGGTTTTCTCGTCCTGGAAGGGGTCCTCCTTCCGGGCCAGCTATCCCGGTTTTGCTTTCGTACGCCAGCCTACGGCAAAACTCGACGCAGGCCGCGCGGGCCTAGGGCGCGCCGGGGACGGCCTGCTGGGGCCTGATCAGGATGGACAGCGATTTCCAGATCAACCGCGACAGCCCGGCCCGCTGCACTTCGACCGACGCTACCAGCGGTGTCCGCCCGACCTCCTTGCCGTCGGCTTCGATGATCAGCTCGGCCACGACCTGTCCGGCCTGCACCGGGGCAAAAATCCGCTCATCGCGGACAACCCGGCGCGTGAGCTGCGGCTGGGAACCCTTGGGGAGGATGACGCCGAAGTCGGCTGGGGGTACCAGGGAAAGGCGATCGATCGTGCCGCGTTCGATGGGAACCACGGTAACGATCTCGCCCTTCTTGGCGAGCGGAACGGCGTAGTAGCTTGCGAAACCCGCGTTGAGCAGCGCTGACGACTCATTGAAGCGGACGTCGCCGGTGGGCGCGCCCAACACCACGCTGATCAGCCTGGTTGTGTCGCGCTTGGCGGTCGCCGCGAGGCAGTTGCCCGCCTTGTCGGTGTAGCCTGTCTTGAGCCCATCGCAGCCGGGGTAGAAACGCACCAGCCGGTTGTGGTTGGACTGCATCAGCTTTCCGTCCCGCAGGTACTCAATCCAGATCGACGTAAATTTGAGCAGGTCGGCGTGCCGTGTGGCGTACCGGGCCATCAGCGCGACGTCGTAGGCAGATGAATAGTGATCGGGGTCGTCCAGCCCGTGGGGGTTGGCGAAGTGGGTGTTTTTCATGCCAAGCTCCGCTGCCTTGTCGTTCATCATCTGCACAAATCGCTCGTTGGTCCCGGCCAGGTGCTCGCCGATGGCGACGCAGGCATCGTTCGCTGACCCGACCGCAATGCCAATGACCAGGTCGCGCAGGGTCATCCGCTCCCCCACCTCGAGCCACAGCTGCGAGCCGCCCATGCCCGCGGCGTACTGGCTCACGCTGACGGTATCTGTAAGTTTGACCCGGCCGGCCTCGATGGCGTCGAATATCAGGCACAGGGTCATGATCTTGGTCACGCTGGCCAGCGGCCGCCGCTCGTGCTCGTTCTTGGCGTAGAGGATCTGTCCGCTATAGGCCTCCATCAGCACGGCGGACCCGCTCTTCGGTGCAAGATCGCCGGCAAGGCCGGCTGACGCCAGTACGCCGGTGGGGCCTGAGCCCGTGCCGGCCAGGACACCGGGGGCATCCGGCACCGCGGCAGCGAAGCCCGAGCCCGCGTCAACCATCGCCAGGGCCGGCCCCCGCGCCTGAAAGGCGACCACCGCTGCCTCATCAGCTTCGCCAGCGAACCCGCCTCCCCGGTCGAATGACCACGGCCATCCCCGCAGGATCGACTGGATGCGGTCCTCACCCGCGGCGGCGGACGTCGTTGCGATGAAGACCAAGCCCATGGTCAACAACGCAAAAGTTCTCAGCAATCGTGCGCGCCTTAGCATCGCACGGCACCTCCGTATGCGACATCGAGTCGCTGATAATACTGCGGCAGGCACATCGTCCTGTCGCATTAGATTTGCCCAGGCAGATAGGCTCGATAGGCAGGCGCGCAGCAGCGATTTGTTTCCAAGCTGAAAGGGGTGAGCGGCGGCGGGGTGCGCGTTTGGACAGACAACAGCCGGTTGGCCGGGAACTGCTTGGAGATGATTGGGCCGCCCGCCCCGGATTAGCGGGACTGGCGGCCTCTCAGCCGCGCCAGGCTATCAGTCAGAGCATACCGGTCTGCTGACTTACCTGCAGATCATGCTCTCCAGATCGCGCGGATAGTAGGTCAGCATCTCGATGCCGTCCTCCGTGACGACCAGCGTGTCCGAATGCCGGAAGCCGCCCAGCCCCGGCACGTACAGCCCCGGCTCGACGCTGAAGACCATCCCTGGCTCGATCATGGTGTCGTCACCGATGTCAAAGAACGGGGCCTCGTGGCCGAGCAGGCCGAGAGCGTGCCCGACGTGGTGGCGCCAATAGGGCCACAGGTTTTGCGCGGTGTAGTAGTCGCGCACCTCCTTGTCTACCCCGGCGCACGGAATGCCGGGTTTGATCGCCGCGAAAGAGATGTCCTGCAGTTTAAGCATCCAGTTAAAGAAGCGCCTCTGCTCGGCGGATACCGTGTCGACGAACATCGTCCTCTCAAGCTCGCTGTTGTAGCCCCAGACCGTCGCCCCCGCGCCGGTGACGAGGACGTCGCCGGACCGCAGGACGATGTTCTTGGTGATCGCGTGCGGCAGGGCCGAGTTCGGGCCGATCTGGCCGCGGAACCCCGCGCTCGCGCCGCGCCCGCCCCGCGGCTCGAAGCCGTGGCCGAGCGTCCTGATCATCGCCCGCGTCGCCTCCTGGGAAGCCCCCGCGGAGATGTCCGTCTCTGTCCGTCCCGGTCGCGAATACTCCTGGAGCAGGGCATGGGCCAGGTTGCCCCAGCGCGCGCTCTCGCGGATGAGCGCGATCTCCTGCGGCGACTTGACCATCCGGTGATCCTCAACAAGCTTGGGCAGCAGCGTGACGTTAGTCCCGGGTAGGACCTCTTCCAGCCTGGGGCCTTTGTAGCCCCACCCCGAAGCGTACCCGGGCCCGTCGGCCGCGATTGCGGCGCGCGCCAGACCGAGGTCCCGCACGGCAGCGGCCAGATCCCGCATCGGGTGGGTTTCGCCGGGATACTCGGGGTAGGAATGAACCGTGTCCACGTCCGCCGTCTCGGAGGCGTGCTCCTGTTCCAGACGCGGTACGAAAAGCAGGCTGTTGCCGTTGCCGTACACGACCAGGGCCATGGGCCGCTCGGTGGGAATGAAGGCAAACCCGGTCAGGTAAAAGACCGAAGTTGCGTTGAACAGCACCATCGCCCCAAGATCCTGTTTGCCGATCTCGTCGAGGACGCGGCGTCGGCGTGCCCGCAACTCGCTTTGGCTGATCCGCAGCTCCGTCATGTCAGCACTCCTTCCGTTTCTGAGAGAGATTACCGGGTCACGCTTTTCGCGGCCAGAAGTTGAACCCCTCCAACCCCAAGGCTGCCGACGCCAGCCCGGCCACCGCGGTAAGCCCCCGCAGCGTGCCGAGGTGGGCACAAGGCCAGTCCGCGCCGGATATCAGGAGCGGCACATCCTCGCGGGTGTGATCCGTGCCGGGGTGCGTCGGGTCGCAGCCGTGGTCGGCGGTGACGGTCAGCAGGCCGTGCCCGCCGGGCGGCGGGGTCAGCGCGGGCAGGAAACGATCGAACTCCTCCAGCGCGGCGGCGAACCCCCCGGCGTCCCGGCGGTGCCCGTACAGGGAGTCAAAGTCGTTAAGGTTGGCAAAGACGAGCCGGCGCGGGCCGTCGCCCGCCGCGTACGGGCCCAAATCCAGCAGCGTCCGCACCACCTCGCGGTTTCCGCCTGCGGCAAGTGACCGCGTCACTCCACGGCCCGCAAAGACGTCCGATACCTTGCCGACTGCGATTACCTCGACGCCCGCGGCCTCCGCCGCCTCAAGCACGGTCCGCCCCGGAGGCTCGAGGCTGAAATCGCGGCGCCCGGTGCGGACGAAACCACCCGGGCTGCCCCGGAAGGGCCGCGCGATCACCCGCCCGACCAGCCACGGCCCGGCGGCGACCTCGCGGGCGGCAAGGCAGAGCTCATATAGCTCCGCAGCAGAAACAACATCCTCGTGCGCGGCTATCTGCAGAACGCTGTCTGCGGACGTGTAGACGATCAGCTCACCGGTGCGCAGATGCCGGGCGCCAAGCCGTTCGATTACCTCCGTCCCCGAGGCGGGCAAGCCACCCATCAGTCCCCGGCCGAGGCGGGCCTTCAGAGCGTCCATGAACTCGGGTGGAAAACCGCGAGGGAACGTGCGCAGGTCAAGGTCCGTGACCACACCGGCAAGCTCCCAGTGCCCCGTCAGCGTGTCCTTGCCGGCGGAAAGCGGTATCAGCCGTGCGGAACTGCCTGACCTCGCTTGGCTCGGAACGCAGGCGGAAAAATCGCCGAGCCCCATTGCCGCCAGGTTGGGCAAAGCCAGCGGGCGCAAGCAGGCGACATGGCCCAGGGTATCGGGCACGGCCCCGTGGCCACCGATACCCAGCCCATCGAGAACGATCAGCACGACCGAGCGATAGCCCGCGCCGAGCGGCGGCATAGAAGGCGCCTTACGTTCCTCCCCGTTGCCTGCGAGCGGGTCGACCGTAGGGCCGGCCGAGGGTCAGGCCCGCGGGTGCGTCCGGGCGTAGACCTCTTTGAGCCGGCCTTTGGTGATCAGCGTATAGACCTGGGTGGTGGAGATGTCCGCGTGCCCAAGCATTTCCTGAACCGCCCGCAGGTCCGCGCCGTTGTCCAGCAGGTGTGTGGCAAACGAGTGCCTTAGCGTGTGCGGGGCAATGACCTTGGTGATGCCTGCGCTTTGGGCGTAGCGCTTGACGATCTTCCAGAAGCCCTGACGGGTCAGCCGGCGGCCGTGGTGGTTGACAAACATCGAGGTGACCATCGGGTCGCGCACCAAAGCCGGCCGGCCCCGCTCCACGTATTCGGCCACGGCGCGCCTCGCAACGGACCCCATCGGGACCACGCGGTCCTTGGAGCCCTTTCCGGCGCAGCGCACAAATCCGAGCTCCAGGTTGACATCGGGTACATCAAGCGAAACGAGCTCCGAAACGCGGACGCCCGTGGCGTAGAGCAGCTCCAGCATCGCGCGGTCGCGCATGCCTGGCGGGTTCTTGGGATCAGGGCTGGCCAGCAACTGCTCGACTTCCTGCACGGAGAGGACCGTGGGGAGCTTTTTCTCGAGCTTGGGAGAGTGCAGGTTATCAGTCGGGTTGCGCCCCGACCCCTGACCGTCTTCCCGCAAGAAAAACTGGTAGAAGGATTTGATGGCCGCCAGGCGGCGCGCCTGTGTCGCCGTGGCCAGACCCTGCTTCTCAAGGTACAAGAGGTAGGCCACGATTGTCGTCCGGCTCGCCCGTTCCACGGAACTGCGGTTGCGGCTGAGGAACTCGGAGAAATGCTGCAGGTCACGCTCGTAGGACTCACGCGTGTTGAGCGCCAGTCCCCGCTCCACATCCAGGTAGTTGACAAAATCGCCGATAAGGGTGTTCACGCGTGGGAGCCCCTCTCAAATCGGCTCTAGGCCGGTATCGGGCGCCCGGAAGATGCCCGCAAGCTGCAGTATCTACCAGTACAGTCTGACCTATTCAACATAATAGAGGCGTTTCCTGTGCTGGTTACGCGCCCTGATAGCTGGAAACGGACGACAACAACCGACGCAGCCGGCTCCCCCCGCACGTGCATTGTCGACCCACCACCTCCTATGGGACGGCGATGCCCTCTCCTGGCTAGGGCCCGCGGTAGTAGCTGCGCAGCACCTCAATGACCCTTCCGAGAAGGCTGCCCGCCGCCCTTCCGTAGGTCTGGCCCGCGGGAGTCAGCACTTCCGCGGACGCCGGCGGGGTGGTTGCCGCGCTGAACATCAGGTGGCGCACCCAGCCGATGGCCGGAGGCAGGATCAGGGCGAGCAGGACCAGGACTAGGAGCAGCTTGACCCAGAACCAGAACTTGCGCATTCGACGAAGCGAGATAACCATGTCCCTAACCCCCTCAGGGCATAAGAGCCCTGTAAAGCCTATGCCGGGGGCCTGTACATCCAGAACGGAACGACCCATTGCGGGGTGGCAAGCCAAGGCCCGGCGGGTGGGCTGCCCCCGCCGGGCCGGACCTTGAGCAGCGACGGGCGCCCTCCGGGCCGCCCGTCGTTTGAGGCTAGTGGCAGATCTTAGCCACGGGCGTGTACTCCAGATCGTGCGCCGCGGCCACGGCCTGGTAGCAGACGAGTCCTTCTAGGACGTTGAGGCCCAGCGCCAGGGACGGATCGTCGGCGACGGCACGCCGCCAGCCCTTGTTGGCGAGCTTGATCGCGTAGGGCAGCGTCGCGTTGGTCAGAGCCAGCGTCGAAGTACGGGGCACCGCTCCCGGCATATTGGCCACGGAATAGTGAACGACCCCATATTTGACGTAGGTGGGGTTGGCGTGGGTCGTTACGTGGTCCACGGTTTCAATGCAACCGCCCTGGTCGATGGCGACATCCACGATAACCGAGCCGGGCTTCATCGCCTGGACCATCGTGTCGGTCACGAGCCGCGGCGCCCTGGCGCCGGGGATCAAGACGGCTCCGATCAGCAGATCGGCGCGGGCCACGGTGGCGGCGATATTGTGGCTGTTGGACATCACCGTCGTGATCCTGCCGCCGAGAACGTCGTCCAGGTAGCGCAGCCGGTCGGCGCTGATGTCCAGGATCGCCACGTTGGCGCCCATCCCGAGAGCTATTTTCGCGGCATTTGTGCCGACCACGCCGCCGCCGATGATGCAAACGTCGGCCGGCGGGACCCCAGGAACACCGCCGAGAAGCACGCCGCGGCCTCCCTGAAACTTCTCAAGCAGGTGAGCGCCGATCTGGGTGGCCATGCGTCCGGCTACCTCGCTCATCGGAGTCAGCAGAGGAAGGCTTCCGTTGGGAAGCTGGACTGTCTCGTACGCGATCGAGACAACCCTGTTGCGCATCAGAGCCCGCGTGAGCTCGGGTTCAGGAGCCAGGTGCAGGTAGGTAAATAGGATCTGGCCCTCATGCAGCAGGTCGTACTCGGGCGAAAGCGGCTCCTTGACCTTGATGATCATGTCCGCCGCCTCGAATACCCCGTTATTGGTGGGGACGATCTCAGCCCCGGCCACGCGGTACTCGTCGTCGCCGAAACCGCTGCCCAGGCCGGCCCCGGCCTCGACAAGCACCCGGTGGCCGCCTGCAGCCATTGTGTGCGCACCGGCCGGGGTGAGTGCCACGCGGTTCTCGTTGGCCTTGATCTCCCTGGGCACTCCGATGATCACTGCGACTCCCTCCTCTTGGGACCGGGGCGGAGTTAGTGGTCCCCCACCGACGGCCCAACCAACCTAGTTCGCGCCCGAGGGCTGGGGATTCCTGCCGGATAGGGCGCGGTAGACGGCGGTCGCGGCGGCCAGGTCCTCCAGGGCGAGGCCCACGCTCTTGAACAGCGTCACCTCCCGCTCGGCCGTCCTGCCCGCCTTGCGTCCGGTGACGAGGTCGGCCAGCTCCAGCCCGTAATGGGTGGCATCAACGGCCCCCTCCCCGAGCGGCAGGATCAGGTCCCCCGCCTCGGCCAGGCATGCCGCAAGGTGATCGCACACCACGCGGGCCCTGGACACGGTCAGCGTATCCAGCTCGCGGGCATCCGGGGTGTGGCTGCCGACGGCGTTGATGTGCGTTCCATCGGAAACCCAGTTGCCGTCAATCGCCGGGCGGCGCGACGTTGTCGCCAACACCAGCACGTCGGCGCCCGACACGGCCTCGCGTGGTCCGGGGGCCGGCTCAATCGAAGCCGCGACGCGACCGCTGAGAAACTGGCGGAGCCCAGCGTATTCGGCCTCGAGCCGGAGCGACCAGACTCGCACGGTGCGGATCGGGAGGACCTCGCAGACTGCCCAGATCTGCGTTCTGGCCTGGGCGCCCGTTCCGAGGACGCCCAGCACCTGGCTATCCGGGCGGGCCATGTATTGGGTTGCCAGACCGGACACGGCACCCGTCCGCAACGCAGTGAGATACTCCGCAGCCATCACAGCTAGCGCCGACCCGTTGCTCCCGTCAAAGAGCGACAGGATCGCCTGAACGACGGGCAGACCTGCCGACAAGTTGCGCGGATGGACTGACACCGTCTTTTGGGCGAGCATCCCCGTGCCGCGGCTGTAGGCGGGCATGAAATACGTGATTGCGTCGTGCTCGGGAACCGCCAGCGCCGATCTTGGGGGCATCACCACCCGCCCTGCCGCCAGATCCGCGAAAGCCTCACGCATCACAGCTATAGCCCGGCGCATCGGCAGCGCTGCCGCCACTTCTTCGTTGCTGATCGTCCTAACCACCGGCCTCACCTCGCGGGCGTTTTGGGAAGTGATTCAACCCGCATGGGCAGGTCTCCCCCAGGCGGGGCGGCGGCGGGGCCGGTTTCACTGAAGGGTGACGCCGGCTCAGCCTCCGCCGTAGCCGGATATGAGGCGCATGAAGACCGGGGCCACGTATGCCTCGATCGTTGCGGCCAGCACCAGCAGAGCCATCATCGCCAGCACGATGATTGTGTACCCGGCGACGTTGACCCGCCCGGCACCCGCCCGGCTTCCCCGGCGGCGCAGGATGGATAGGGAATACGAGGACGAGGCGGTGGCGATAACGAGCGTGGCCGGCACCGATAGCAGGTTTTGCGGGAAGACCGCGAGGGTGGCCAGCAGGATGCCGCGCATGCCGAGTTCGTGCGTCAAGAAGCCCACGGCGAATCCCACCACAAACCCGCGCATGAAAACCACCGCCGGCGCCAGCAGCAGCCCAAGAGCGACCAGCCCCGAGGCCCAAAGGAGCGCCGCCGTGCGCAGGGAGGCGGAAACCGCCTGGTACCAGAGCTCGCTGCCGGGCGTTGCGGGCATGCTGCGGCCCAGCCCCCGCAGGTAGACCTCCAGGTAGTCGAGGAGCTCGGCCTTCTGTGCCTCGCTGAGCGCACGCACGGCCGCGGCGCCGAAGCCCACCGCGACCACAAACAGGGCTGTGAAAAACGCGAAATAGCCCGCGCGGGCTGACAGGTAGGCACCGAACCCTCCCGGCCCGGCACTGCGCGCCCTGCGCAAGGTGGGATCACCTCCGAGCCCGCATCGGTCAGGGCCTGTACTACAAGCACTATGCGGGCGGCGGAGGCGATATGTTCAGCGGCTTACCGGCGGGCCGGGCGGGGGCACGCGGGGAGCCGCCGATGCGCGTCCGAACGTACCCCCGCCCCCGGCGCTCAGCGAAAGCTCGCCGCGGCGAGCCGCAACGATGATCCCGGCGGCCGCCTCACCCGCGCAGAGCGCCAGATCGGCTTGCGGAACGCGGTGCAGCACGGCGATCTCGCTGCCGAAACGGACAAGAAGCTTGTCGCGGGCGACGCGGCCCACGCCCGGAAGAAACGACAGGGGCACCTGGTGATGGTAGGGCGGCCGCTCGGCGCGGGAGGACGATCCGTGGCCGGTGGCGCCCCAGGCTCCGGCAAGAACCAGGATCCGGTCGAGCACGCCGGGGACAACCCGCCGGCTCTCTCCGCAGACCGGACACTCCAGCGTGGCGGGGTCCCCGGCGGCCGCAGTCCAGCCGCAGGCCTTGCACGCGCTCCGGTGGTACTTCCCCAGCCTGGGGTCAAGCCCGTAGTAGGCGCGAATCGTTCGCCCGCGTTGCCCCGCGAGCGCATGCTTGAGCTCCTGGAACGAAGCCCTCTCCACCTGCAGCAAGGTAGCTTCGCGCGCGATGGTCGCCGTCCCGTGCGCGTCCGAACTCGCCAGCAGCGGCACGCCGGCCAGCTCGCCTAGGAGCGAGGCCATCGAGACGTCAGCGGACAGGCCCATTTCTACGAAATCCACGCTGCAGCCCGCCCCCGTGCCGCCGCCGAACAGGTCCCCAAGCCCTCGCCCGGTGCCGCCGAAGTACCCGCGGTGGGGAGTAAAGGCATGCGCCAGACCGAAAACGCCGCCAAACTCGTGGGCCAGCGATGCCAGTTCCGCGGGCCCAAGGCCGTGCGCACGCTGGCAGCCCAAATCGGGGTTGCGCATCCGCGGCGCAAGAGCCGTGCGCAACGACTCGCATGCCGCCAGGTCTGGAAGGTAGACGAGGAAGTGAACTGGCGTGCCGTACACCAGCAACTCGACCTCGCACCCCGGCACAAGAAGCAGGCCGCCACGCGACCGCGGCGGGCTCGATGCAGCCGCAATCAGACCGCCGCCGGGCGCCGTGCTTAGATCCCCGGACTCCTCACGCAGGCGCAGCTCAGCCAGCACCGGCCCGGCGAGGCAGTCGGCCAGCCCGATGACCTGCAGACCCTTGCGGCACCGTGCTTCGCACAACGCGGCATCCACTGTCAGGCGGGCTGAAGCCGTCACCTTGACCGGGCGGCCCCGCGCGCGTCCGGTGTGGACATGGAGGTCGGCGAGAAGGCCCTCCACCGTCAGCGTGAGCTGTCGCAGGCGCCGCTCGCAGCGACGGCGAGAAGCCCGGCAACGGTCTTGACGTCCCGGATGCGGCCGTCAAGGCACATGGCGACGGCCTCGGCAAACGGAAACCACCGCGCCTCTATCCGCTCGTCGGCGTCGGGACGCGCAGGAACCGGCGCAGCTCCGCGGGCGAGGTAGATCTGCATCCGTTCGCTCGAATAGCCCGGGGTGAGGAACACATCAAGCAGCGGCTCAAGATCGCCCGCCCGGAGCCCGGCCTCCTCCGCCAGTTCGCGGGCAGCCGCCGCGGCCGGCCGCTCCCCGGACTCAATCCGCCCGGCGGGGATCTCCCAAAGCTCGGCTTGGACCGGGTAGCGGAACTGGCGGACGAGAAGGATCTCCCGCTGCACAAAGACGACGACGGCGACCGAACCGCTGTGAACGACGACCTCGCGGCGCGCCGGGCTGCCGTCCTCCAGGCGCACTTCGTCCAGGCGCACCTCGATTACCCGTCCCGAAAAAACGGTGCTTGACGTCTCCTTGCGTTCGGTCAAACCCGCACCCCCAATCGGCATGCACGCTCATGCCCCGCATGCAACCAGGCCCCAGCCCATAGACTGACCGGGTGATAGTTGTTTGCCGCAGCACCAGCCTTCGCCTGCGTGGACAGGTGCACGAGCTAAAGGCGTTCGTCGGCGAGATTGCGGCCTGGACGGAGACACGGCCGCCGACGAGCCGCCCGCGGCCGCTGTTGCGCGATTGGTTGGAACAGCAACTAGGAGTGCCGGGCGGCAATCTCCTGACCCCTGAGCAGGGCCCGTTGGTTGAGGGGGATGAGCCCGTGCCGCCTGGGCGGGAGCACCTTGGCAAGTGACTCGAGCACCGATTGCGCCCCGACGAGGCCCGTCGCACCCAGCAAGGCTCCAAGCATGACCATGTTGGCCACACGGCCCTCCCCGAGCTCGTCCGCGATGCCCGTGGCGGGCACTTCCAAAACCCTCACGTCCTGACGCCGGGCCTGCCGCCCGCACAGCGAGGTATTGATGAGCAACAGCCCGCCGGGCCGCACCGTCGGCTCAAAGCGGTCCAGACTGGGGTCGTTCATGGCCACGACTATGGAGGGGCGGCTGGAGACCGGGGAGGCAACCGGCTCATCCGAGATGACCACCGTGCAGTTGGCGGTGCCCCCGCGCATTTCGGCTCCATAGGAGGGAAGCCAGGACACGTGCTTTTCCTCGAGCATCCCCGCATACGCAAGCAGCTGGCCCATCGCCAGAATGCCCTGGCCGCCGAAACCGGCCAGCACCAACTCGTGAGTGGCCGGGACGTTGTCCGACCTGCCTGGTTCGCACGCCGCAGGGTTGCTCATTGTGAGATGCCCCCGGGCGCGTCGGCCCCGGCCGGAGAGGCGGCGCTGCTGTCGCGGTAGACCCCAAGGGGGTAGTAGCTGATGACTTCGCGGCCAATGCGGTCCAGCGCCTCGCCGGGAGTCAGTCCCCAGTTGGTCGGGCAAGCGGAGAGGACCTCCACCAACGTGAAACCGGCCCCCGCGAGCTGCAGCTCGAGCGCCCTGTGGATGGCGCGGCGCACTTTTGCGGCGTGAGCCGGCGTATCTACGGCGACGCGTTCGATATACGCCGGGCCGTCCAGCGTCGCGAGCATTTCCGAGACCCGTATCGGCCGTCCCGCCCTCCCCGGTTCGCGGCCTGCCTGTGAAGTAGTGCTGCGCTGCCCAAGGAGGGTCGTCGGGGCCATCTGGCCGCCGGTCATCCCGTAGATGGTGTTGTTGAGGAAAAAGACCGTGATGTTCTCGCCGCGTGCCGCGGCGTGGATGATCTCAGCGGTTCCGATCGCGGCAAGGTCGCCGTCCCCCTGCAGCGTAAACACGACGGCATCCGGACGGGTCCGCTTGATCCCTGTCGCCACCGCCGGCGCACGCCCGTGCGCCGCCTGCTGGAAGTCGCACTCGAAGTAGTCGTAGGCCAGCACCGTGCAACCGACTGAGGCCACGCCCACAGCCCGGCCCGTTATCGCCAGGTCGTCCAGGGCCTCGGCGATCAGCCTGTGCACGATACCGTAGGTGCACCCCGGGCAATAGTGGGTCGCCCCGGGGCTCAGCGCCCGGGGACGGGCGAAAACCTGCTTCACTTGACCAAACCTCCCCCTCGCGCGGCACCCGAGGCGGCGGGGGCGGTGGACGCGCCGCAAGCACCTGCCGTCTCGCGGATCTGCACCAGCACCTCGGCAGGGGTCGGGACCACCCCGCCGGTCCGCCCGTAGAAGTACACCGGCCTCCTGAACTGCACGGCCAACCGCACATCCTCGACCATCTGACCTAGGCTCATCTCGACCGCCAGAAAGGCGCCGGCCCGGGGCACCGCGGCTTCAAACGCTTCCGCAGGGAAAGGCCACAGGGAGATCGGGCGCAGCAGTCCCGCCGCAATCCCCTCCCTCCTGGCGAGATCGACCGCCCGGCGGCAGATGCGGGCAGTCGAGCCGTAGGCAACCAGGACGAGCGTGGCGTCGTCGATCCTGTAGCCCGCGTGACGCTGCTCGGATGAGGCCATGCGATCATACTTGGCCTTGAGCTTGAGGTTGTGCCGCTCGAGGCTCTCCGGCCGCAGGTCCAGAGAGTTGATGACATTGCGCCGGCGCAGCCCTCCGGTGCCGGTCGTGGCCCACGGCTTGTCGGGAAGGCCCGCCGTGTCCACCGGGTCGGGCAGGGTGACAGGTTCCATTATCTGTCCCAGGATCGCGTCGCCGAGGAGCAGGACGGGATTGCGGTACTCATCGGCCTTGTCGAAGGCCAGGCAGGTCAGGTCAACCATTTCCTGCACCGACTCGCCCGCGAGCACCAGCATATGATAGTCACCATGGCCCCCGCCGCGGGTAGCCTGGAAGTAGTCCGACTGAGCCGGCTGGATGCCGCCAAGGCCTGGACCGCACCGGACCATGTTGACGATAACGGCGGGGACTTCCGCTCCGGCCAGATAGGACATGCCCTCCTGCTTGAGGCTGATGCCCGGGCTGGATGAGGAGGTCATCGCCCGCGTACCCGCTCCGCCTGCGCCGTAGACCATGTTGATGGCCGCCAGTTCGCTTTCCGCCTGAACGAACTGCCCGCCGGCCTCATACTGGCGCCACGACATGTACTCGGGGATCTCGTTTTGCGGCGTTATCGGGTAGCCCGCGTAGAACCGGCACCCCGCCCGCACCGCCGCCTCGGCGATAGCCTCGTTGCCCTTCATCAGCACCTTTTGGCCCATCACCATCACACTCCCCCCAATTGGCTGCCCCGCGCCTCCGAGTGCCCCCGGCCGGCTGCCTCCGCGGGCGCCTGAGGCTCTGCGGCCGCCTGGCGCGCACGCCATACCTCGATGGCGAGATCGGGGCACATTTGAGCGCAGATGCCGCAGCCGGTGCAGCGGTCCATGTCACGGACCGCAGCGGGGCGGTAGCCGAGCTGATTGCGCCGGTCGGACAGGAACAAGATGCCGCGCGGGCAAACCTTGACGCACAGCTCGCAGCCTTTGCAGCGTTCCTCGTCAAACGCGACCCTGCTACCCATGTTCCAGCCTCCCCGTGATCTTGGAAACCGCGGCGGCCGCGGCGGCCGCCGCCGCGACCTCCGCCGGCTGACCGTGTCCCGGGCCGGGCATGACGCGGGCAGCGAGCCGCGCCGAACCGGGTTCTTGGGCTTGCGCCAGAGGTTCTAAGCCCACGTCCCATGGCGGCTGCATGAAAAGGTCGAGGGGCAGAACGGCGACGGAGGACGGCAGGATACCCTCCGCCAGTGAAGCCAGCTCGCGCCGCACCGAGCACAGGCGCAAGGGGAGCCCCGCGAGACCGGCGCCCAGGCTTACTGCTTCGTAGCCGCGGGCGAGCATTGCGCCGGCATCGGCCACGTCTTGGGGGACGTACAGGTTTGCCAGCACCTCGGCGGCCCCGGCCCTCGCCGTGGCGGCAAGTTGCGTCACGGTGCCGGCGACGAGCCGCGGGTTTGCTGTCGTGGGACGCCAGGGGTTGACGACAACCCAGCAAGCGGCCCCTTCCCCGCCCGTGAGGTCTGCCAGCGAGGACACCGCGCGGGCCCCCGACGGGCTTCCCCCCACATCGATCACGACGGCCCGGCGCCTGTCGGCCAAGGCGGCGTGCACCTCGCTGGAAATGGCGGGTAGGTCCGCGTCGGCGAGCTCCCCCTCGGGCGCCACAAGTCTCACGCCCGCCCTGGTCAGTTGCTCCGCCGCCTGCCGCGAGCGAAATGCGGGAGTGACCGTGTCGAGGTCGACCAGGGTCACCGGCTGTCCGCGCATGGCCGCGGCCAGCACGCAGTTAATAGCGACCTCGGTCTTGCCGCTCCCGAATTCACCGATGATCACTGTCACCGGTCCCAGTTTCGCAGGCCAAACCGCCGCCATGAGCGCACCCTTCTCCAACGGTCAGTCCGGCAGGTAAGTGCGCTGTATGCGGCCGATGAGCTCGATCCGTTCCTCGGCCACGAGGTCCGCGGCTCGATATGACGGCACCGAGCGCTCCCTGGCGAGGGCGAACACCCTGGTCAGGTTGCCGGCGATCTGCGCGATCCTGCGGTAGGCGCGCTCACGGTTGTACCCGTCAAGCTCGTCGGCGACGTTGATCACGCCGCCGGCGTTGATCACGTAGTCAGGCGCATAGAGAATGCCGCGGGCCTCCAGCGCGTCACCATCGGCATCGGACGCAAGCTGGTTGTTGGCGGCCCCGGCAACCACCTTGCAGCGCAACTGAGGGATCGTTCCTGGGTTGATCACCGCACCGAGGGCGCAGGGAGAAAAGACGTCGCACTCCTGGCCAAAAATAGCGTCCGCGGAGACCGCCGTCGCGCCGAACTCGGCCACGGCCGCGTCCAGCCGGTCAGTGTAGATGTCGGAGACGATCAACCTGGCCCCTGCCTGATGAAGCAGCCGGGCCAGCGACATCCCCACGTGGCCGACGCCCTGGAGCGCGACAACCCGTCCGCTGAGCGAATCCTGTCCGGAAATCTCCTTGAGGCACGCACGCATGCCCTGGAAGACGCCATACGCCGTTGCCGGCGAGGGATCGCCCCCGCCCCCTTCTCCGGCGGTTCCGGCCACGTAGTCCGTCTCCTGCCGGATTACCTCCATGTCCTCGACGCCTGTCCCGACGTCCTCCGCGGTCCAGTAGCGGCCCTGCAGGCTCTGCACAAAGCGTCCGAAAGCGCGCAGCAACGCTTCGCTCTTCTGAGTCCGCGGATCGCCGATGATGACCGACTTGCCCCCGCCGAGGTTGAGGCCCGCTACCGCGCTCTTGTAAGTCATGCCCCTCGCCAGGCGCAGCGCGTCGTCCAAGGCCGCGTCCTCGGACTCGTAGTTCCACATCCGGCAGCCACCGAGAGCCGGACCCAGGGTGGTGTCATGAATTGCGATAATCGCCCGCAGGCCGCTGGTCCCGTCGTGACACAGCGCAACCTGCTCGTACCCGTGAGCCTCCATCCGCTCGAAGACCCGCACCCGACTTCCCCCCATCAACCCCGTATGGCCGCGGCCCCCATGGGGCGACCGCCGCAGCTTGTTGTTGTGTATGGGCTACGTGCGTATCAGCATGGGCTTGCCAGGCCTTGCCTTCCCGCCTTGCTCAGCCGCAGCTCCGCTGGTGCGGAATGTAGCTGCGCTTAATGTGCCCCAGATCATGCAGCCGGCGGCGAACCAGAAGGTCTGCGGCCTGCTGCGTCGTCAGCTTCTCGTGCCTCGCGAGCTCGAAGATCCGCCTAAGGAACGGCCCAACCGCCGCAGCCCTGTGGTCTGCCCGCTCGCGGTCCCAGCCGCGCAGTTCCTCGGCCACCTGGATCAGCCCGCCCGCGTTGATCACGTAGTCCGGAGCGTAGAGAATCGCCCTGCCGGCCAGCATCGGAGCGTGCAACCCCTCGTCGGCCAGCTGGTTGTTGGCCGCGCCGGCCACGATACGGCACTTGAGGCGAGGGATGGTCTCGTCGTTGAGCACCCCCCCCAGGGCGTTTGGCGAAAAGACATCGCAGGGCACGTCGTAGATGGCCTCCGGTGGAACGACGGTTGCGCCCAACTCGCCCGCGGCCCAGGCGGTCTGGCGGCAGTCAATATCGGCCACAACCGCTTCGCCCCCGGCGTCACAAACCTGGGTCAGCAGCCGGCGCCCGACCTTGCCCAGTCCCTGGATCGCGAAACGGCGGCCCCGGGCATCCGCCGAGCCCAGCTCCCACTCAAGGCAGGCGCGGATACCGTGCCACAGAGCGTAGGCGGTCGTGTAGCCGGAGTCGCCGCTGCCGCCGTATTCCTCCGGGAGAGCCACGACATGCCTGGTCTCAGCCCGCGCATGCACGAAGTCGCCCGCCGTGGTCCCGACATCGGTGCCGGTGATAAAGCGGCCGCCAAGCGATTGCACGTACCGGCCGAGCGCACGGAAGAGCGGCTCGCTCTTGTCCTTTTGGGGATCTCCCCAGACGACGCATTTGCCGCCGCCGAAGACGGTGCCCGCCGCCGCGGCTTTGTATGTCATGCCGCGGGAGAGACGGAGCGCGTCGATCACAGCCTCATCCTCGTTGCCGTAGGCCCACATCCGCGTACCGCCAAGCGCCGGACCAAGGGTTGTATCGTGAATGGCGATGATGGCTCGGAGTCTGGACGGGCGATCGTGGCAGAAAATCAGTTGCTCGTGTCCCTGGCGGGCCATTTCGTCGAAGATGGATGGGGGCAAGAGGCCGTTCCTCCTTCCGGAAGCGAGCCCCGTTTCCCAAGGTCAGCCCATGGAGGCCGGCTGACTTGCGTGCCCGGCGGTGATAAACCGGATACCTCTCAGGGGCCAGAGCTATTGTGGCACTTTTCGCGCACCTAGGCAATAACGGCGCGTAAAGCCTGAATAAACAGACAACTCTTTCTAGCAGCACAAAAGACGGTTCCGGCCGAAGCCGGAACCGTCTGTCTATTGTCGGAGCCGGGGTCTACACGACGTTTGTCCGCCGCTCACCGGCCATGCGCAACCTGTCGGCGACCATGGCGATAAACTCGGAGTTGGTGGGCTTGCCACGCTCCCCACTTACCGTATACCCGAACAACCTGGTGATCGCGTCGTAATTGCCGCGGCTCCAGGCAACCTCTATTGCATGGCGGATTGCCCGCTCGACCCGGGTGGCGGTCGTCTTGTACTTGCTGGCGATGGACGGGTACAGCTCCTTGGTGACCGCCCCGAGGAGGTCCACCCGATCGATAACCATCAGTATAGCCTCGCGCAGGTACTGGTAGCCCTTGATATGAGCGGGGATCCCGACCTCATGAATGATGTTGGTGACTTCAAACTCGAGTCCCTTGGCGCCCCGGTCAGGAAGCGGCTGCGGCCCCTGGGCCGACGCAAGCTGGCGTATGCGGCTGGCGAGCACGTCGAGGTTAAACGGCTTGAGGATGTAATAGTCCGCCCCAAGGTCCACCGTGCGCTGGGTTATGTTTTCGTGTCCGAAGGCGGTGAGGATGAGGATCTTGGGCCGCGGGCTGAGGTTTAGGCCACCCAGCCTCTCGAGGACACCGATCCCATCGAGGTGCGGCATGATGATGTCTAATATGAGCACATGCGGTTTGGATCTGACGACCATGTCGGCGACCTCGGCGCCGTTATGCGCCATACCGACAACGTCGAAGTCGGGCTGTTCCTGTAGGAACTGCCGCAGGATCTCGCAAAACTCACGGTTGTCGTCGGCAACCGCCACAGCTATGCGACCATTCACAAAAAACCCCTCCCGGCAGGATTGCATGTCGAAAGATTATCACATAGGATTCCAGTTTCCTCCTATGATGGTAAATCAAATTTCGCTATTCCTCGCGGCCTCCATCACCTGCAGGCCGCCGCGCCCGGCGCACCGGCAACAAAGAAAAAGGAACAGGCGGGGAGCCTGCTCCTTGACGGTTTGCGCAGTTCGTCAGCTGGAGGCTAGTTGCCGGGAGCCACTGCCGCCCGCGGTTGCGGGGCGGCGCCTGTGTTGACGGCTGCAGGCACCTGGCCCGGCACGAGGCCGGCCTCCATGACCATCCACTCGGCGAACATGCCGTACCCTTTGGTCGGATCGTTGACGAACACGTGCGTTACCGCTCCGACAATCCTGCCGCCCTGGATGATCGGGCTCCCGGACATCCCCTGAACGATGCCACCGGTCCTCCCCAGCAGCCTGGGATCGGTCACCTGGATGACCATGCCCTTGGGCGCTGGACGGCTCTGGTTGTAGACCCGCCGTATTTCAACTGAGAAGCGTTCCAGCTTGTCACCGTCGAGCACCGTGATGATCTCCGCGGGCCCGACGCGAACGTCCCTGGCCAGCGCGAGCGCCAGCGGCTTGGTGTAGAGCCCGCCGGGCGGCAACTGGCTGAGTTGCCCGTATATGCCGAACGTGCTGTTGCGCTGGATGTTACCCAACACATTGCGGCCTTCGACAAACGAGCCGAGTTTCTCCCCCGGCTCCCCGCGCCTTCCGGGCTGAATCTGGGCCACATAGGCCTGGACGATCCTGCCCGAGTGCACATCAACCGGCTGCCCCGAAACGGCATCGGAGATGACGTGCCCCAGCGCTCCGTACACCAGACTCTCCGGCTCGTAGAAACTCAGCGTCCCGACGCCGGCAGTCAGGTCCCGGACCAGCAGTCCAAGCCGGTATCGCCCCGTCTCCCGGCAGAGGACGGGGTTGACCGCCAACTGCCGTTCGACTCCCTGCCGGCGGATGTCCAGCGCGACAGGCCGTCCGGCCTGTCCCTCGCGTTCGACGAGGACCGCGATTTGGTCGTCTGTGGTGACCGCCTCGCCGGCGATCCTGAGTATCAGGTCCCCGGCCTCAACCCCGGCTTTGCGGGCTGGGTTGTGCGCCACGCCCATGCTGTCCGTGACCGTCGCCAGACCAACCACGAGCACTCCGTCGGGCTGAAGCAGGATCCCGATCGAGTGGCCGCCGGGCACCAGGCTGATCTCCGGCACCACTTCCACGACGACCCGCTTGAACGGAATCAGGTTAAACAGCCGGAACTCGATCCTGGCCTGCCCGGGCCCGATAGGCTCAAACACGAGCGGTGAAGCCAGGCTCACCCTGTGCGTCCCGTTGCCCAGGGCGGTGCCGTTGAGACCGAGCACACCTTCCTGATCGCATCGCGCCCAAAGGTCGAGCGGTACGTCGAGCCTTAGTTCGTGCTGGTTTCCGACCTGCACGCGGACTTGGGTCGGGAAGGTGGACAGCGCCCGGAACCGCGGCGACGCAAACACCGCAAGCACAAGGGTGAGGACCAACAGTCCCACCAGTTTCCTTCTGGGCATTGAAGGTTCACACTCCCTGACTGGATTTGCTTGCAGGCAGCCAGCAGGGGAGAGGATCTAAATGCCCTTCAGGTTGAAAACAGCAGCTAAACGCTGTTTTCGTGCTTCTAGCTTAGCCCGGCGCGGGACGCAGATTGCGTGGAAGTCTTTGTGCCCGAGGTAACTTGCGGCAAAATCTAACTTGCCCTTATCGAGCGTCGTTCTGATTCGCAGCGTCCGAGCAACTCGCGCGCGTGCTCGATCGCGACCTGTGAATCGGATCCGGCGCCGAGCATGCGTGCAAGTTCCATCAGTCGCGCGGGGCCGCCCACGGCGGATATCCGGGTTCGCGTCTTGCCGGAATCGGACTCTTTGGTGACAACGAAGTGATGATCGGCGTAAGCTGCGATCTGCGGTAAATGCGTGACGCAGAGGACCTGATGGCTGCCTCCGAGTTTTGCGAGGCGCTGGCCGACAGCCCCCGCGGTCAGTCCCCCAATCCCCTGGTCGATTTCGTCGAAAATGAGCACAGGAATCCGGTCCGCCCGGGCCAGGACCGTCTTGAGGGCAAGCATGATGCGCGATAGCTCGCCGCCGGAGGCGGCGCGCGCCAGACGCCGCGGTGGCTCGCCGGGATTGGGGGACAGCAGCATCTCTACTTCGTCGGCGCCGTGCTCGCCGAAAGCGACGGTTTCGCCCGAGATCTCCAGTCCGGCAGGGTCGGGGCGGTGCTCGATCCGCACCTGGAACAGCACGGCGGGCATGCCGAGGGCCTCGAGCTCCTGCGATACCTCTGCGGCGAGCCGTCCCGCCGCGGCGCGCCTCGCCTCGGTGAGGCTGTAGCACAGTCCGGCGAGTTGCTCTCGGACCGAACCGACTTGGGCCTCGAGCCGCAGAGCGGTCTGCTCGCCCGCCTCCAGGCGCGCCAGCTGCTCGCGCAGCGCCTGCGCATGGGCGATGACACCATCCACGGTGTCCGCGTACTTGCGGCGCAGCAGAGCAATCAGCTCAAGGCGGCTCTGGATCGCCTCCAGCCGCTGCGGGTCGGCCTCGATCCCCTCGCGGTAGCGGCGCACCTCGACCCCGAGATCGTCAAGAGCGTATACAAGCGAACGCGAGGACTCGACGGCCGGCTCGAGTCGGCGGTCAAGCGCGGCTGCCGTCTCGAGCTCGCCAAGAGCGCGGCCTAGCAGATCGCGAGCCGAAGCCCCCGCGCCGGCCCCTGCCAGTGCCCCGCCCGCTCCGCCGCCGGCTCCCGAACGCTTGCCGCTCGCCCCCGCATTGCCTCGCCCCGACGGCCCGCCGGCCTCATAGAGCAGGGCATATGCAGTATCGGCGCAAGCTGCGAGCCGCTCTGCGTTGACGAGGATGTGCCGCTCGCGGCGCAGTTCCTCGTCCTCACCGGCCATCAGACGGGCGGCCTCGATCTCTTTCAACTGGAACCGCAAGAGGTCTTCCCGCTGGGCACGGTCACGGACGTCGCCTGCCAGGGCCGTGAGCTCGCGCTCCAGCTCGCGCAGGCGCCGGTACCGGACGGCGACGGCATCGGCCAGCGACAGCACAGCGTCGCCGCTGTAGGCGTCCAGCACTTCGCGATGCCGCGCGGGCTGGGTGAGGGATTGGTGCTCGTGCTGGCCGTGGATGTCGACAACCTGCGCCGCCATGTCCCGGACAACGGACGAAGTTGCGAGCCGGCCGCAGATCCGGCACAGGTTGCGTCCGCTCAAATTGACCTCGCGGCTGAGCACAACCTGTCCACCGGGAGCCTCGATGCCGTTGCCCGCCAGGGCGGCGACGGCGTCCGGCAGACCGCTCAGATCGAAGACCGCATCTACACTGGCCTGCTCAGTGCCCGTGCGAACCTGGTCGGTGTGCGCGCGCCCGCCGATGACGAGTTCCATTGCGTCGATCAACATGGATTTGCCCGCGCCGGTTTCACCGGTGATCACGTTGAGTCCGGGTCCAAAGGCGAGCTCAAGTTGATCGATCAGGGCAAAGTTGCGCACCTGCAAGGCCAACAGCATGGCGTATCCTCCAACCGAATCGCGGGCAATGAGGCCGGGGCTGGCCGCCCCCGCTAGCGCATCAGACTGCGGAGCTTGGCCACAAAGAGCTCGACAGCTTGCTCCTCGCGGAGGATGACCAGGATTGTGTCGTCACCGGCCACCGTGCCGACGACCTCGCTCCAGCGGATCTTGTCCATGATCACGGCAACGGCGTTGGCCGTTCCCGGGAGGCACTTGATGAGCACCAGGTTTTTTGCGTAATCGATGCTCACCACAGCATCTATCATGTAACGCCGCAGTTTCTCAACCTGGTCGCCGCCGCCCGACTCGGCCGGCAGCGAGTACCTGTAGCCGCCGTCGCCGGAAGGCACCTTGACCAGCTTAAGCTCCTTGATGTCGCGGGACACCGTCGCCTGGGTAACCTCGATCCCTTCCTGACGAAGAAGCTGGGCCAGCTCGTCCTGTGTTTTGACCGCACGGTCGCGGATCAGCTCGTGTATCTTGAGTTGCCTGCGTGACTTCATCCACCCTCACCCCGCATGCCCGACTCCTGAAACTTGCGGCGCAACACGTCGTAGAAATTCCAGCCCACACGGCGCACAAGCCTGGCCGTCACGGGAGCGCGCCTGACCGTCACCCGGTCGCCGGGCTGCACATCCGCCCCCTGCTGGCCGTCGACAGTAAGGACCGCCTCGCGGTACGGCGGTACGACCTCCACCCGCACTTCGGAGTCCGCGCTGACCGAAATCGCCCTCGCGTAGAGCGTGTGCGGGCATATGGGCGTCAGCAGCAGCACATCCAGGTTGGGGTGAACCACGGGCCCGCCGGCGGAGAGCGAATAGGCCGTCGACCCGGTGGGCGTTGAGATGATCAGCCCATCGGACGGATAGCTGGCCACCTCCAGGCCGTCGACGTGCGCCTTGACCTCGATCAGCCGTGCGAAGGGTCCCTTGCCGACCACAGCCTCGTTGAGCGCCAGGAGATCGTGCCGAACGCACCCGTCCCGCACGACATGCACCTCGATCATCAGCCGCTCGTCAATGAAATAGCGCCCGGCCAGCACCTCATCCAACGCAGGGTAGAGCTCGGAGAGCTCTATCTCGGTCAGGAAACCCAGGTGCCCCAGGTTGATGCCCAGAAGCGGGCAGCCCGTCGCCGCCGTACGGCGCGCAGTGCCGATCAGCGTACCGTCGCCGCCCAAAACCATGACGAGTTGCGCCCACTGTGCAAGCTCGCGGTCAGGGCTCGTCTGGTCGTGCTCCTCGCCGAGACGCTTTGGCTCGCTGCGGCTGGCCCTGACATGACATCCGCGGGCAGTCAGCCAGCCCCTGAGCTCGTCGGTGGTCTTATACTGCGGGTCCTTGTCAGGGTTAGTGATGATGCCCACCCGGTCAAAACCGGATCCGCTCATGGCTCCCGTACCCCTAACGCCGCCCCGGCGGCGTCCACTGCCGCCTGCGCCAGCTTGTGCAGGTCCTGCGCATTGCTCCGCGCCGCCCCTGTCTTTTCCAGTTGGGTTTTTTCGCTGCTGTCCCCGGCCAATCCTGCCCCGCCCGCACGGAGGAGGAGGAAGTACTCCACGTTGCCGCGCGGGCCCTTGAGCTTGGAGTAGGTGGCCCCCAAGACGCCGAAACCAAGAAGCAGGGCGGCCTCGCCGGCGCTGAGGATCGCCTGGCGATGGAGCTCGGGGCGCCTGACGACACCGCCCTTGCCGACAAGCCCCCGCCCGACCTGAAATTGCGGCTTGACCAGAGCAAGCACCATGCCGCCCGGCTCGATCAGCGAACGGACCGCCGGGAAGACCTTCTCCAGGCCGATGAAGGAAAGATCGAGGGTAACCAGCGCCGGCCAGCCCACGCCGGGCGGCAACTTGGGCCCGAGCATTTCGCGGGTCAGATAGCGGATGTTCTGTCGTTCGATGACTGTCACGCGCACATCCTGGCGCAGCTTCCAGGCCAGCTGCCCGTAGCCGACGTCGACCGCGATCACGTGCGCGGCACCCCGCTGCAGCAGGCAGTCGACAAAGCCGCCGGTTGAGGCGCCGGCGTCGAGGGCTACTAGCCCGGTCACGTCCAGGGCGAATTCGCTAAGCGCACCGTCCAGCTTGTCCCCGCCGCGGCTGACAAACCGCGGCCCCCCGGTGACGAGCACCCCGGCGCCCAGTCTCACGGACGCCCCCGGCCGCAGCTCCACCTCTCCGTCAAGCTTGACCCAGCCGGCCTCAATCGCGGCCCTGGCCTGCTCGCGGTGCTCGAACAAGCCCGCCGCGACAAGGTGCAGATCGAGGCGCCGGCGGCTGGAGCTACCCCCGGGCACTGCCGGCCACCAGCTCCCGAACCGCGGCTGCGATCCCTGCCGCGTCTAGGCCGTGCATCTGCCGCAACCGGGAAGCGGGCCCGTGGGTGACGGGAGCGTCGGGGAGGCCAAGAATCCTCGTCTTGACGGCACCCAGGTCCGGACGGCTCGAGAGCAGCTCAAGCACCGCAGACCCGAACCCGCCGGCCGCGACGCCCTCCTCGAGCGTCAGCACGTGGCCCGTGCGCCGGGCTTGCTCAACCAGCAGCGCGGCGTCGAGCGGCTTGACGAAACGGGCGTCAACCACCGAAACCTCAATTCCTTCCCCCGCCAGCGTCTGTGCCGCCGCCATTGCCTCGTAGACAAGCGGGCCCACGGCGCATATGGCCGCAGCCTCCCCGTCGCGCAGCAATTGGCCGCGGCCGAGCGCCACCGCCTCACGGCACAGCGGCAAGGGCTCGGCGGGCACCCGGCCGCGCGGGTATCGCATCGCATAGGGGCCGCTGTGCTGCAGGCCGAGCCCGAGCAAGGCCTCCAGGGTGGGCCCGTCGCGCGGCACGGCAATCACCATGCCCGGCATGGGCCGCAGATAGGCCAGATCGTACAGGCCGTGGTGCGTCGGCCCGTCCTCGCCCACGATGCCGGCCCGGTCGAGGGCCAGAACAACCGGGAGCCCCTGAAGGCAGACGTCGTGCAGCACCTGATCGTAGGCGCGCTGCAGGAATGTGGAGTAGATCGCGGCAACGGGACGCTGGCCTCCCGCAGCCAGACCCGCGGCGAGCGTCACGGCATGCTGTTCGGCGATCCCGACGTCAAACACCCGTCCGGGATACGCGGACACGAATGGCGTGAGCCCGGTCCCTTCCGGCATTGCAGCGGTGATCGCGCATATGCGGCGGTCCCCCGAAGCCAGGGACGTAAGGTGCCGGCCAAACACATCGCTGTACGACGGCGGTTCGGTCGATTTCGGGGCTGGTGTAAGTCCGGTGTCCGGATCAAAGGGACCGATGCCGTGATAGACATTGGGGGCGTACTCCGCCGGCCGGTACCCCCTGCCCTTGCGTGTAAGGCAATGAACGAGCACAGGCCCGGCGATCGACTTGGCCTGCGCGAAGGCCTGCTGCAACTGGTCGAGGTTGTGGCCGTCGACCGGGCCCAGATACGTCAAGCCCAGTTCCTCGAAGAACACACCGGGGATCAGCAGGTACTTGAGGCTGGTTCTGAAGCGCCCGAGGGCGGTCGCCAGGCCCGGTCCGCCGGGGATCCGGTTGAGCACTTCCTTGAGGTCCTCTTTTGTCCGGGAGTAGAGCGGATGCGTGCGGACACGGGCCAGATAGGAGGCCAGTCCTCCGACGCTGCGGGCGATGGACATCGAGTTGTCGTTGAGGACGATGACCAGGGCGGTCCGGGCCTGTCCCGCGTGGTTGATCGCCTCCAGGGCCATCCCGCCCGTCATCGCACCGTCGCCGATCACCGCCACCACATGCTGTCGCTGCCCGGACAGGTCGCGAGCCTTGGCGAGGCCAAGCGCCGCCGATACCGAGGTCGAGGCGTGCCCGGTCTCAAACACATCGTGCACGCTCTCCGAACGCCGGGGGAAGCCAGCCAGGCCGCCCAGGCGCCGCAGGGTGGCGAAAGCCTCCCAACGGCCGGTGAGCAGCTTGTGAACGTAGGCCTGATGCCCGACATCCCAGACGATCTTATCGTCCGGGCTATCAAACGCCCGGTGGAGGGCGATCGTAAGCTCGACGACTCCGAGATTGGCCGCGAGGTGTCCGCCGTTGGCCGCGACGACGGCAACAAGGCGTTCGCGGATGCGCGCCGCCAGGCCGGCAAGCTCCGCCCGGCTCATCTTCCTGAGGTCGCGCGGCATATCGGGCGGCGTCCACGCGTCAGCTTGTTGGTCGCCGGCCACCCGGACGTCCCCCCTTTGCCGCATGGCCGGACTTGCGCCGGCTCGACGGAAGCACTCGCGCACGCGCCGCGCCCCGGAGGCGGGCGGTCATTTCGTCCCAACCGGCCAAGACCATGGCCACGCGGTAGATGATGTCGTTAGCCCTATCCAAAGCATAACCCTTCCCGGCGGCCTTACCGCCGACCGTGATCGCCGCGATGGCCGCCACGACCACCACGCTGAGCACCCCGGACTCGGTGCCCGGACGCACCGCGGCCAACCGGAAAAGTATCGCCGCCGCCGCTGCGCCGCTGACGGTCCCGCAGACGTCGCCGACAAGGTCATTGCATAGGGAGGAGACAAACTCGGCGTTGCGGACGATGGCCACCGCCCTGCTCGCGGCGGGAGATCGCTTGGCCGCCTTGGCGTGAAAAGGTGCCTCGGTTGCCGCGGCTGCGGCAAGGCCGATGATGTCGAAACCGATGCCAAGCAGGACGATGAGGACGATCAGAGCGAAGGCCGGAACTGCGGGAAGAAACGTCAGAGCAGCGCCGGAAAATAGGCCTACCAGGAGAGCGATGAGGAAGGTCCACAGGGCAACCAGTACGCTGCGCCTGACCGGGCCCCAACCGCCCCGGAACACCCTTGCACGCCTCTGCAAGAACGAAGGCCCCCTGAGTCAGCCGGGACGGCGGTGGTCCGGGTAAACGTTGCGGCTTAGGTCTGGCAGGCTTTCCCGACGACGCACCGTTGCGTTGCCGCACCGGCGGTTTCCCTTTATGGTCGCCCCGCGCCGTCACCGGCCGCGGTGCTAGATTGCCACTTAGCGCGCACTGTAATCCCCGGACCACCAGCTAGTGCTACAGCCTAGGGGTTTTCCCCCACAGCACCGGCCATTCCTTAGCCTCTATTGCAGTCAGGCTTTCAGATCTCCGGCACGGCTCACACGGGCCCGCGGAACCAATGCCGTTAAAGAGCCCTCTTCCCTGACCACGCAAGGCAGGCTACGCTGCACACAGCCAGTGACCTTCTTTAGCCACCACCGCGTACAGGTTCAACACCAAGCCGTAGTCGCCCCTGCGGCAACCGCTACGTGCTTGGGCCTCCACGAGGGCAGGGTCAACGCCCGCATGCCATTGCGGATCGCCCCGTCCCTCTTATCCCCCAGCACCAGCCCACGACTGGGCGTCGAAAGCCAGCACCAAGGACTTCATCGATGTGCCCGTGACGGATTTTTGGGCCCGCCTTCAGGAATGGCCGAACCGACTAGGATACTGCGCCGTCCTCGGTCCGAAACGCATCGTATTATAACACAAGCGCAGACTGGATGTATTTGGGCGTCCTCACGACGCCGCGTTGTGCCGGCATAGCTCAACGACGATCATTTCTAGCCATCTTGTGGGCCCCGGCCACCGGCCTTGGGCCAGAGCCGTGGCCGCGGCGCCGATGGCGCTGGCGGCGGTCTCCGCGGCGGCCTCGCGGCCCTGCAGCAGAGCAAAATTGAGCGCCGCGCCGCGCTGGAGGTCGCGCGCCTCGTCCCCGATGTCATCCAGGACCTGGTAGGCAAACCCGAAGGTCGCGCCAAAGCGTGTGAGCAGGCCCAGGAGCCCGGAGGGCGCGGCGGCCGCGAGTCCGCCCAGCCTGCAGGCGGTGCGCATCAGCGCGCCGGTCTTGTGTTCGGCGATGTAGCGCGCCAGCGACTCAGGATCCCGGCCCCCCGACGCGGCGGCGATGTCGACGGACTGGCCGCCCACCATCCCGAGGCTGCCCGCGGCCATGGCGAGCTCTCTCGACATGGCGAGCCGCGCCTCGGCCTCGCCTCCGCCCGCGAGGACCCCAAAGGCCAACGTGAGCAGCGCGTCACCCGCCAAGATGGCCAGAGCCTCGCCGAAACGGACGTGAACGGTCGGCCTGCCGCGACGAGTAACATCGTCGTCCATGGCGGGCAGGTCATCATGGACAAGCGAGTACGCGTGGACGAACTCCACCGCAGCAGCTGCGGGGAAGGCATCCTTGAGATCGCCGGCGCACGCTGCGCATGCCGCAAGACACAGCAGTGGGCGCACGCGCTTGCCGGCCTCACAGGCATAGGCCATCGCATCGTGGAGTTCGCGGGGCTCAGCTTCGGGCGGGGACATAACCTCGGGCAGGCATGACTCAAACCAGGCCCGGAGGTCCTCAAGCGAGGCCGTGGCCGGGTTAGGAGGTGTGCCCAGCGCCAGCGCTCGACCGGCGGTCATCGTGGTTCCCGGTCCGCACCGGAGGGCTTGTCGGCCTCGGCGGCGGAATCACTGAAAGGACGCAATCCGAAAGACCCGTCCTCGCGCTCGATGAGCACTTCAATCTTCTTCTCAGCGTCGTTGAGCCGCTCAGAGCAGGTCCTGGCCAGCGTGACCCCTTCCTCGAAGAGGCGCAGGGCCTCCTCGAGGGGAACATCGCCGCTCTCCAGACGCCGGACCACCTCTTCCAGACGGGCCAGTGACGCTTCGAAACCGCCCTGCGCCGGCCGGTCCTTGACCTCGCTCATGCGTGTTCCTCCTTCACCGACTTCTGGCCGTGCTCTCCCTCCGGCCACGTTTCCTCGACCCGGCAACCGAGCCGGCCAGTGGCCAGGCGAACGGAGACCATCTCGCCTAACGGCACGGCGGCTGCGGAGCGCACCAGCCGGCCGGTTCCCGCTACCGTGCAAAGCGCGTACCCGCGCGCCAAAACGTTGAGAGGGCTCAGGGCGTCCAGTTGGCCCGAGAGCCGCCCGAGGCGCGCCCGGCCGCGCTCCACCTGGCGGCGAAAGCCCCCAGCCAGGCCATGGGTCAGGCTGTCGAGGCGTTGCGCCCTCTGCCCGATGAGCGTCTCCGGCTTGCTCAGCGGAGGCCTGGCCTCAACCCTGACCAACCGCTGACGCAGCGCCCGGGCCCGGCCCCGCAACCCCATGGCCAGCCGGAAAACCAGTCCGGACAGGTGCCCGTTAAGCGCCGCGCAGTCGGGAAAGACCATTTCAGCCGCTGCGCTGGGTGTTGGTGCGCGCACATCGGCGGCCAGGTCCGCAATCGTCACATCCACCTCGTGCCCGACACCGACCACGACCGGCACGGGGCAGGCCCTGATCGCCCGCGCTACCGGCTCCTCGTTGAACGCCCAAAGCTCTTCCAGCGAACCGCCTCCGCGTGTCAGGATTACGACGTCCACACCCGGCAGCCCCGAACCGACGATCAGGCCGCGCACGATTTGCGCCGCGGCTCCCTCCCCCTGCACCTGCGCCGGAACAACCACGACCTGAAGCCCCGGGCACCGGCGGGCAGCGACCTTGAGGACATCGCGCACGGCGGCCCCGGTGGGCGAGGTAACCACTGCCACCCTGCGGGGCAACATGGGGGGCCGCCGCTTGTCCTCGGCGCGGAATAGCCCTTCTTCCGACAACCGCGCCTTAAGCTGCTCAAACGCAAGATACAGGTCGCCCAGCCCGGCAGGGCGCATGACTTCGGCGTACAACTGGTACTGCCCGTCACGAGGGTACAGGCTGATGTACCCCTGCACATCAACCGCCAGGCCGTCATGCGGCTCGAACTTGAGCCTCGCGCGGGCGCTGCGGAACATCACGCAGCGCAGGGCAGCCGACTCGTCCTTAAGCGTGAAGTAGATGTGGCCGGAGCCCGGCTGGCGCAGGTTGGATATCTCCCCCTGGACAAGGACCGAGCTAAGCAGCGGGTCCACTTCCAGAAGCCGCTTGATGTGCTGGGTCAGCTCGCTGACAGTGAGCACGCGGCGTCCTGCGACGCCGCGTAGCTCAGGTATGAGTTCCCGGGTCATTGGGGCCCCGCCTCTCCCGCATGAGCGAGCTATCCAGCTCCTCCAGCTATGACGGCCATCGTCTTGGCCATCACCTCTTCCTTGATCCCCGCCACTTCCGGCAGCGCGGCGGCCAGGAATGACCGGAGCTGACCGGCAAGCGCCGCGTCCTTGATGCTTGCGGCGTTGATCTCCACGTTGAGCGCCGCCCCGCGAAGCGCGGCTTCAGCCAACAGCACGCCCACGCCCACGTCGCTCACCAGGTTGGGGTTGCCGATGCCGACCAGGTCGCGGCACAGCAGTGCAACATCACGGGCGGCGCGGGCGATGGACATGGGCACCTCGGCGGCGGCGACCAGCGCGTCCTGGATCGCCGCACGGCGGGCGGATTTCTCGTCGTCCGTGCCGCGCGGCAGCTTGTAGGCCGCTGTCACCTTGGCGTAGACCTGGGTGTCCTCATCCACGAGCCGCAGAAGCTTCTCGCGCAGCGCTTCGGCGCCGGCCAGGATCCGTTGGATCTCGGGCTCAACGGCTGCATACTTGGGATTGCCGGCCGTGAAGTTGCAGACCATGCTCATCAGCGCGGCCCCGAGCGCCGCGGCGAGCGCCGCCACCGACCCGCCGCCCGGCACAGGCTCGCGCGCCGCCGTGCTGAGAACGTAGTCGCGTACGGATTTGCTTGTGTACATGGCTATACCCCCACGCTGCTCAGTGATCTCACGACGAAAGGTAACCGAGTAACCGCCCTGCGACCCTAGCCCCGAGCCGCCATCCGCTGGCACGAATCGGCCACGTTGCGCAACACGAGGATGTTGGTCAACGGCCCCACACCGCCGGGCACAGGGGTTATGGCCGACGCCTTTGGCTCGACCGAATCAAAGTCAACGTCACCCACAAGCTTGTCCCCAACCACGTTGGTGCCGACATCGATCACGACGGCGCCCTCGCCCACCATGTCCCCGGTGATCAGCCCCGCCTTGCCCACTGCTGCCACCAGTATTTCGCCGCAGCGCGCAACGGCTCCGAGATCGGCGGTGCGGCTGTGGCAGATGGTCACGGTTGCGTGCCGGTTGAGCAGCAGCAAAGCTGCCGGCTTGCCGACAATCGTGCTGCGGCCGACGACAACGGCTTGTTTGCCCTTAAGGCTCACGCCGCTGCGTTCCAGCATCTCGATAACCGCCTGGGCGGTTGCCGGGACGTGGCTCTCATCGCCGCCGACGAGCCGGCCAAGGTTCACCGGATTGGCGCCGTCAACGTCCTTGTCCGGACTGATGGAGCTCCCGACTTTCTCCTTGTCAACCTGCGCGGGCAGGGGCTGCTCAACGAGGATACCGTGCACGCCCGGGTCCGAGTTGAGGCGGGAAAGCAGCGACAGCACCTCTTCGGTGGTCGACTCGCCGGGCAGGATGTGCGTCGAGACCTGAAAACCGAGCTTCTCCCCGGTCTTTTTTTTGCGGTTCATGTATACCTCGGACGCGGGGTCCGATCCGACCAGCAGCACGGCCAGATGTGGCACCAGCCCTTTGGCCGCCAAGGCCGACACCTTTTGCTCAACCTCGGCCTGAATCTGGTCGGCAACGGGTTTGCCCTTGAGTATTTGTGCCATGGTGAACCTCCTAGCTTTTGAATCTGCGGGCGTCCACACGCCTGACGGCCTCCGCCGCCACCCGCCCGCGCTTTATTCTGCCGCCTCCAGGCTAACTCCTGTCATGCGCAGACTGCGAACGGCAGCCCGCGGGGGGCGGGGCGGGTGTCGACCGGACGGGTGGGCGGGTGAACGGACGGAGGCCAAGACAAAGATTGAGGGGCGGCGGCTCGCGCCGCGCCCCTCCGACAGTTCTGCCGCCTCGACCAGCTCCTGCTGGCGCTAGCTGGACTTATCTCTTTCCTGGAACCAGCGGTGCATGTCCTGTGCCGCCGCTTTGCCGGCGCCCATGGCCAGGATGACCGTTGCTGCCCCGGTGACCGCGTCGCCGCCGGCCCAGATGCCGTCGCGCGTCGTGCGGCCCGTGGCCTCATCACACACGATGCCGCCCCACTTGTGTATCTCGAGGCCGGGCGTCGTCCGCGAGAGAATCGGGTTGGGATCGGTGCCGAGCGCCATGACGACCGTGTCGCACTCGATCTCAAACTCGGAGCCCTTGACCTCAACCGGGCGGCGGCGTCCGGACGCATCCGGTTCGCCGAGCTCCATGCGGATGCATTCCATGCCGCGCACCCAGCCCTTGTCGTTGCCGAGGATGCGGACCGGGTTGGTGAGGAAGTTGAACACAACGCCCTCCTCCTCGGCGTGGTGCACCTCTTCGGCGCGGGCCGGCATCTCCGCGCGGCTCCGGCGGTAAACGATGTGCGCCTCATCGGCGCCGAGCCGTAGCGCGCAGCGAACGGAGTCCATCGCCACGTTGCCCGAGCCGACCACGACGACCCTGCGGCCCGCTTTGATCGGCGTGTCCCAGTCGGGGAACAGGTACGCCATGAGGTTGATCCGCGTCAGCCACTCGTTGGCCGAGTAGACGCTGCGTCCTGAACATGATCGACCTGGAGTGGCTGCTCTCCGCCAACGGGGCCCTTGTCAGACAACTGCTGGACAACTACAGAAATGTTGACAACAATGTAGCCCGAACTGGTGCCGACATGTCTTTATGCCGAGCTAAACGCCAGGCCACACCTGTGATTAGTGCCTCGCGACAGAGGGGAAAACACTGCCAACATGGAAGACCACAGTACCAACTCTGCTCGTCTGGGGGGACTATCATTGCAGCACGGTCTTGTGACCATAGACCAGGTCGCCGGGGTCTTGGGGCTAGCGCGGCTCACAGTAATACTAGTGGTACAAAGAGAAGGAGAGACTAGGCCGACGACTTGACCCAGTAGCAGCACAGTGGCCCCTCTAACACGGACTGAATTAGCCCGGCTCTCGCGGCGGCCGATGAGCCTGCCCCGGTTTCGTGGACACCCAAGGCTTGTTAAGGTGTAAGTATGGGGGGTTGTTCACGATGCCAGCCACGAAGCCGCCACCACCGCCGCAGGCTTCGTGGTTGCACCAGGCGGAGCGAGGACCAGCAACCGCAGCCCGATCTCGTGCAGCGGGAGTTCACGCAGCCCGGACCGGACCGGCTGTGGGTCGCGGACTGCCTGCCGCACCCACTTGCGCAGGCTCTCATAGCTGATACCAAGATCCACGGCAATCTGCCGCACCGTCTTGCCGCTGTCTTTGACTAGCTGTACCGCCTGTGCCCGGAACTCCGGGTGATATGGCGGCTTCGTGGCTG
>JAUYEG010000015.1 GCA_030691505.1 Bacillota bacterium | reverse complement strand
TGCCACGCCCGCGGCGGCGGTGATGCCGGGCACCACCTGGAACGGCACGCCCTGCACGACCAGGGTTTCGATTTCCACGCCGCCGCGGCCGAAGATTAAGGGGTCGCCCCCCGACAGACGCAGCACGCGCTTGCCTTCCTTGGCCAGGCGCACCAGCAGCAGGTTGATTTCCTCCTGCGGCACCGCGTGGTCGTCGCGCTCCTTGCCGACGTAGATGCGCTCGGCGTCACGCCGGCACATGTCGAGGATGGGCTGCGAGACAAGCCGGTCATGCACGATGACGTCGGCCTGCTGCATCAGCCGCAGCGCGCGGAAGGTCAGCAGGTCGGGATTGCCCGGGCCGGCCCCGACCAGATAGACTTCGCCGCGGCGGATGTCGTGCTCGGCGCCGTCCCTGATCATGTCCTCGAGTTGCTGCTCGGCCTCGACGTCGCGCCCGGAGAACACCATTTCGGCGACCGGCGAGAGAAACACCTTTTCCCAGAAAGCGCGCCGCTGTTCCGGCTTGATCGCCGCGCGCACGCGGTCCTTGGAGCGCGACGCCAGCGCGGAGAGCCGCCCATAGGCCGCGGGAATCAGGGTTTCCAGCCGCGCACGCAGCATGCGCGCCAGCACCGGCGACTCGCCGCCGCTGGACACCGCCACCATGATCGGCGAGCGATCGATGATCGACGGCAGGATGAAGCTGCACAGCGCGGGCTTGTCGGTCACATTGACCGGGATGTTGCGTGCACGCGCCGCGTCAGCGATGGTCTTGGCGGCGGCCGCATCGTCCTCCACCACGATCACGACATCCTTGCCCTCCAGCAGCTCAGGCGTGAAGGCATCGGCCACCCGCTGCAGATGGTCGGCATGCGGCAGGCGCGCAAAAGTTTCGTGCAGCGCGGGCGCAGCAACCTCGACGTGCGCGCCGGCACGCAAAAGCAGTTCAGCCTTGCGCGCGGCGGTTTCGGAACCGCCCACCACCAGACAATGGCGGTCACGCAGGTCGAGGAAAATGGGCAGGTAATTCATGGGATTTACTCGGCGGGGGCAGCTTGGTCGTCAGACTCGGCGG
>JAUYEG010000134.1 GCA_030691505.1 Bacillota bacterium | reverse complement strand
TTCGGCGGTGAGGAGGAGGCTGGGATCAAGGCCAACTTCCCGCCCAATATGCAAACGGCGGAAACCGCGCTGCTGTTTCTGCAATACATCATGCGCAAGTTGCGCGTGGTCGGTGCGCCCGTGCCGGGTGGTAAGCCGGCTGATCGAGGTGGCCGGGCCGCCGTGGTCGTGCCCAATGGCACCTTGTTTGGTGATGGCATCAGCGCCGTCATCAAGGAGCAGATGCTTAAGGAGTTCAAGCTTCACACCGTCGTGCGCCTGCCGCAAGGCGTGTTCGCGCCTTACACCGATATCCCGGCCAACCTGCTGTTCTTTGAACGCGGCGGCTCCACCGACACCATCTGGTACTACGAACTGCCATTGCCCGAAGGGCGCAAAAAATACAGCAAGACGGCGCCCCTGCAGTTTGAGGAATTTGCCCCCGCCCTGGCGTGGTGGAACGACCGAGAAGAAGGCCCGCAGGCCTGGAAGGTGGATTTCGCGGCCAACCGTACCGCCGCCGTTGAGGCCGCGACGCCGCACTGGCAGCGGGCGGAAAGCGAACGCAATGCTGCCATCGCGCTGGGCAAGCCCATTCGGGAGTTGGAGCAGGCCATCCAGGCTGCTGCCAATGGCCAAAAGACTGAATTGCAAGACCGCCTGAAGGCGCTCAAAAGCAAGCAACAGGCCCATGAACAGGCTGCCAAGTCCGCCCAGGCCGCAGGCGATGCGCTGTACTGGCCCATTTACAACCTGGACCTCAAGAACCCGAATGCCAAGGCCGGGCTGGAACATGCCGATCCGAAAGACCTGATCGCTGCGATGCGCAGCCACGAGACCGAGGTGATGCGGCTGCTGGGTGAGATCGAGGCCCTCGTTGGCGTGGAGGGTGGCGAATGAAGGAGTGGCCCAAAGTTGCACTGGGCGAGTTGCTACAGCGCTCCGACGAGACTGCGTTACTCGACCCGGAGGCCGACTACCACGAGGTGACGCCGGCGCGTCTGGAGCGGTTGGCGGAGTGGTTGCGTGCTGAAGGGGCCACGATTGCCCGTCCCTATACCGACGCGGGACCGGTGCCGGAGCGGGAACTCGCCCAGCGCGCCGGGCTGGGCTGGATCGGCAAGAACACCATGCTGCTCCGCCCGGGTGTCGGCTCGCTCTTTTTCATCGGGACGGTGTTGACTGACCTCGACCTGGCCGTGGACGCCCCGTTCGCGCCGG
>JAUYEG010000132.1 GCA_030691505.1 Bacillota bacterium | reverse complement strand
GGACACAGGGGGTCGAGTCGGGTAGCGTGAGGGTGTGCACATCGACGGGGGGAGCTTCACGGTCGAAGTCCTGGCGCGGATCAACCGGGCCGTCGAAGATGAGCCGACTCTTTCGCGGGCGGCCCTTTCTCGGCAAGTATGCGAATGGCTCGACTGGCGGGCGCCCAACGGCAGGCTCAAGCAGATGAGTTGCCGGGTGGCATTGAGCAAATTGGAGCATCGTGGAGTGATCCGGCTGCCGCCGCCGCGGGACAGGTCCTTTGCGCGCCGGTTGGGTCCCACCACCGCGGCAGTACTCGCGGAGCCAGCGGCGCTCGAGGGCCCGCTGACGGAAATCGGGCCGGTGGAACTGATCAAGATCGGGAGCGCGGACAGCAAGGTCTCGCGCGTGTGGAACGAGTTGATGCGGCATCACTATCTTGGATCCGGGCCGCTGTGCGGGGCCCAGATGCGGTACCTGATTCACAGCACTCGCCATGGCTGGTTGGGGGGCTTGAGCTTCAGCGCCGCAGCGTGGCGGATCGAAGCGCGCGAACGGTGGATCGGCTGGACGGAGCAGCAGCGGCGGGAGCATTTGCCGAGAGTTGTCTGCAACAGTCGGTTTCTGATTTTGCCTCAGGTGCGGGTGCCCAATCTTGCTTCTCAGGTGCTGGCCGCCGCCGCGGCGCGTTTGCCGCGCGAGTGGCGGGAGCGGTATGGCTATGAACCGGTGTTGCTGGAAACCTTTGTGGAGAAAGAGCGGTTTCGGGGCACCTGTTATCGGGCCGCCGGCTGGCACTTGGTTGGGCAGACCCGAGGGCGAGGCCGGCAGGATGGGGGCCATCGCGCCGCGATCTCGGTCAAGGATATCTACCTGTTGCCGCTGCGCTCTGATGCCCGCGATCTGTTGTGCTCCGGTGTCGCCCAGCCCGTACGTGAGCGCCGTGAGTTCGCGGATTGGGCGCAGGAAGAGTTCGCAGAGGCCCCGTTGGGAGATCAGCGATTGATTTCCCGGCTTGTGACGCTGGCCCGGGACCTGTACGCTCAGCCGCAGTCCGCCATACCTCAGGCGTGCCAGACGCGGGCCAAGACGAAAGCGGCGTACCGCTTTTTCGATCATCCGGAGACGACGATGGAGCGGCTGTTGGCGGCACACTACGAAGCCACCGTGGCCAGGGTCAGTCGGGAGTCGGTGGTGTTGGCGGTGCAGGACACCACGACCCTCAACTACAGCGCTCATCCGGCCACCGAGGGGCTCGGGCCGATCGGCTACCGGTTGGGCCGTGGAACCGGGCTGGTGGTGCACGACACCATGGCGTTCAGCACCGAGGGCACACCGTTGGGATTGCTCGACGTGCAGTGCTGGGCCCGCGATCCGGAGGATTACGGCAAGAAACGACGACGGCACCAGGAACCAATCGAAGCCAAGGAAAGCAACAAATGGCTGATCAGCTACCGCAAGGCGGCCGAGGCCCAGCGGCGGTGCCCCAAGACGACGCTGGTCAGCGTCGGCGATCGGGAGGCCGACATCTACGAGTTGTTCTCTCTGGCGTTGTCCGATCCAAAGGGACCGAAGCTGCTGGTGCGCGCCGAGCAGGACCGCTCCACGGTCGATGGGCAGGGACATCTGTGGGAGACACTGGCGAACCAGCCGGTGGCCGGGGTCCAGGAGATCTTTGTGCCGCGGCAGGCCAAACGAGCAGCGCGGGTCGCGCGTTTGCAGGTGCGCTACGCCCAGGTCATGCTCAAGCCGCCACAACTCAAGCCTGATTTGGGACCCTTGCAGATCTGGGCGGTGCTGGCGCAGGAAGTCGATGTCCCCGCCGACCAGAAACCGCTGGAGTGGATGCTCGTGTCGACCATGCCGGTCACTGATTTCTCTCAGGCGATCGAAAAGCTCGACTGGTACACCAAACGTTGGGGGATCGAGGTCTATCACCGCACCCTCAAGAGCGGCTGCAAGATCGAGGAGCGTCAACTGGGCCACGCGGATCGGATCGAGGCCTGTCTGGCCATCGATATGGTCGTGGCCTGGCGGATCTTTCACCTGGTCAAGCTGGGGCGCGAAACACCCGACGTGCCGTGCTCGGTGTATTTCGAGGATGCCGAGTGGAAGGCGCTGGTTTCCTTTGTGACCCGCAACCCCACGCCACCGTCTCAACCGCCGTCGCTGCGCGAGGCGATCCGCATGGTGGCAAGCCTCGGGGGGTTCCTGGGAAGAAAGTGCGACGCAGAGCCAGGAACCAAGTCTCTCTGGATTGGCCTGCAACGACTCGATGACATCGCCGCCACCTGGAAGTACCTGACCATGCAGTATGCGCCACATCTACTCATACCCCCTGTGTCCAGCGACCCCGGTTATGGGTAAGGGTAAGTTTGCCAAAGGGGGATCAAGGGGGTTGCAGCATCGAGTTCCATCACAGCGGCTGTAACGCCGCAGGTGGGCCCTTTTCAGCGGAACAACGGCAGAAGGAAGGCCGCTCAAAAGGGTCCAGATGCAAGGCAGCACCCCGAAGCCGCGACTGAGGCGGGCTCGTGCCCGCCGCAGGGAGCTGCGAGGAGGGCAACGCCGCAGGTGGGCCCTTTTGAGCGGCCGAATTACGGAACGAGGCGGTATTCGACGGGGACCGTCAGGACGCGGGCGACCGGCGGGAACGGCGAAGCCCGACGCACCGCGCTGATCGTCGCATCGTCGAGCACGGCGTAGCCCGAACCCTCGAGCAGGCGCACGGTGCTCAGGCGGCCGTCGCCCTCGAGACGCATTTCCACCAGCACGCGCCCCTCCCAGCCGTTGCGCACGGCGATCTGCGGATAGACCTTGTGTGCGTCGATGCGGTTCCGGACGGCCGCAAGATCGCGAGGTCCGGGACCCGTGCCGGACGGTGTC
>JAUYEG010000117.1 GCA_030691505.1 Bacillota bacterium | reverse complement strand
CACCCCGGAGGCTGTGGACCAGTACCTCCGCGCCTCGACCGGGTCCTGATGCTGAGGTACTACCGGCTTCCCAAGAGCGCCATCTGCCGGGTCACGGGGCACAACCCGAGCTGATCGACGAACACCTGGCCCTGGCCTGGCTGGCATTGAATAGGAGACAGTCACAACTTCGCACGCCAAGGCCAGCATAAGGTAGCTTTGAGGGGCATGCCGAGGGGATATGTGTTGTAACTACACGGCCTCTCGCTTGCCGGTCTTCACGGCGAGATAGTCCGGAGGGGTTTTCGCCTTGAGCTTGCGGAAGATCTCCTTCTGAACGGGCGTCAGCGTGGAGGACTTCCAAACCTCGCCGGCCTGCAGCAAGTGGATTCCCACCTTCATCTTGGCCAGGATCGGCTTCAGTTGGGCCCAGGTTTCCCCGCTCTCGTTCTCCACCACGCGGATGAGCAGCAGGGCCAGCCAACAGAGCAGGACGTGGGCGCGGATGCGGTCCTCCAGCCGGTGGAAAACCGGCCGCACGTCCACCACGTGCTTGAGATCCCGGTGGACCCTCTCGATCCGCCAAAGCTGCTTGTAGCCGAGGGCGATCTCTTCCGCGGAGAGTTCGTCGTCCGAACTGCTGACCAGAAACTTGCCGTCAAGGGAAGCCTCGGCCCGGATGCGGGCCCGGTCCAGCGACAGCTTGCCGGCCTTGCTCTGCTTGATGTAGCGCCCGTAGGCCGAGTGCGCCCGCAGCGCGCACGCCGCCTTGTTGTGAGGCTCGCCCGCAAGTTGCTGGAGATCAGTCAGCCTGCGCTCCGCCTCGGCGACGATGTCCTCGCGCTTCTTCCGGTCGCGCTTCGCCTCTTCGGGGTTATAGACCACGACAAACCTGCGGCGGGTGACGCTGTCGCCGCCGATCACGACCTCTTTGATCTCAAGGCCCTCTTTGAGCTTGCGGTAGCGCCCTGACCGGCTGAGCGCTTCGGCCGGCTGCCCTCTCCGGCCAAAACGCATCTTCTCGCCGATGATATAGTGGTCCCCGGCACCCTGCAGCACCCGCCGGTTGGCCGGTGAGTTGAAGCCAGTGTCGAGCACGATCAACATCCGGCCCAGCTTCCACTCGTTGAGGTCGCGCTTTACCTGTGCGACAACGTTCTGGTCCACCGTGTTCCCCGGCCAGGCCCACGAGCGCACCGGAATGCCGTCCCGGGTCACCGCAAACCCGATCACCGCCTGCGCCAGGCCGGGACGGTCATCCTTGCTGTATCCCCGCTGCCGCAGTCCCTCCGCGTCGTCCTCTCCCTCGATCTCAAAGTATGTGGTTGTGGTGTCGAAGAAGAGGACGTCCACCTCCAGGTTGAACAGGTTGGCGACGGAGAAGTACACGCCGCGCTCGATCTCCCGCACGCTCTCGTACAGAAAATCCATCGCCCGGTAGAGCTGGTGCACCTCCACCGTTTCCAAACCGGGGACATGGACCTCTTCGCCCACCCAGTCCTCCATCGCCAGCTTGCTCGCGGGCGCCAGGGCCCGGTTGGCCACCAGCGCGAACAGCAACCGCTCCACCGGGATGCCGTAGTCACGGTCCTGGAGCAGCCCGGCCAGCACCCGGTCCATCTGCAGCCGCCTCCAGACCTGGTCGAGCAGCCAAGTCCCGCCAAGCTCAAGAGAACCCAAGAACTCAAACGGAGAGGCGGAGCCAAGCCGCTGCCGGATCTCCTGTGCGTCACCGGGCTCAAGGTAGCGGCAGATGGCCTCCGCCAGCCGCCGCAGGCCGTCAAGGTCCAGATTCTCCTCGCGGCCGAGGCTGTGGAGCACCTTGGTCTTGGTGACCCTCGTCTTGGGGTCCCTGTAGTTATGCACCAGTTGGACGTAGCGGCGGCCCCTGGCGGTCGTGACTCTGATGAACATAGTAACCACATTATACCCTATGAGTACTGCATGGCGCAAGCCCATGTTGTAACCACGCGTTTTCCGCGTTTTGACCACTTTCCAAAAGACAAAGTCCTGCTACTGAATCTGCAGGGGTAGCTGTTGTGACCGCTTACTGTCGAACGGCAGGCAATCAGACACGAAGAATCCTCAATGTCTGCAAAAGGCATAGAGAAAGGCCTCCTGCCGAGGTCTTCCTCTGCAGAAGGCCTGCTAGATGCTGGTGGGCGATGCTGGATTTGAACCAGCGACCTCTTGAATGTGAGTCAAGCGCTCCGCCCCTGAGCTAATCGCCCGCTCGGTTGCATCATTGATGATATCACACAAGCCGTTCACAAGGCAAAACGCAGTTATGTCGCGTATCTCGCGCTTATATGTAAAGGGTATTGCACCTGCTCACGCCGATGCTACAATGGGCCAGGAGGCGGCCCGGATTCTTGCTTAGCAGCTACGCTCGCCGTTGGCGGATTTTTCACCCCAACATTCGAGCATTCCTGGTCTTCGACACCTGCTACCAGCTGGCCCTAACGGTCTACGGGCTATACTTCCCGCGCTACCTGATCGCCCTCGGACATGCCGAGGACACGTTGGGCTCACTGATGGCCGCCGGCACGATCTGCATAGCCCTTTTCAGCCTGGGTGCAGGCATCCTCTCCGACCGCATAGGGCGCCGGCGCAGTCTCATTTTCGGCGTGAGCATAAGCAAGGCAGCGTTTCTGCTGCGGGGGTTCCTGATCGCCCTGCCCGCGCTGTACGGCTGCTACATAGTCGACGGCATCTTCATCACGATGTACTCCGCAGCGGGCACGCCCTTCATCTTCGAAAACACCGCATCCGAGGACCGCATCCACGCCTTCAGCATTCAGGGGATGATCGTCCGGGCGTCGGGCATTGTCGGCAATACCGCCGGGGGGTTGCTGCCACGCCTGATCCTGGCCGTGTCTCCCGGGCTCGACGATATCGCCGTCTACCGAACGGTCTTTGTGCTCAGCGTATTACTTGCCTTCGCTGGCGTCCGGCAGCTGTACGCCATCCGGGAACCGCTTGCTCCCGCGGCCGCTCTGGCTGAAACCGCGGCGGCTCACCCCACCGTCGTCGCCGCCCCTAATGGTGGCGACAGCAGCTTGCCGAGCGCCCCCCGGCTTGCGCGGTTGAGGGCCAACTTCCCCTGGACGCGGGCAGAACTGGTCTTCCTGGTTCAGTACACGGTGACCGCCAGCCTGATCTCCATGGGCGCCAACCACGTGCTGCCCTTCATGAATACGTTTCTCATTCGCACGTTTGACGCCGGGCCCGATGTCGTCGGCGTGGTGCTTTCCGCGGCTCAGCTCGCCACGCTGCTCGGCATCATGGTTGCTCCGGCGCTCGGGGCCCGTTTCGGGATCACACCGTCGGTTCTCGTCACCAGGCTCATGGCGCTGCCGATGCTGCTCGTAATGGCCTTCTCGCGCCAGCTATGGCTGGTTGCGGCCGCGTATTCTTTCCGCAACGGGCTCCACCAGATGTCGGCGCCCCTGACCAATACCTTCATGCTGGCGCACCTCAGCCGCAAGACCCGGGCCACCGCAAACGGCTTCCTGCAGAGTTTCCAGAACGGGGTCAGCGCCCTGTCCATGTTCACGTCAGGCCTGATCATCACGCGCTATGGGTACAGGACGTCCTTCGAGGTGGCGATGTGCGCGTATGCGCTGTCGGCCTTTTTCTTCTGGTTGTTCTTTGTGCGGGGCAGCGCGGTGGCGCGCGAGAGGTCGCTTGATGGAGAAACGGCGGTGGCCGGGAGATAGCCAGACGCCGGCTGCCGGGCTACGGGCCGCCAAGGCTACCTCCGCAGCATGATCCACCCCGCACCAGCGAGCAGGGCTATCCCCAGGGCTTTGGTCCAGCAAAACGGTACCTGCTCGGCCCCAAACAGCCCGCACGAGTCGATCAGCACCGCGGCCGAGACCTGGCCGATGATTATCGCCGTCGTTGCGGCGGCCACGCCGGACTTGGAGATGCCGTAGGCCACAAGGTAGATGATTGCCAGGCCGATCGGCCCGGCCAGCAGGGTGTACCACGGGACCCCGTTGCGCAACGCCCCGATGCTCCCGCTCCCGAGGCGCAGGACATACAGCAGCACCGCCGCCGCCAGACCGCCGAGCACCTGGGCCAGGAAGCTGGTCTCCAGCAGCCCGATGAACTTGGACAGGACCGCGTTGAGCGTGCCCTGCACGGCCATCAGGGCCCCGGCCAGCGCCGCCGATAGGAGCGGCACGGTACGCCCGCCCGCCGTCAGGCTGGCCATCCAGCCCGATGCTGCCGCCGCGGGACCGCCGCCCTTCCGCGCCTTTGCTGCGGCGCCCTGTTTGCCCTGGTCGGCCTCCTGCCGTTCTGTCCCCTGCCCCTTCGTTGCCGTCACGACGCCGCGGTCTCCCAGCGCCCGCAGCGGCCACCCCAGCGGCCGGCCAGGCTGCCATCCACGTATAGCTGGATGATCTCGCACCGGTTGGTGCAGCCCTCGCACTCGAAGCCGCGCGCCTCAAGCTTGCGGTCGGCGACCTCAAATCCGCGGAAGGCAGTCTGACTGACCGCGCCCGAGGCGTGGGCTTCTCCGGCCAGCAGCGCGGCACCCAGTGCTCCCATCAAGCCGTGGTTGGGCGGCACAAGGACATCCAGTTCCAGGGCCTCGCGGAAAGCCTCCACGATGCCCTGGTTGGCGGCGACCCCACCCTGAAAGATGACCGGCGCAAGGATTTCCTTGCCCTTGCCCACGTTGTTAAGGTAGTTGCGGACCAGGGCCTGGCATAGGCCGCGCACGACATCCGGCACGGAGTGGCCGACCTGTTGTTTGTGGATCATGTCCGACTCGGCAAAAACCGCGCAGCGTCCCGCAATGCGCACCGGGTGCCGCGACTGCAGGGCGAGCTGCCCGAGCTGCTCTACCGGCAGGTTGAGCCGGGCCGCCTGGCGGTCGAGAAACGAACCGGTGCCGGCGGCGCAGACCGTGTTCATGGCGAAGTCGACGACGACCCCGTGCCGCAGGATGATGAGCTTGGAGTCCTGGCCGCCGATTTCGAGGATCGTTTGCACCCCGGGGTCAAAGGCCAGCGCCGCCACTGCGTGCGCCGTGATCTCGTTCTTGACCACGTCGGCGCCCAGCACCGTCCCCGCGAGCACGCGCCCGCTGCCCGTGGTGCCTACCGCGCGGACCACCGGCTGCGGCGATTCAACGGTTTCGGCAACGGTATCCTCATCGGCGCCGCCCCCGGCGTCCTCCCCGGCGCCACTTATGGCCGCTGCCTGGTCCAGTGCCCGCCTTAGGGCCTCCTGGATCGCCTCGAGCGGCCGGCCAGCCGTCGGCAGGCACACCCCGCCGAGCACCGTCCACGGGCTTCCGTCCGCCGGCGCGTCGGCGGACAGCAAAACCACCTTGGTCGTCACCGACCCGACATCCACCCCGAGATAGCACTGCCGCGCCATGCTGCGCACGCGCCTCACGTCCCCTACTCCCTTCGGGCCGTCTGTACTTGTCACCGGACCGTCCATGCACTACGCGCCGGCCTTCGGCGCCTCGCCGCGCCTCCTGCGCCGCAACAGGTCTGCGAAAGCCTCCAGCCTGGTCTGCATGCCGGCCTCCCCGGCGTGTTCGTCGAGGAAGAATGTCAGCACGGGTATGCCGTAGTCCTGGCTCACGGCGTCAAGCGCCGTGCGCGCCACGATCTCGGGCATGCACGTAAAGGGCGCCAGGTGGACGACCCCGTCGAGGCCGCGCCGGGCCATCTCGATCGTGTGGCCCACGTTGAGCTGCCCCTCGCCGCCGACCCAGTGATTGATGTAGGGCGCGGCCAGGCGGGCCAGGTTGGCGTGGGATTCGGTCCCGCGCGGTTTCCACGGTTTTGGGAACACGTTCTCGCGCACCCAGCCGCTCAGCCACACGCCCTGCTCGACCTCCGCTCCGAGATGGCCGAGCGCTTCCTGACAACCCATATTGACGGCGGGCTCGAGCACCATGAAGATCTCGCCGATGACTCCCACCCGCACCGGGGGTTCGGCGGTCTCGCGGCACGGAACGGAAGCAAGGAGCTCCATACCGGAGTGCCCGGCCTCGTTGACCGCCGCGAAGGTCCTGGCCTCGTCCAGCCACTCGCGTGCCTGCGACAGCGCCTTGGATACGGTTCCCCGACGTGCCTCGCGCGGGCGCAGGTGGTGCGACATGGCCTCCAGATTGTCCAGGTAGTTGAGTTTGAGCCAGCCAAGCCTCACCGCCCGCCACACGGCGCTCCACGGACGGGAGCCGGTGATGTCGGCGATCGTATGCGCCAGCTGCCGCCAGCCGCGCACGGGCGGCTCCAGCACGACCATGCGCATGTCCACGCCCAGGTCGGCCAGCACTTCGCGCTGGACCTCGGCGTAGTAGCCGAGCCGGCACGGGCCGATGCCGCCGATCATGAGCACGGTGTTGGCGCCCCGCCGCGCCGCCTCAAGGTAGTTGCCCAGGTTGATCTTGAGGGGGTAGCAGGCGCACTCCGGCGAATGGCGCACCCCGAGCGAGACGGTGATCGGGCCCACGTTGGGCGGGACAAGGACCTCGACTCCAAGGTCCTCGAGTATGGTGCGGAATACCGGCACGGCGGACCCCATGCGTGGAAAGGTGACAACAGCCCCTTTGGCCACTAGCCGGCCCGCCTCCTGATGATCAGGTCGGCGAAGGCCTCCAGCCTTGTCCGCAGGCCGGCCTCCCCCGTATGCTCGTCCAGCGTCAGCAGCATGAACGGCAGGTCCGGCCGCGCCCGCCGTATCAGGCGTTCCGCTAGCTCGATGACCATTGAGTCGAGGCCGCAGCCGAAAGAGACGACGGCGATCATGCCCTTGATGGCGGGATCCCGGCTCATGAGCGAGGCCGCGCCGGCCAGTTTGCGGCCGAGTGTCCAGAAGAGCGGCTTTTTCAGCATTGCCCTCGCCCCGTCGTCGAGTTGGGACGGGGTATAGTGCTCCGGAGTAACCAGCCTGACGCCAAGGCTCCTGAGCTTGTCGCGCAAGCTGAGGTTGAGCCCGTCATCAAGGATGTTGTAGGCATGGCCGACGAGCCCCACCGCCGGGCGGCGGTCCGGGACGCGCTCCCCGCCCATGGTCCGGCCGCCGCTGCCGCCGCCGCCGCCGCCGGGCGTCGTCTCGGGCTCGCGCCGG
>JAUYEG010000172.1 GCA_030691505.1 Bacillota bacterium | reverse complement strand
CAACACCTGGGAGGATCCGGAGGAATACGATGTCCAGGCCGCGAAGCTGGCAAAGATGTTCGCCGATAACTTCCAGCAGTACGCCCCTCGTGTCTCCAGGGAAGTCAAGGAAGCGGGCCCCAGAGCTTGAACCGCTCTCGTGGCTGGTTCACAGTCGGTGAGTTGCTTCTCCACCCCCGCCTAAAGGCGGGGGCATGCCTGTCGCTCTCGATGCCCCAGCCTTCTCCGCCATCCGCAGAGGCGGATGCGCCTCTGGCGCAAGGCTGGGGTCGAGAATATCCCGCCCACCAGAGATGAGCCAGTGAACCACTCCCCCTCAAATTGACAACGCTGGGCCTAGGGGCGATAATTTGGATAGGAGCTTTGCATAGCCTAGATTCAAACAGCCTATGCAGCGGCCACGCTTCTGTGAGGCAGCTCTAAATAGGCGAAGACGGTGGATGCTTTCGACTTGGTGGTGCTGGGGGGAGGCACAGGCGGCTATGTAGCGGCTATACGGGCGACGCAGCTGGGGCTAAAGGTAGCCCTGGTGGAGAAGGAGAAAGTCGGGGGGGTATGCCTGCACAAGGGATGTATCCCCACGAAGGTCTTACTGCAAGGCGCTGACCTCTTATCCCTCCTCAAGAACAGCGAGCAACTGGGAATCGGGGCGGAAAACATCCGCCTCGACTACTCTTCCCTGGCCCACAGGAAGGACAAGGTTGTCGCCGACCTCCACCGCGGTCTGACCAACCTGCTCCGCAAGCAAGGCGTTACCGTCCTCCAGGGCCACGGCCGCTTCCTTTCTCCGTCTCAGATAGCTGTGGAAGATGGCTCCGGCAGCGCCCCGCGGCTTCTTGGCACCAAGTACGCCATCGTCGCTACCGGGTCGCGTCCCCAGGAGCTGCCCGGCCTGCCCTGCGATGGCGATCGCTTCATCAACAGCGACCATGCCCTGGACCTTGCTCGTCCGCCCCAGTCGGTGGTCGTCGTCGGGGCCGGGGCCGTCGGCGTGGAGTTCGCCTCTCTCTGGCTCGACCTGGGAGCCGAGGTCACGCTGCTGGAGCTCTTGCCTCACATCCTGCCCCAGGAAGACCAGGACCTAGGTCGGGGCCTGGCGAGGATGTTCGGCCAGAGGGGAGCGAAGGTGCTAACGGGCGCTCGCGTCCTGCCTGATGTCCGCTCTTGTAACGATACCGTGGAGTTGACCGTCGAACATGGGGAGGGGCGTACGACCGTCCGCAGCGAGAAGGTGCTGGTAGCCGTAGGCCGACAGGGGAACGTGGAAGACCTGGGCCTGGAGAATCTCGGGGTCAAGGTGAGCGACGGCTTCATCGAGGTAGACACCTATATGCGCACCGCCCAGCCCGGCGTCTATGCCGTGGGCGACATCGCCGGTGGCCTGCTTCTGGCCCATGCGGCAGCCGCCGAGGGCCGAACGGCCGTCGAGGCGCTCGCGGGCAACGACGTCGATCCCATCGACTACACTCGGATGCCCCGCTGCGTCTACAGCCGGCCGCAAGTGGCGGCGGTGGGCCTGACAGAGGCCGAGGCTCGCGCCAGGGGTCACCAAGTTAGCGTCGGCCGCTTCCCGCTGCGTCACAATTGTATGGCCCAGATCCGCGCCGAGGCCGAGGGATTTGTCAAGGTTGTGGCCGATGCGGCCAGCGGTGACCTCCTCGGTCTCCACATCCTGGGGCCCAGCGCTTCCGAGCTTATCTCTGAGGGCACCCTGGCCCGCTGGCTGGACGCCTCCGCCAGCGAGCTGGGGCTGAGCGTTCACCCTCATCCCACTCTGGCCGAGGCGGTGGGAGAGGCAGCGCTGATGGCAGCAGGGATCAGCGTCTACAGCTAACAGGGGGTGGGTTGCCTTGATTACAGTGAAGGAACCGTCGGCGCCGGCAGGCCTGACCCGCGATGACCTGCTCGACATGTACTATCGGATGGTGCTCGCTCGTGCTCTATCGGCCCGTATGTGGGTGCTGAACCGCATGGGCAAGGCACCCTTCGCCATCACCTGCGATGGTCAGGAGGCCGCCCAGGTGGGCAGCGCCTACGCCCTCAAGAGAGGCCGCGACTTCGTCGTCCCCTACTATCGAGACATCGGCGTGGCCCTGGTGATAGGCATGACCCCGCGCGAGATTATGCTCGGCTTCCTGGCCAAAGCCGCCGATCCTAGCAGCGGCGGCCGCCAGATGCCCTGCCACTTCGGTCACCCCAAGCTCCGCATAATCTCCGTCTACAGCGTGGTCGCCAGCCTGATCCCCCACGCCGTCGGCATCGCCCTGGCCAGCAAACTGAGGGGCGAAAAGGACGTGACCATCGTCTACTTCGGAGACGGCGCCACCAGCGAGGGGGATTTCCACGAGGGCCTGAACTTCGCCGCCGTCCGCCGCCTGCC
>JAUYEG010000159.1 GCA_030691505.1 Bacillota bacterium | reverse complement strand
CCATGGGCGGCTACGGCGTTGAAGCACGCGGCATGTTGCCGCATCGTCTCCAAGAGGGCGTCGGACTGGTCGGGCGTCGGGTTGAGCCGGAATCGGATTGTTCTCTGCATACTCATATACTGTCACACTATGCGAAGGGGGCAAGCGCCCTTCCTCCCCAGGGCTGAAGCCAGGGGTTTCTGGGCGCGAAAAACGATGTAGATCGAGGCACGGCTCGCCGAGCTGGGATTGGCGCTACCGGAGCCGCTCAAGGTCCCGGCGGGCATGAAGCTGCCGTTCCCCTGGGTCCGCGTCCACGAAAACAGGGCTTACATCTCGGGACACGGTCCGCAGAACCCCGACGGCTCGCTCGCCGGGCCGCTCGGCAAGGTTGGGGCCGAGGTCACGCCCGAGCAGGCCTATCAGTCCGCCCGCCTGGTGGGGTTGGCCATCCTCGGCAGCCTCAAGCGCGAGCTCGGCGACCTGGACCGCGTCACGGCGTGGCTGCGGGTGTTCGGCATGGTAAACTCGGCGCCCGGTTTCAACCAGCAGCCGTCCGTGATCAACGGCTTTAGCGGACTGATCCTTGAGGTCTATGGGGAGCAGGCCGGACGGCATGCCCGCTCGGCGGTCGGGATGGCGGAACTGCCCCTGGGGATACCGGTCGAGGTCGAGGCCGAGGTGGAGATCAGCGAATAGCATTTCGCCACGGCGAGGCACAGGGAGCAAAGTCCGTGAACGCGTGTACCGGCTGCGGGTGGCCCCTGCGCCAACTACCTCGGCCATTCAAAGGTGAACTCAAGCCACCGGGAAAGGGATTCTTCCACGCCCCGGATCCTGAGCTCTTCCGGGTCGGGCTCCCCGATTTGCACCTCAAGCCAGATGCCGGGCAGGCGGGAGGGGCAGTAGATGGTCGCCGATTGCCGATACTTCGCCTTGTTTACCGAGATCACAATTTCGTCTCCACCCGGCACGGCGACCAGCAGACTGCATCCGAGAGGTTGACTGGCCGGCCCTTCGCCCGAGAACGCCAGCTCAAGGCGGTCTCCGCTGCGCTTCCAGCCGGTCAGGGTGAGGTCTAGGCCGCCCAGGCTGAAACCGACGGGCGCTGGCTTCTCATCGGGAGTGTTCTTGAGCGGTAAGACGAGGTCGAGGTCACGCACCCTCTGCGCCTCTAGGTACAGCGTACTCGTGCCGGGGCCGGTGAACGGCGTGGGAATGGTCACAGTGAACTCACTATCGTGCCACATGGTTTGAACCCATCCGCCGCCCCCCGCAGCCAGTTCCATGCCGCCACGCAATGGCAACTCACCCGATGTGGACCCCAGTCCTTGGACGGTAAATCTATACTTCGTCGCAGTTGCACCTGCCGTCACCTCAAGGAGCGTTGCCCGCACACCGTCGACCTCGTCGGACACGTTAGGGTAGAACACTCGTGAACGGCTCGCTGCAGGCCCGAAGTCGACCGGGAACGTGAGACGCATGGCCAGGCGTTCAGACGCATCCATGAGTTCCTCTGGCGAATGAGACTGGAGTTCGGGCCTAAGGACGAACAGACCCGCGGTCATCCGCCTGGACTGAAGCTCCAGCAGACGGAACTCCTGGTTCCCCCGGTAGACAACCGTGTCCCCCACTGCCTGTACACGGTCTGCGTAGCTCGGAAAGAGGGCCCGCCACCCGTAGCACTTGCCCCACTGGTCCCAGAGAACGACGTACCAGGCGTATCTAGGGAGAGCCGCCCTCTGACTGACCTCCGACCAGAGTTCAGCGGGTAGCTGGACCTCATAGTCCATGACGGTCCGGATGTTGTCCGCCACCAGTCCGTGAACCTTGAAGACAACCTCTCCGTCGGTTACCTCTCGGTTGACCTGGACCGCGAAGTTGAGTTCATAGGCTAGCCAAAGCCCGCGGTCGAGCCGAAGTACGTGAAAGACCGGGCCGAGGCCTGGGATCGATCCCGCGTACAAGGCCACGCTGGGGGAGACCAGACTCGCGCAGACGATGATCGCTAGGGAAACAGCCAACGTAGCAGCCGCGAGCTTTAGCGGCCTGACCATACGCACGCCCGCCAGGCCGAGCCGGCCCCGGTGCCAGCCCGCTTGGGCAGCAATCGCCTCGCGCCAGCGGGCACCCACCTCAGCCGGGGGATCTGCCGCAATGACCTGCCGGAGTCCGGTTTCGATGTAGCGGCGGCGGCGGCCGCCGCCGAGCCGCTCACCCCGGATACGCTTCACCATTGCCACCGTCTTTCTGCTGTCCTCTGGTCGGAGCCATCAGCTGCCTCAGCCGTTTCAACCCGTAGTGAATCCGTGACTTGACCGTTCCGCCCGGCACGCCCGTCAGCCGGGCGATCTCCCGAACGGGCATGTCGGCTACAAACCGCAGGACCACCGCCGTACGATGCCCGTCGTCCAGGGAAGCAAGGGCAGCAGCCAGGTCCAACCGTGTCGCTGCCGATTCGCTGAGCTCCGCGCCGGCAGTCGGTTGATGGGCCCCCGCCATATCCGCCCTCGATGCCACTGTAAGCGGCCCAGCAGCCCTCCGGCGGGCGATGGCCAGGGCCTCGCGGGCCACGATGCGCCTGAGCCAGCTGTCGAAACTGCCAAAATGCCTCAGCGCGCCGAGCTTGCGGTACGCCAGCACGACGCCGTTCTGCAGCGCGTCGCCGGCGTCTTCAGGGCAACCAAGGATCACGAGAGCCAGCCCATACAGGTTGCGCTCCCGTCTGGCGATCAGCCGCGCGAAGGCGTTCTTGTCACCCGCCAGAGCCGAGCGCAGGTCGGCCCGGTTCGCCCCCGTCGCACTCGCGGCACCATCATCCGGTCCGTGCGGTCGCAATTGCCGGTGCACCCGGCGATTGTCACCTCCCGCGCGGCTGGATCGCTCCAACCACAGACTAGATGCGGCGGGAGGAGCGAAACGTCACGCAAAATCCTCCCGTTTTTCGCTCGCGTGCCCTGGTTTCGCCGCCGCGGGCGGCCATACCCGCGCTTGGCGCCGCACCTCGGGCGCGCCGCGCGTCCGCCGTTCTTTGCACCCGAACGGGCACAATTGGAGGTGATAGCAGCCTGGCGCACGAAGTCGCCCGCAGGCCTGCGGCGTTATGGTGCGCCGGACACTGCGGCGGGCCGGGAGGAGGCATCTGAGTGGGTATTTCCGACCTGATATGGGTGTTTTTCATACTGTCGTTCCTCACCCCGACCGTCCGCCAGCGCTGGCTGGAGCGCGAGCGGCTTCGACTGATGCGGCAGCTCGAGCATAAGCGGGGCTCGCGGCTGATAACGATGATCTATCGGCAGGAGGCTCTGGCCTTTCTCGGCTTTCCGATTACGCGCTACATCAACATCGAGGACTCGGAGGAGGTCCTTCGCGCCATACGTATGACGCCCGCGGACATGCCCATTGATATCCTGCTCCATACCCCCGGCGGTCTGGTGCTTGCCGCGGAGCAAATTGCGCGGGCCATATCCGGGCGCAAGGCCAAGGTGACGGTTTTCGTCCCGCACTACGCCATGTCCGGCGGGACCATGATCGCCCTGGCGGCGGACGAGATCATCATGGACGAAAACGCGGTGCTCGGCCCGGTCGACCCGCAGATCGGCCAGTACCCGGCCGCGTCCATCCTGCGCGTGCTGGCAACAAAAGACCGCAATGAGATCGATGACGAGACGCTGATCATGGCCGACATTGCCGAAAAGGCTCAGGCGCAGGTGCGCGAGCGGGTGCGCTCCATCCTCGCCGCCAGGATGGGGGAGGAAACCGCGGTGCAGCTGGCCGAGGCCCTCACGGACGGGCGCTGGACCCACGACTACCCGATCACCTGCGATCAACTGCGGGACATGGGCCTGTGCATCTCCCACCCCATGCCGCAGGAGATTTACCAGCTGATGCACCTCTACCCGCAGCCCGGCCAGCGGCGCCCGTCCATTCAATACGTGCCCGTGCCGTACGATAAACGAGAGGCGGCGGGTGAGAGACACCCCAGCTAGGCACACGCATTGTGCCTGGCCGCCAGGGAAGGGCCGCAATTTGGCAAGCGGGAGGGAGGGGTGGGCCGTCGTGCGCCGGTTGCGGTGGGCTCCCCTGCTCCTGCTGGTTGTGGCCCTATGGGTGGTGCTGGCCGGGGACCAGCCGGCCGACGCCCCCGCACACCCTGAGATACACGACAGCGAAGGCCGGCCGGTCCCCGCGGAGGCCGCTCACCTTGTTGACCTGCATGAGTTCAGCCCCGACCTGATCCTCGATATCCGCTACGCCCGGGAGGACAACGTCTTCGGGCGGGCGCTGTATCCGGTCGCAAGGGCCCTGTGCGCGAGAGGGACGGCTGTTAAACTGGCCCGGGCCCAGCAGGCCTTGGCCGCGCAAGGTTTCCGCCTGATACTCTGGGATAGCTACCGGCCGGAGTCCGTCCAGCGCCGAATGTGGGCCATGGTGCCGGATACCAGGTTTGTCGCGGATCCCAACGTCGGCTCCAAGCACAGCCGCGCCGCCGCCGTTGACGTGAGCCTGGCGGATGCGGACGGCAATCCGCTCCTGATGCCCACCGACCACGATTTCTTCGGGCCGGAGGCAAGCCCGTCGTGGCCGGACCACCCGCCGGAGGTCAGGCGCCGTGCGGCTATACTCGCCGAAGCAATGAGGGGCGCGGGTTTCTTCCAGGGAACCACGGAGTGGTGGCACTTCGTGGACAATGATTACCGGCAATACCCGCTGCTGGACGTGCCTTTGGACGTGCCCGTGCCGGCCCCGTAGAGCGGTCGCTGGTCCCGCGGGCGTTCCGGCATGCGGGACCCCGACCCACAGATTCTTGAAACGGTATCCGCCCCCAACTAAAGGACGCCCGCCACTTTCGCCGAAGATATAGACATGGGTCAAATCGGCACACATGTCCACTCCGCGGCACCCGCATCGTCGTGGCGCCGGCTGATTTTGTTCAACCGGGCCATTCTTGCTGTGGCCATC
>JAUYEG010000094.1 GCA_030691505.1 Bacillota bacterium | reverse complement strand
CCCTCTTCTTGCGCCGGCCGGGATTTCCTTTACACGGCTGGACGTTGGGCCAACCCCGATTGACCACCACCCGATCACATCTTACAATGGAGTACGTAAGACACATCCCATGGTAAGACAGAGGTGCGTGGCAGTGACCATCGTGAAGCTTTCAGCAAAAGGACAGCTGGTCATCCCCAGCGAGATACGGGAGAAGTACGATCTGCGAAAGGGAGATCGGTTTCAGGTGAGGGAGGAAGCTGGCGCCATAGTCCTCCAGCCACTGGAGAGGCACCCCGCGCTTGAGTTGAGAGGTGCCTTCAAAGGAAAACCAAGCTTGACGGAGGCTCTGCTCCGTGAGCGGCGAGCTGACCGGGCCAGGGAGGACAAGGAGCTTGTCTAGGCGTTTCGTCCTGGACAGCTTTGCTCTGCTTACCCTTGTTCAAGATGAGCCAGGGGCCCAGATGGTCGAGGACCTTATCATCGCCGAGGACACTGAGATCTTCATTAGCTCTGTCAACCTCGGTGAAGTTCTGTACGTTGTGCAGAGGCACTTCGGCGAACAGGCCGCTGTTCATGTGGAGAAGAGGATCTTCGACACTCCGAAGGTCAAGGTAGTGGAGGCTTCCTGGGCCCGCGTGAAGTCGGCGGCCAGCCTCAAGGCCGGCGGAGGCATTTCGTATGCCGACTGTTTCGGGGCGGCACTTGCTGAGGAAATGGATGCTGTTCTGGTGACCAGTGACCCCGAGTTCAGGCGGCTGGAATCGGAGGGGAAGATCAGGGTAGCCTGGCTATCCTAAAGCCGCTTTGCCGGTGTCTGTGTCTCAGACCCGTGCGCTTTACTGGTCCCACCTCCGTCGGCAAGTTCCCAGGATATCCAACGGGGCCACGGCTCAGGGCGCCCTCAACTCAAACCTAAACCGCCTGCCCACGGGCGCATAGCCCAGAGCCTCGCACAGCCGCCTGGACGGCTCGTTGCGGGTGTCGGCCTGGTAGGTGGGCGTACCGCCCTGCGCGAAGACGTACTCTGTGCAGGCAGTGACCAGGCCCTTCCCGAGGCCCTGCTGCCGGCAGCCCTCGGCGACGGCTACGTCGGCGACGACCCAGATGTCCCCATACACGTGCATACAGAAACCGTCGCCACACCACGCCCCGTCCCTGACCACGCCGAAAAGCCGGTTGCCGCTGCCCTGCCCTGGCGAGCGCACGGAGAGGGCCCGGGCCACGTGAGCCCGCGGGCTCTCCTCCAGGGCAGTGCTGTCCGCTTCGGTCAGCAGCCTGACCTCAGAGTGGGGATGCGGGCGAAAGCCATCCTGCGCCACGGTGTAGTTGGTTTCTTCCCCTTCCCACGTCACCTCGGAGGCCCATAGCCGGGCTGCAGAGGCCGCCTCAGGGTCGGCCGCGCTGAGCCAATACGCGGCCGCCGGGTCGAGCCGGCCCAGCAGCCGCTCGCAGCAGGATGGCTCCCGGCCCCATAGGAAAGCGGTTTGCGGCATCTGCGGCCTCCGTGGGGCCAAGACCACAAGCCCCTGCAGCGGCGAGACAGACTCCACCACCACGAGTCTTGGCTGCTCTCTTGAGAGAGCCCACAGGACCTCGGCGGTGTTGAGCGGGTCCCTCTTCAGCTCTGCCCTGAGCGCCTCCGCATCGGCACCGGCGGACATCGTCTGCACCACAACATCCCGCCTCGCGGCCCACTGCCCCGACACCCGTCCGCAGAAACCCTAACCTCACCTGCCATCCGCCGCGTGCACGGAGCTCAGCAGCCGCCCGAACTC
>JAUYEG010000089.1 GCA_030691505.1 Bacillota bacterium | reverse complement strand
GAATTGAGTTCCTGGACGCCGAGGGCAAGGTGACCTTCAGCCTGCCGCCGGAGTGATGGTGAAGGTCCCAAGGGAGCCAACTCTCTGGGCTTGACTGTGATCACGGTCAACACCTTCCCCTTTACACCTTCATCTATTCCGACCTCAGGTAGTACGAGTGCTTCTTGTCCCACCCCGCCAGCACGTCCTCCAAATGCCCGACCGTCGCCCGGTCCAGCTCACCCATCTGCCGGACGATGGCCGCGATGCCCGCCCGGTTGGCCGGGTCCCTGAAGCGCGCCGCCTGGGCAGTGCGCGGGCGCCAGTAGCCGCCGGCGATCTTCCATGAGTCCCAGGCGAGTTCGTGGATCTTCGAGCAGTTGGCGGCGGCGTGGAGGAGGCTGCTGACGTTCCAGCCGCGCGTCTCGAGCCGCCGCAGCCACTCCTGGGTGTAGTGCTTCTGCGACGCGATCTGCCCGGTCAGGTTGCTGTGGTACTCCAGCCGGCCGGCGGCGGTGGCGTCGTCGAGAGTGGATGTCTCAGGGTCTTCGATGGCCGCTGCCCAGGCGTCGTAGGCGCGTAGCCCGAAGTGTTCCTGACCTCTGTCGAAACCCCTCACGTCCCCCACCCCGCCCTCCAGCGCGCGGCGGATCAGGACAGGCAGGTCGACGTCACGCTGTGGGCCCTCGAGGAGGGCGATGACCACGACGGATGAGTGCCAATCCCGGAGCCGGAAGCAGGCATCCGGCCCCGGCTCATACTCGATGACCCCTTTGGTCTGCGGGAAGTCCTGAAAGCACGACCAGCCGATGAGGACTTCGCCGCCCTCATCGAAACCCGTGAGTACGGACCACTCGGGGGCCCACATCGTGCCCGTGACGTTGACCTGCGCAATGACAGGCCGGCGCGCGTCGCGGATCGAGGCGACGACGGCGTCGCGGAGGGCGGCGGGGGAGACGGGGCGGGTTTCGGTTTCGACAGGGGCGCCGACGACGGCGGGGCCGCGGAGCGAGGCATTGCGCAGAAACGCCGCCGAATACCCCATCGCATCAACCCCGCGGCGCGCCGACGCGTAGTCGCGCCGCAGGTAGTAGTCGGGATCGCCGTCGGGGTGCTCGCCGTACTTGTCAAACAGGAACTTGCGCTCGTTGAACGCGACCTGGAAGCAACGCCCTGAGAGCCCGACGATGTCGTGGTAGGCGGTCCGGTCGCCGAGGTGGTTGAGCATCAGACTGAGGGCGCTGGAGAAGACGTCGCTCTCAGGCCCAAAGGCGAGACGGGGGCGGCGGGGAGAACGGAGCGGACCGGGGATGGGTTGCTCATCGTGGTAGCCTCCATCTTGCACTCCGTGTGGGTGTGACGCTCGCACGTTTCGGAAAGAGAGGTATCAGAACCCGCTCCAGTGCGCCGTTGACTCCCTCCTCCGCCGGATCTTCTTGCGTCACCTCGTCGGCCCAGGCGGGCACGCAGCCAAGTGCCAGCACCATCGCGACGACAGGTGCGATTGCGATCAGACGTTTTATTAGTCGGCCTCCTTAGGCTCGGTTCTGGATTAGCCCTGAGCTCGAAGAAAGGGCCGTCCAGAGGTTAGTGCCCATTGAGGAGCCGCCGCAGGAGCTTCAAGTGCTGGTCAGAGAGCCTGTGCCGGGGGCTGGAACGCACCTCGCGGGCACGCCGGGCCGGGACCAGACCTGCCACAATACAGGAGATGCCGGTTATGTGTCCAAAGTCGCGAACAGTCTCAAAGCGGTCACCGGGGCAGTGAACCGCTAGCCTGCAGACTGCTGTCCTATCGGAGATACTCCGACCCCTTGGGCCTCTGGTTTCGCTTCCTGACAGCAAACCAGACATAGGCGGTAAGCATCCACATCACAACCACAAAAGCGAAGGCAAACTTGTCGCCAGCCGTGAGGGCTGCCCAGTGAAGCTGGCCGCGCAGAACTCGAGAGACCGCCCACAGCACGGTGCAACCCGAACTCCAAAGGACGGCTCTGCGAACAGAGCTGATTCCCTTCACAGAGATCACCTCCGAGCATCATCAGACATTCCTTGAGCCGACTCGGGTTGGTACACCCAAAGCGCATGCGGCCTGGAAGGAGAGCATCCACCATTGATCATACCAACGGACCATCACCTGGTTCTGAGAGAGCCTCGCTCTCTAACCAATTGACGGGGACGGGACAGCCCGACGCTGTCAAGACCCGTCCCCCGCTCGTCACTCGTCAGTTGTAGAATATCTGTCCGAAGTGGATTTCGGCGTGAACCTGGTCAAAGGCACTAGCGGTACCGCAACAGATATTTTCTTCTGAAATGAGCCACGAGAGCCACTGACAGACCTCTCTGGCGCTGAGATAGTACCCTACGTAGGTCAGAGCCTTGACAGCGACCGTAACCGCACATGGACATGCACAAGTACCCACATCGGGCTCGGGTTGGTTTGCCGGACGTTCCTCTGCCTCAAGCCAGTGTGGGCTGAACACATACCAGTGCTTCGTTTCCTCGTCCAGGAATCGCCAGTAGCCAGCTTGGGTTACCTCCACAAGCTTGACTCCGTTCATGACACCTTCCCGGGCCAACTCCCTACGGATCGGACCCGGCCAGTTCTGGCTTGCATAGGCTATCGGGGCCATCGTGATAACTAGAACCAGAACCAGAGTCAGAGCTAACCTGAGCCGGGCAAGTCTCAACATTCTGAACACCTCCTCTTCCTAGTGCGGGACCTGCTGTGACCGGTCAACCTGTCCCTACACAATGGTAATGGAATGGGCTGTGTATGTCACTATCCTTCATTGCTGACAGCTATAGCATCTGGGTGGTCGTGAGACATCAGGTTGAGGGCGCTGGAGAAGACGTCGCTCTCGGGGCCGAAGGCGAGGCGGGGGACGCCGGGTATCACGCAGCGGGGCTGCGGTATGCCTGTCATCGCGGGGCCTCCTTCCTGCTGCGGAGGGGGATTGGGTGGAAACGCTTCTTGTAGGGCGCATAGGGAGTTCGACCTCGACGGACGGGGGCCTGCCAGGGAGTCGGGGCGGCGGCGGGCGGTGCTGGGTTGCCCGGCGTTGCTGGCGTTGGGACTCGCCGGACAAGCGGTGGAGCTGCCTTGGGAGGAAAGCCCAATGGGGGCGGCCAATCACCTGAAGGGACCCGGGCAAGACACGTTGGGAGGGTCGTCTATGGCCCCGCTGATGCAGGCAATGCGTACCTTGCGCCGTTATCCGCTGCTCGTGGGACTGCCGGTCGGACTGGCCGTGGCGCAGGGCTTTCTCACGATCCTGATCGATCCGCGCAGCCCACGCAGCTATCTGCAGTGGCTGTTTCTCCTGGCGGCGCCGTTTACGGCCAGCGGCGTCAACGTCCTGGTGCGCAACGGGGTGCGGCGCGGCCCGGTGAGGGTCGACGCTTTCGTAGCGAACCTTGGGACCTTCGCCCTACCGATTGCGATGGCTATCGCCCTGATCTTGGGCGCCGGCATACTCCTCGAGCTGCTATCGGGGCTGTTCGGGATGGGCTCCGGCGGAAACCCGCTGGCTGTCCTGTTGTCCGCCTTTCTGCCCGCCTTGACGCACGTCTGGCTCGCAACGCTGGTCGTCGAGCATGCGCCAGTGATGCAAACGATGGCCAGGAGCTGGGTCTTCCTGAGGAGCAACGCGGTGCCGCTCGCGCCCCTGTTGCTGGCGAGCCTGCTGCTCGATCGGGTGGCGAAGGCAGTGCTGACGCTGCCTGCGGTGGGCGGCGAGAACGCCCAGGCGGTGCTATCGGGCGCAGTCATTACGGCGGCGACCATCCTGCTGCGGACGGCGGTGTTTCATGTAGCCGATCGGGGAACGCGGGCTTGGGTGTAGGGTCAGGCCAGCACTAACCCCCGTTACCCCTCTTCCCCGGCGGGGGGCTTAGCGGCGAGTTGGGAATCGGAGCTGGCGAGTTGTGCCCGCAACTTGACTCCTCTCACTGACCAATTTCACGCAGCACTCAGACAGCGAGCCCAGTCCTCGGGACGGAGGATTCCCACCATCCCTAACCGAACCCATTGTATGCCAATTGGGTTGGTGGAGCGGTAAGAAGCCGCCGGGGGTAGTGATCGTGACCCACGTCAGCACGTCCCCGCAGACCGGCCGCAGCTATGGACTGCATGCCCTGACCATGGACCTCTCTGCGTACTTGCTGTCGATAGTCATTGGTTCAGCCCTGTGGGCGACCGCCTTTCCGTCCGTCGGCCTCTGGGGATCACATGTGGCGCAGCTGTCTGCCGCTCTGCTCCTGCTCCGCGTGGCCGGCCTTGGGGCCGGGTTTCGTGTAGGCAAGCCGGGGCGGGCGCGGGCCATAGGGCTGACGCTTGTCGCGGGCCTGCCGTTTTGCGTCATCGGCATGACCGAAAAGCTCATCTCAGCGAGGTGGGCGATGGTACATGCGCCCGAACAGGTGAGTGCTTTCCTGTCCGAGCTGCGCACCATCTCCGGCTTCGGCCTGTTTGTGCAGGCGGCGTACTTCCTCATACTCATCCCGGTGGCCGAAGAGGTGGCGTTCAGAGGCTATTTCCATGCCCGCCTTCGGTCGGCGCTGCCCGGCTCGTTCCGCCTCGGCCGGCTGCGCCTGACCCGGGGTGCCGTCGCCAGCGGCGCCCTCTTCTCGGCATTCCACATGGTCAACTGGGTATTTGGCAAGCAGGCGCCGTCACTATGGCTGTGCCTCGTAGGTCACGCGGGTCAGTTTGCCTTTGGCGTCGCGGCCGCCTACCTCTATGACGAAACCGGATCGCTCTGGCCCCCGACGGTGATCCACAGTGTGGTGAATGCCCTCACTCAACTGACGGTTCCGCTGTTCCTCTTGATGCTGGCCAGGTCGGGCATCCCAGGCTGACCTCTAGCAGGCTGGCAGCAATGTGAGCCTCCTTTACGTGTTC
>JAUYEG010000071.1 GCA_030691505.1 Bacillota bacterium | reverse complement strand
GCGGCGGAGCTCCTTCACCACGAGGTCCCTCACGCCTTCATTGGGGTCGGCGAGCGCTTCCCACAGCAGCTCCTCGGCCCAGGGGAAGCGGACCTTGGCGCAGGCCGCGAGGATCGCCTGCCTCTTCGCTTTGTCGGGGGTCCGGGCGAGCTTGTCGAGGAAGGCGCGGCAGATGCGGGAGGGACCGTTCACATCGGGCGGGTGACGTTCGTCCATCCTCAGACCAGGTCCAGGATGTGCCCCATTTTCTCTTTTTTCGTCTTCAGGTAGCGGAGGTTGCAGGCGTTCGGCGGGACCTCGAGGGGCACGCGGTCGACGATCTCCAGGCCGTAGCCGGTCAACCCGACGAACTTGCGGGGGTTGTTCGTGAGGAGCCGGATCCTGTGGATGCCGAGGGCCACCAGGATCTGGGCGCCGATGCCGTAGTCGCGCTGGTCGGGCTTGAACCCGAGGCGCTCGTTGGCCTCGACCGTGTCGTAGCCTTCGTCCTGGAGCGCGTAGGCGCGGATCTTGTTCGAGAGACCGATGCCCCGCCCTTCCTGGTTGAGGTACAGCAGCACGCCGCGCCCCTCGGCGGCAATGCGCTGCATGGCGGTCGATAGCTGGGCCCCGCAGTCGCACCGGGCCGAATGGAACACGTCGCCGGTCAGGCACCGCGAGTGCACGCGGACCATCACGCCCAGCCCGTCGCCGACCTCGCCCTTCACGATCGCGACGTGGGTCTCGCGATCCACCACGCTCTCGTACGCGTAAATCTGGAAGTCGCCGAATTCGGTCGGAAGGCCCGCCGACGCCACCCGCCGCACGAACCGCTCGTGCTGCATGCGGTACTTGATGAGGTCGGCAATGGTGACGAGCGGCAGGCCGTGGCGCCGCGCGAACTTCGCCAGCTGCGGCACGCGCGCCATCGTGCCGTCCGGGTTCATGATCTCGCAGATGACGCCGGCCGGGTGCACGCCCGCGATTCGCGCGAGATCGACGGCGGCCTCGGTCTGCCCCGCCCGCACCAGGACGCCGCCGGGTCGCGCGCGCAACGGGAACATGTGCCCCGGCCGCGCGAGATCCGAGGCCTTGGTCGCGGGATTGACCGCGGCAAGCGCCGTGGCCGCCCGATCCGCGGCGGAGATGCCGGTGCTCGTGCCCTGCTTCGCCTCGATCGACACGCAGAACGCCGTG